>JBLNGH010000470.1:0-12351 GCA_050264575.1 Acidobacteriota bacterium | reverse complement strand
TGCGTTTCAGGGCGCTACCGTGTCCGCGGGAAGGACTGCGTCCACCTGATATCGAGCCCATCAGCAAAGCACCGATGAACTCTTTTCTGCCCGAGTGAGCGGACACCGGGCGCATGGACGGCCAGAGGCCGCCCGGAAAGGAGCTCATCATGACGCGACGCCCTGCTCCCACCCGCACGCTTTCTGACCAACCGAATCTCGATCAACTGAAGCGTCAGGCGAAGGAACTGCTCGACGGATTCAGATCCGGAAGCGCGTCGGCAGCGGCCGAGATCCATACGCACTATCGCGACGCGGATCCCGCGACATTCGCGCTGCACGATGCACAGCTGACGCTCGCGCGCGCGTACGGATTCGAGAGCTGGCTGAAGTTGAAGGCCTTCGTCGACGGTGCCACGGTCCGGCGGCTCGTTCAGGCTATCCGCGACGACAAGCTGGACGATGTGCGGGCGCTGCTGTCGGCGAGGCCTGAGCTGGCGCAGATGTCGACCGACAACCTGCACATGCTGCATCACGCGGTGCTAACGCGCGCACCGCGGATGGTGCGGATTCTGATGGAGCACGGCGCCAGCGCGAGGCAGGGGGTCTACCCGTATAGGGACGCGACGACCGCGTACGAGATTGCCAGGCAGAGCGGCAGCGGCGAGATCGTCCGCATCATCGAAGAAGAAGAAGGAAAGCGTCGGGGGCCGACCGGGAGAATGCCCCACGAGCCGTCGCCGCTGCACCGCGCGGCCTTTGCGTTCGATCGCGGCGAGGTCGCGCGGCTGCTCGATCAGGGCGCCGATCCGAACGACCGCGCGTATCACGGTCTCACACCGATCGACGCCGCTGCGCACCGGTGGTACCAGACTGACACGGCCCGCGCGGTGGATGTGATCCGCCTGTTGCTGGCCCGAGGTGCGACGATGACACCAGCCGCCGCGGTCGTCCTCGGTGACGAAGACTGGCTCGCGGCGAGCCACGCTGCGGGCCAGCTCTCGAACCACATCGAGGATTCCGGCGGCCTGGTTCGGATTGCGGTCACGCATGACCGGCCGGAAGTGCTCTCCACCTTGCTCGACTGGGGCTTCGATCCGAATGAACGTATCCGATTCACTGAGGGCGACGAGGACCCCGCGTTCTCATGGGGCATGGCGCTCCAGGCTGCCGTGAATCTCGGCCGGTACGACATGGCCGAGATGCTGCTGCAGCGCGGCGCCGACGCGAACGCGTCAATCTACGCGAGCGGCGACCCGGTGATGTCCGCGTACGAACGCGGCGACGCGAAGATGATCGCGCTGCTCGAGCGGCACGGCGGCGTCCCGACTGCGGGAACGGTCGGCGCGACCGGCTCAGTCAATCTCGCGCGCCGGATCCTTGCCGGAGAGGCTCCCTGTCGCAGTGAAGGCGATGAGGTGTCCATTGCCGAGCAGCTGCTCTCCGGCGCGACGCGTGAAGGTCACACTGAAATCGTGCGTCTGGCTCTCGAGAAGCTCGATTGGGCGCGCGACGACATCCGATGGTTCTGGATGCTCGAGCAGACACTCCGTCACGACAGCGAGGCGTCTGACAGCTCGTGGGCGGACAGCCCATATCTCGCGTGCTTTCGTCTGCTTCTCACTCGCTGCGATCCCGATCTGCGAGGGCGTGCCACCGATCGGCAGCAGTTCGGCCTGACCCCCCTCCACAACATCGTCGCGCGCGGCAACCTGGCGCCTGCCGAGCGGGTGGCGTTCGCCAGGACGATCCTCGACGCCGGTGCAAGGCTCGACCTGCGCGACAACTTCCTGAAAAGTACGCCGCTCGGTTGGGCCTGCCGCTGGGGACAAATGCCGCTCGTGGAGCTCTTCCTCGAGCGGGGCGCGGATCCTGTTGAGCCGGACGCCGAGCCGTGGGCGACACCGCTCGCCTGGGCCAGACGGAACGGTCAGGCGGCGATCGAAGCGGAATTGCGGCATGCAGGGCGCTAGAGCGGTTCGAATCGGCTCTAACATCATTCACGGAGCGGAACGACCGTGACCGAAGATCAGCTGAAATGCCGGAAGGCGTTGGACCTCTACATCAAGTTCCGGACTGCCTGGGTCGCGTTCAGAGAACAGGCGACCGCGCCGACTCATATTCAGTTGAAGGAAAGGCACGACGCGTTCAAATCCTTCAATCCTGATCCGCGCATCGCTGTCGAGCTGTCCGCGGTGATGAGGTTTCTGGGCTACGGCCGATGGTCCGGGTCGGAGTTCGAACGCTATGTCAGCCGGGGGGGCGTCGCCTTCGACAACCTGCACGCGGCGATGACCGCTTATATCTCCAGGTATCCCGACGATGCGAGAGAGGTGATCTCGCAATCGCGCTACACAGGGCCGCCGTTCAATATTTCAGCAGTCTAAGACCTCGGGTTTCGGTGTCGGCCAGTTACTCACAGTCGACATGCCGCTCACGAAACCCGAGGTCTAAACATACAGCCGCTGCAGCATCTCGGCGGCCGATTCATCGAGCTGCTCGGCCCGGCGGACGTCCTCGAACCGGTTGAGGAGATCGTCCTCCCGCAGCCGTTCCTTGTCGGCGCCGCGGAAGTCGTGAATGACCTTGCCCCGATGCATCATGACGAGCCGATCGCCGAGGTGCGTCGCCTGCTGCATCGAGTGCGTCACCATCAGGGTCGTCAGCTTGTCGCGCGCGACGATCTCTTCGCTCAAGCGAATGACCTGATCGGCACTCTTGGGGTCGAGCGCCGCGGTGTGCTCGTCCAGGAGCAGCAGCTTCGGCTTGCGCCACGACGCCATCAGCAGGGTGAGCGCCTGCCGCTGACCGCCGGACAGCGTGCCAATCGGTTGTTCCAGCCGGTCCTCGAGGCCGATGTTGAGGCGATGGACCGCGTCGTGGATTTCACGGAGCATCGAGCGGGATAGCGTCCAGCCGAGACCACGCGGCCGGCCGCGGCGCGCGGCGAGCGCGAAATTCTCCGCGATGGACATCGACGGCGCCGTTCCGCTGAACGGATTCTGAAAGACGCGGCCGATGAACGCGGCGCGCCGGTGCTCGGGCCACGAGGTGATCGTCTTCCCATCGAGCGTCAGCGTACCGCTGTCCAGGAGGAATCCGCCGGCGATCGCCGACTGCAACGTCGATTTTCCCGAGCCGTTCGACCCGATCACGATGACGAACGAGCCTTCCTCGATCGACAGATCGACGCCGCGGAGCGCGCGAACCTCGTTGGGTGTCCCGGGATTGAATGTCTTGAACGCCCCGTGAATCTGCAGCATCGCGTCAGCCCTCGACCGCGCGCGCCCGCCGCCGCAGCCGCGTGAGCCGCGGCGCGACCAGCGCAAGGAACACGAACACCGCGGTGATCAGCTTCAGGTCGTTGGGGTCCAGCCCGCCGCGCAGCGCGAGAGCGACGATCAACCGGAACAGGACCGACCCCATGATCGCACCGACGATGACGTATCCGAGGTCACGTACGCCCACGAGCGCCTCGCCGATGATGACGCTGGCGAGACCCCAGACCACCATCCCGATGCCCATCTGCACGTCCGCGAACCCCTGATATTGCGTGAGCAGCGCGCCGGCCAAAGCAATGAGGCCATTCGATACGGCCAGGCCGAGGACGATCATGTTCTCGACGTTGACGCCGAGGGCGCGAATCATCTGCGCGTTGTCGCCGGCAGCCTGCATCGCCGTCCCGATGTTCGTCCGGAAGAACAGGTAGAGCGCCACGGAGACGCCGACCGCCGCGCCGAGCACGAGGATCAGCACGCCGACGTCGCGCGCACTGACTTCCCAGCCGGCCAGGTGGAGAGTCCCGGAGCCAAGCACCCGACGGGCGGCTGTTTCAGCCATCGACGCGAGCGTCCGCTCGGAGAGCAGCGGCACGTTGCTGCGCCCCATGATGTGGAGATTCACCGAGTAGAGCGACGTCATCACGAGGATGCCTGCGAGGAGGCTGTTGATCTTGAATCTCGTGTGGAGAACACCGGTCGCCGTGCCGGCGACGGTTCCCGCGGCGAACGCCGCCGCGGACGCGAGGAGCGGGTGGACGCCGGACACGATCATCGCCGCGGCGACTGCCCCGCCCAGCGTGATTGAACCTTCGGCTGTAATATCCGGAAACTCGAAGATCCTGAAGCTGATGAACACGCCGAGCGCCAGCAGCGACAGAATGAGCCCGATCGTGAACGCGCCAATGAGCAGGAGCATGAAGGTGGTACCTGGATTGGAAGGCCGGCCCTATGCGGCCCGGTCGTCGGCGATCGGCGCGACCCAGCAGGCGCCTGTGACGAACTCGCTCTCGCCGGCGCCGGCGGCCCCGCGATCGTCGTGGAGCAGATGCAGGACGCCGAGCAACTGGTCCGGTTCGAACAATCCCGCCACCGTCTCATTGAGCGCGATCATCCCTTTGCGAAGCGGACGGAAGCGGAAAGCAGCGGCATGGAAGTGACCGAGCACGTCCGTCGCGATCGGCCGGAGTTGATCTGCACCCGCCCGATCCAGACCGGCGCCGCGCCTGACGACACCGGCAACCAGCGCCAGACTTCCGCGAAACACCCGCTCGGCCGTGAACGTGAGTCGCGTGCGCACGCCCGGATGCGAGAAGAACCCGCCATCGTCCGGCGGTGTCGTGGGGGAGTGCCGTAGCGCGGCTCCCAGCAAGCCGGATGTCTCGGCGACGATCACGACACCGACCGAGTTCGCCTCAATGACATCCATGCAGCCGGAAATCAGCCGCGACAGGCCGACGCTCGTGCCGTACTGGGTCGTGTCAAAGCGGATGAGATGCGAGAATCGTCCGTCACAAGCCAGGCAGTACAACAGACGGATGTCGGAGCCGTCACCGCCGGTGACCAGCAGGTAGTCAGCCACGTTTGTCCCGTCGCCCGGTTGATACGCGGTAACGCCCGTGACCGAGATCAGCTCTCCGAATCGCGACTGACAGTCCGCGAAGCTGCCTCCGAAGGCGCCGACGCCAACCGCGAGCGCCGGGGCGACCGGTTCGAAGCTGCAGCACTGATCCTCGCGAAAGGCCCCGGCGGCGAGTGGCGCGGGCGAGCCGATCGCCCGGCACGTCAGGCGCGCGAGGCCGTCGAGGTCGAACACCTCGAGCCCGACGCCGCCGGCCTCAATCCGTCGAGCGGGGGCACGAGTCGCGGGCTTCGCGGCTTCGCCTGGCGGCGTGATCAGCATCGAATCGAGCCGGGTCAGCTTCAGGACCGTGCTGACACGCGGCGACGGATTGACGACCTGGAACGATCCGTTGATCCGCGAGAGCTCCCGGTAGAACTTGGTGAGGACGCCCACACCGGCGGACGACAGAAAGTTCACCTGGGCGCAATCGACTCTGAGGTGATGACTCCCGTCGTGGATGACCTCGTTCAAGGCGGCCGTGAGATGGTCGCACCAGTAGCCATCGAGCCGGCCACTGAGCTCGAGGTCCACGAAGTTGCCCGTGCGCTTGCGCGTGATTTCCATGAGGTCTTGCTTCCCTTACTTCACTCCCGCGCGCTGGCCTGACGACCCGGTGGGCTCGCGCCGGTGGACGCCGCTGTCATCGACGACGACGTTGGCCGCGGCAAGCACTTCGTCGGGAACGCGCCACGGATCTTTGAGGTTCTTGACGACTTTTGTGTTCACCGAAAGATACGGCGGCACGAGATCCTCCACGTCGCGAATGGGGATCCGCGCCATGTTCGCCCCGGCAAGCACGTCTGCCGCAAGCAACCCGCCGAGGCGGCCGACCTGATGGAAATCAGGCCCGACGTCGAAGAGGGTCCCGCGATCCGGCGCGCCCGGGAGAATCGTGAACACGGGCAGGCGTCTGCGCTGGCACGACGCAATGACGGATCCGATCGCCGCGATGACCGTGTTGTCGCCTCCGACCCAGATCGCCTGCGCGCCCCGGACGTACAGCGAGCGCAGTGCCTCGCTGACGGCGGACGCATTGTCCGCGTTCGCCTCGAGCAGCGTGAGCTTCATCTGTTTGGCCACCTCGCGGGCTCGGGTCACGAACGCCAGCGAGTTCGACTCGGCGGGATTCCACACCGTGCCGATGGTCGTGAGCGCAGGCAGCATCTGGCGCGCGATCTGGAACGCCCGTTCAACGGGAGGGAAGATGCCCTGCCCGACGAGGTACGGCGGATGTTTCATCGGGTCCGCGCGGTCGAGGCCGATGCCGGCCACGAACGGGTCGGCCACCATCGTGAAGACGTGCCGGACGTTGCCGTCACGGTTGTTGTTCGCGACCGCTTGCATCGACGGCGTGCTCGATGTGATCACGAGGTCATAGGAGCCGGTCGTGACCTGACGGGCGATGGCGATCCCTGTCGGCATGTCCCCGTTCGCGTTGAACCGATCGATCTTCAGCCGCTCGCCATCCCGATAGCCGCGTTCGGTGAGCGCCTCCAACGTCCCGCTGAGGCCGTCGTCCAGGACCGGTGTGCTCGCATGCTGCACGATGGCGACGCGCAGGACGGTCGCCCCCGCTGCCGAGGCTCGACGCTGCTCGCGGTCGGTGAACAGGAGGATGGCCGACGCCAGCGCGATCAGCAGGAAACCGAGCCAGAGGTGTTTGGCGGCGTACGCCACGGAAAGTCGCCAGTCTCTGTCGACCGCGCGCTCAAGTCAACTCGTCGCCAATGAGACTGGTTGGCGCGCCGGAACAGGTAGTAGACCGTCTACGTCTAAAGTCGTAGACTGTCTACCACTATGGCCAGACGTGCCGACGACACGCGGCTCGAACTGCTCCAGGGGCCCTCGAGATGCTCATTCTCCGGACCTTGCTCTGGGGGCCGCGGCCACGGTATTCGTCAGGCAATCCCGCGCCGATGGGCAAGGAGTAGCGCATGCGACCCGACGATCGCGATTTCGACGAGGAAATCCGCGCTGATCTGGCCCTGAACGTGAAGGAGCGAGTTGCGCGCGGCGAGGATCCCGGGGCCGCGCGAAGGGCTGCACTGACGGAGTTGGGGTACATCCCGTCGATCCGCGACTCGATGCACCGGGTGTGGTACAGCCGCTGGTTTGA
Organism: Acidobacteriota bacterium; assembly: GCA_050264575.1. Classification (GTDB taxonomy): domain Bacteria; phylum Acidobacteriota; class Vicinamibacteria; order Vicinamibacterales; family SCN-69-37; genus DASQFI01. The sequence goes on along the minus strand of JBLNGH010000470.1, from coordinate 5,354 downwards.
CGCAATCGGGGCTCTCGCACGGGAGATGCGCATCGGGCTGCGCTCACTCGTCCGCGCCAAGGGGCTCGCGCTGACCGTCGTCGTGACGCTTGCTCTCGGGATTGGGGCCAACGCCGCAATCTTCAGCGTCGTCCGCGGTGTGCTGCTGCGCCCGCTCGTCAATCGCGGCGAGGATCGCCTGGTGTACCTGCGGCAGAGTGCGCCGGGCGTCGGCACGGAGAACCTGACATTCTCGGTGCCGGAAATCAAAGACCTCAAAGCGCGCTCGACGACGATCGCCGCCTTCGGCGATTTCTCGACGATCGACTTCACGCTCCTCGATATGGGCGATCCACGCCTCATACACGCCGGTGTCGTCGGCGGATCGTATTTCGAGGTCATGGGCCTGCGTCCCGTGCTGGGCCGCCTGCTGAACACCTCGGACGACGGCGAGAGAGCGGCCGGAGCGGTTGTCCTGACGCATCGATTCTGGACCAGTTCGTTCAACCGCGATCCCTCGGTGATCGGCAGGACGATCCGTCTCGGTCGGCGGACGGCCACCATCGTCGGGGTCCTCGAGCCAAGCGTGCCGTACCCGGTGGACACCGAGATCATCGCGAACATGGTGACGAGCCCACATCACCAGGACGCGACGATGAACCTCGAGCGCAGGCATCGAATGACCGAGCTCTTCGGCCGGCTCGCGCCAGGGGCGTCGGTCGAAGGCTCGCGTGCCGAGTTGACTGCTGCATACGCCGCCATGGTCCGCGAGTACCCCGAGGCGTACTCGGCGAATGCCAACTTCCAGTTGAGCGTCACGCCGCTCCGCGATCAGATCACGGCGCCGGCGCGGACAATTCTGCTCTTGCTGCTCGCCGCGGCGGGCATTGTCTTCGTCATCGCGTGCTCGAACGTGGCGAACCTGATCCTGGCCCGGTCCGTCCGCCGCGAGGGCGAGTTGGCTGTCCGCGCGGCGCTCGGCGCGAGCACCGGCGCGCTGCGCCGCACGCTGCTGGCGGAAAGCCTGGTGCTCTGCGGGGTCGGCGCCTTTTTCGGCGTGCTGCTCGCGCGACCGCTCGTGTCGGTCGTCGCGCAGTTTGCCTCACGCTTTTCCGTCCGCGCCCTCGAGGTCACGGTCGACAGCACCGTCCTTTGGGTCGGCGCGGGCCTCGCCCTTGCCGCGGCCGTGCTGCTCGCCTATGTTCCACGGCTGCCGTCGACGAAGCTCGAACGGCGGAGCCATGCGTTCGGGCCCTCAACCGGGAGCGTTCGGATTACGCCCGGCACAAGTCGTCGCCTGCGGGTATTCGCGACGACGCAGATTGCCTTCTCGTTCGTGCTGCTCGCCGGCGCAGGCCTGCTGGTCGCGGCGCTCATCGCCCTGCAGACGGCGAACACCGGCTTCCTTACGAGGCAGGTGCTGGCCTTCGACGTTCCGGCGTTGTCGCTGGGGTCCTCTGCCTCCGAGACGCAGGGACCGACACCGGACTTTTATCGCGAAGTGACGCAACGCGTCGGGCAACTGCCGGGAGTCGATCGTGTGGTCGGCGGCATGTTCGTGCCCTGGCGCGACACCGGCCGATGGCGCCCGATCCAGTTCAGCGTCGACGGCTACAGGCCGGCCAACGGAGAAGAGAACCCATACGCCAGGGAGCGGAACGTCGGACCGGGCTTCTTCGCGACAGTCGGGATTCCGGTGGTTGCCGGCCGCGAGTTCACGGATGACGATCGCACCGGCAGCGAAAGCGTCGTGATCGTCAGCCAACGCATCGCGCAACGATTCTTCCCGAACGGCGATGCCCTCAATCGCAAGCTCTGGAGAACCGGCCGGCTGAGCCAGTCGGGCGACCAGAAACCCATAGCGTCCCGTATTGTCGGCGTCGTCGCCGACGTGGACGACGAGGGCGTGGACGGTACGCCGGCCATGACTATCTATGCCCGATACACTGGAAGGGACGTGCCGGAGCGCATATTCGTGCGCACGTCAGGCGATCCGAACGCGCTCAAGCTGCCGGTGACGAAGATCATCCGGGACCTGTCGCCGAACCAGGCGGTCGAGCGCCCGGCGACCCTCGAGGACATCCGGGCAGAGCTCATGACGCCGGAGCGCCTGAACGCCTTCGTTGTATCCGGCTTCGCCGGCATCGCGCTCCTCATTGCACTGGTGGGTGTCTCGGGCGTGCTGGCGTTCTCTGTCAGCGCGCGCACGCGCGAGTTCGGTATTCGAATGGCGATCGGTTCGGCGCCGCGGCATCTGCTCCTGCGTGTCTTGTCAGAGGGAGCCTGGATCGTCGCGACCGGTATCGCAACCGGCGTGGCGGTCGGCTATGCGATTGCCGCTGTCGCTTCGAGCTATTTCCAGCACGTGCGGTTTCCGGCCGCGCTGCCGGTCCTTGCAGCGGCGATCGTCCTCGGCATTGCGGCCGTCGCCGCGTCGATGATCCCTGCAGTGCGCGCGTCCCGCGTGGATGTCCTGCGGGCGCTGCGGTCGGATTGATTTCCGTCCTATTGACGAAACCGGGCCCGCGCCTCGACACACACAGCTCGGAGCAAACTGCGGCGTAAGATCGCGCGATGCCGCAGTTCGTGGGTCTTATCGCTGGCCTGGCGATTTGGATGCTGATTGCGACGCCGCAACTTCCACCACGTGCGCGTGATTCAGTCTGTCGACTTGATCGTCCCGTTCCCGCCGGTGACATTCAACCAGGCGGGCATTCGTCAGTTGGTCTATCGCGCTGACGAACGGCGCGGGCGCCATGGTGGCCATCTATGACCCGCTACTAAAGGTGGGCATCGTACCGCCATCTACACGGTTGAAGGGCGCGCTAGAGTCCCTGGGCGGGTTCGCAATCGACTTCATCAAATTGCCGCCGCCGTCGACGACACGCCCGACAACACGCCTCCACTGATCGCGGCGAAAATGCGAGTGGCAATTACGTCGCCCTCGACATCGGCGACGGCAGGTGTGCGATCTACGAGCACCTTCAGCAGGGCACCGTGTCCGTGAAGGTCGGACAACGAGTCCGCCGTGGCGAGCCTCTTGCCAGGCTCGGATCGTCCGGTAGCACTTCAATCGGACCGCATCTCCACTTCCACCTGGCGGACCGGAACTCGCTCCTCGCGGCGGAAGGAAAGCCCTTCGTGTCCAACGGATTCACGTACCTCGGCGAATTTGCGTCGATCGACGCTCTGATCAGCGGGCAGAAGTGGCGACTCCCGGAATTCCTCGGATCTGGGGTGTTCGGACGGCCGTCGCCAAACGCAGTCGTGCGGTTCCCGGAACGCAAGACGACCGGCGCGACGCGCGCACGACGGCATTCGGCGCTACACTTCGCCATCCCGAACCAAACCAGGAGTTGACTGATGCGTCGAATCGCTCCCCTCTACGCCACGATCGTGTTTGCTGGAATCCTTGTACCCGCATGTGCGCCCGTCGAGAGTCAGACACCGGTGTCAAGAGTGCGCACGTACTACGTCGCCGCCGACGAACTCGCGTGGGATTATGCGCCGAGCGGCAAGGATCAGGTCACGGGCGCGCCGTTCAGCCCCATCTCGGGCCTCTGGACCACTGGCGCGCCTGAGCAGCTTGGCCGTGTTTACAAGAAGGCCTTGTTCCGCGAATACACGGACGGCAGTTTCAAGACGTTGAAGCCGCGCGCGCCGGAGTGGGAGCACCTCGGATTCCTGGGTCCGCTGCTGCGCGCGGAAGTCGGCGACACCATTCACGTCATTCTCAAGAACAACACCCGTCGTCCCGTCAGTCTCCATCCGCACGGCGTGTCTTACAAGAAGAACTCGGAAGGCGCGCCGTACAACGACGGGACGGGCACGACCGATCGCGCCGATGACGGCGTGCCGCCGGGCAGCCAACATACGTATGAATGGCCGGTCCCCGAGCGCGCCGGACCGACAGAGCACGAAGGCAGCACCGCATTCTGGATGTACCACTCGCACGTCAGCGAAGAGTCGGACATCAACACCGGTCTCATCGGGCCGATGATCGTCACCGGACGCGGCAAAGCCAGACCGGATGGTGCGCCCGTCGACGTCGATCGCGAGCTCATCGTCGCGTTCGCCGAAATGGACGAGAACATGAGCTGGCTGTTCGACCAGAACATGGACGACCATGGAGCAAATCCCGCCAGCCTCAGGAAGAAGTACGGCCATCCGCCGGCGGAGCATCCGCATCTGCCGTGCAATTTCCTCGAGTTGTTCTGCCTCAGCAACTTCAAGGAATCGATGAACGGCTTCCTGTTCGGCAACACGCCGCCGCTCACGGTCAACATGGGAGAGCGGGTGCGTTGGTACCTCATGGGCACGACGAACTTCGAAGTTCACGCGCCGCACTGGCATGGCAATACCGTCGTGATCAATCACATGCGCACGGACGTCACCAGCCTCACGACGATGGGGATGGTGGTGGCCGATATGGTGCCGGACAATCCGGGCACGTGGCTGTTCCACTGCCACGTGATCAACCATCTGATGGCGGGCATGCAGACGCGGTACATGGTCGAAGCCGCCAAGCCGGGCGCGTCGCGATGAGCTAGGAAACCACGGAGATCGTGATCCAGTTGTCGACGCCGTCGCTGATGAACGTCCGCGACCCGTGTGGCGCAATGCGCACCTCAGCGTCGGGGACGCCGTCGATCTTGTCACCCTGTGCTGGCGTGACCCTCAACCGTGGACCGCCTTCCAGCTCGGCCACGATGACTTCCTGACCGCCGGTGTACACGGCAACGAGACCCGCGGCGCCCATCGTGAATCCGCCGTCAATGCGGGGAAGCGGCTGCACGAACCCGGGAGGCCGGCCGTCGCAGCGGAGAATCACGTTCGGCAGGGTGAAAAACTGTTCGCTGACCTTCGGCAACAACGGTGCGGTTGCGGCGGCAGCCGGAGCGAGCGGCAGCACCTGCCGCTGAATTCGCCCGACCGGTCCGAACCGCACGATGCCGCCGGAGTTCGTAATCTGGCTCTGGTCCGCGCCCACCTGGGCGGCGGGACTGAGTGCGCCAAACACGATCGCCGCGCCGGGGCTCGCCTCGACGACATTGTTGCCGGTTTGGTTCTGGCCGAGCAGGTTCAAAAACAGCGGCCTCGGCTGGGGCGTACCTGCTGGAATGACATATCGGATCAACGGATGAAGCGAGTTGACGTTCACGCCAAAGATGCAGTTCTGCAGGAAGAAAAACGCTGAGTTCGCCTCGACGCGGAAGAACGGCGCCGCTCCCTCGTTGATGAGCTCGGTATTGCCCGCGTCATCGCGGAGCCCGACCTGAACGTGATCGCCGTTCCGGAAATCCGCGATCGGTGACGTCGTGGTCGCCTTGTTCACGATCGTGACCTGTCCGCCAATCATCCGGAAGTTCGCGAAT
>JBLNGH010000469.1:0-16896 GCA_050264575.1 Acidobacteriota bacterium | reverse complement strand
GCCGCTCGATCCGCCCGGCGTCCGCTCGAGGTTCCACGGATTGTTGGTGCGTCCGAAGATCGGATTCGAGGTCTGAAAGTCGCCCAGCAGCTCGGCGACGTTGGTCTTCCCCATCAGAATGGCGCCGGCGTCCTTCAGGCGCGCCGCGACCGTGCTGTCGTCCCGGGGCACGTGATCGGCAAGCGGCTGAAAGCCGACCGTCGTCCGCACGCCGGCCGTGGCGAACGCATCCTTGAGCGTGAAGGGTACGCCGTGGAGGGGTCCCCACAATTTCTTTTGCGCCAGGGCTCTGTCCGCGTCTTTTGCGCGTTTGCGCGCGCGCTCGACGTCCATGGTCACGACGGCGTTCAACGCGGAGTTGTGCCTGTCGATCTGCCGCAGATGCGCGTCGAGCACCTCGACGGCCGACACCTGCTTGTGCCGGATCGCGGCGGCCAGTTCTGTCGTGCTCGCAAAGACGATTTGCACGGGTCGGATGATATCGCCGGGACCTGTCGTCGCGTCACCGCACTATCTCGACGCGCGGATCACCGGCCGTCGTGATTGTGCCGAAGGCTCGTATCGGCTTCAGAGCAAAGCAGCCGGGAGTAATGTCACCGTCACTCCGCCCGCAGCGCCGCCGTGGGATCGAGCCTCGACGCGCGGTACGCCGGCAGACCGCACGCGATGGCTGACACGGCGAGGAAGAGGACCGTAATCGCGACAAAGGTCGGGGGATCGCTGGCCTTCACACCGACGAGCAGACCCGAGATCGTCCGCATGATCCCGAGCGCCGCCGCCAGACCAATCACGCTGCCGATCGCCGCCAGCAGCAGTCCACGGCCGGCCCCGCGAGAAAAGGTGATCGGATCGCGGCCGGCCTGCTGCATCCGCTCGGCGCCCGACGTCACCACGAGATCCGCCACGATGCGGCACCAGAACCCGGCGCGCGCCGCCAGGCCCCTCGACGCGACACGCGCGTGCGACCGGCGGAACGTGTCGAGCAGCTCGTCTGCCGCTTCGTCGCGAAAATCGGACGGCAGGACGACGAGAAGACGCCGATAGACGCGCTCCGCCGACATCACAGCTACCGTCCGCCGGCCGGCCGGACGCGGGCGGCCAGATCGAGCGTGCGCCGCAGACGCGCGAGCTCCGCCTGAAGCACCGCGCGGCCGAGCGGAGTCAACACGTGGTGGACCTGGCGATCGTCGCCGGGATCCGGGTGCGCGTCCGTCCGCGCGATCAACTCCTCCTGCCGCAGCTCACGAAGCAGGCGATAAAGCGTGCCGGGACCGAGGAGCGGCCGGCCGGACACCGTCGCGTTCACGGCCTCGAGAATGTCGATACCCGGCCGCGGACCGTCCGCGAGCGCCGCGAGAACCGCGCACGCCGTCGGGCGGAGCGGAAGGTTCCGGTCGATATCGGACGCGCTGGGCCGTTGGCTTCGATTTCGCCTCATATTCATTCTTGAAGGTAATTTGACGCAGGGAAGGGCCCGCCGGTTTCACGGGTGTCAAAGACGAGGTCTGAAGGCTGAATTCTGAACGCGGTACTCGGCCGGGTCGACGAACGCGTCAATCAGGACCGGACGGTCTACCGTGAGCCCCTCCCGGACCGCCGACTCCAGCTCCGCCATCGTCCGCGCCCGTCTGACCCAGGCGCCAAATCCAGCGGCAACCGCCGCGAAGTCGACGGCGCCATGATCGACGCCATATGGCGCATGCCCGCGATTCTGCTGCGCCACGTGGATCAGGCTGAGACTGCTGTCGTTGAAGACCACGGTGATGAAGTGCAGCCGCTCGCGGACGCACGTCTCGATCTCGGCGCACGTCATCCCGAGTCCGCCGTCGCCGATCGTGCAAAGCACCGGACGATCCGGATGCGCCAGCCGCGCGGCCATCGCCGCCGGCAGGCTGTAGCTCATCGACGACAGTCCGTTCGACTCGAAGAACGTCAATGGCTCGTACGTCGTCCACACCTGGCTGGTAACTGATTTGATCGCGCCGACGTCGGTCGTGAAGATCGTGTCCCGCGGCATCAGCTCGCGCAGCCGCCGGGTGAGCTCGTACGCCGACAGCGCCGCGGGCCGCGCCGCCGGCTTCAGCACGCCCAGCAGGTCGTCACGAAACTGTCTCAGGTCAGGCGAGGTCCACTCACACGAAGGCCGCCGGCCCGCGCGCAGCGCCTGAAGCGAGGCAGCAACATCGCCGACTGCTTCCGCGTACGGCCGGTATTCGCCGCTCGCGATCGACACCGGCCCGATCGACGCCAGGCGCATCGTCTGATGCCAGAGCTTGTCCGACTCGACTGGATCGAATCCCACGCCGAGGAGCAGGTCTGCGCGGCCAAAGAGATCCACGATCGCCCCATCGCCCGCGACGCCGGCGCAGACCCCATGGAAGAGCGAATGGTCTTCGGCGATCAGGCCCTTCGCCTTCGGGGTGACGAACACCGGTGCGCCCAGCCATTCGACGAACTCACGAACACTTGCCGCGTCCTCGTGCGGGTTGAGATCCAGCCCGAGGATGACGATCGGCCGCCTCGCGCTGTCGAGCGCCGCGCCCACCCGCGCGAGATCCTGCGCGGATGCCCGGCCCGGCGGCATGGGATCGATCGCGATCGATTCGGAATCGCCGGTCTGCTGCTCGACGGCGCGAGCGACATCGCTGGGCAGGGCAAGGTGCACCGGACCCATGCGCGGCTGCATGGCGGATCGCAGCGCCAGGCGAACCTTCGCGGCGGTGTCGACGCCGTCGAGCGTCAACGACATCTTGGTGAAGGGACGATAGACGGCGTTCAGGTCCAGGTTCTGATGCGTGGCGTACGGCTCGGCCGCTTTCGACGTCGATGCGGTGATGGCGACGACGGGCGATCTGTCGAGGAATGCATTTGCCACGCCGAGCGTCATGTTCACGGCGCCCGGTCCCAATGTCGAGACACACACGGCGGGCCGTCTCGCGATCTGACCACTGACATCCGCGATGAAGGCCGCGGCCGCCTCGTGCCGGGTCAGCAGAAAGTCGATCCCCTCGGCCTTGGCCGCGTGGATGAACTCGAGAATCTCGCCGCCGGGAAGACCGAACATCCTTGTGATTCCGGCAGCGCGGAGCGTGCGAGCGAGCGCCTGAGCGGTCGTCACGGCGGTGGCGGACATTCGGCGCTACATCTTATTTCCATCCGTGATGCTCTCGCCCAGCCTCGCCGCCTGTGTCATCAGGTAATTGCGCTCCGGAATGCTGGTCGTCTTTCCTGCTGCTGTCCGGTAATGATGGACGGCTGCCCCGCGATCGCCCGCAAGTTCGAGCAGGTGCGCGCGGACCGAGTCGAGGCGATGGTGCCCGGCCACCCGCTTGTCACGGTCGAGCGCCGCGAGAAGCTCCAGGCCCGCCGCCGGGCCGTGCACCATCGCCGTCGCTATCGCTGTGTTGAGCTTCACCATCGGATTGTCGGAGAGACGATCGAGGACGGTGTAGAGCGCGAGGATCTGCGGCCAGTCTGTGTCTTCCGGCCGCGCCGCTTCGTCGTGCACCGCGGCGATGGCGGCCTGCAGCTGGTACGATCCGATCGATCCCTTCGGCAGCGTCGCGGAGATCAGCGCGATGCCCTCGGCGATCTCGCGCTGGTCCCATCGCGTTCGATCCTGGTCCATGAGCGGAATCAACTCGCCGGCGGGACCGGTCCGGGCGGCCCGACGCGCGTCGGTCAGCAGCATCAGCGCGAGCAGTCCTGCCGCCTCTGCGGCTTCAGGCAGCAGCTCGTGCACCGCGCGCGTCAGCCTGATCGCTTCGCTCGCCAGATCCCGGCGCTGCAAATCGGGGCCGACGCTGCTCGAGTACCCCTCGTTGAAGATGAGATACAGCACGTGCAGGACCGCGCTCAGCCGTTCGGCGCGATCGCGATCGGTCGGCGCGCGAAAGGGCTCGCCGGATGCCTTGATCGTCTGCTTGGCGCGGCTGATCCGCTGCGCCATCGTCGCCTCGGGCACGAGAAACGCGTTGGCGATTTCGGCGGTCGTCAGGCCGCCGACAGCGCGCAGCGTCAGCGCGATCGCCGACGATGGGGTGAGGGCGGGATGGCAACACATGAACAGGAGAATCAGCGTGTCATCCTGATCCATCTCGGGTTCATCTGAAGTCGACGGCGCAACAGGATCGAGCTCGGCCGCGACGAGCGACTCGCGCTGCCGGCGCGCGAACTCGCTCCGCAGGTAATCGATCATGCGGCGCGAGGCGACGCTGATCAGCCAGCCGCGCGGGTTGTCGGGCACGCCGTCGCGCGGCCACTGGACGGATGCCGCGATCATCGCCTCCTGAACGGCGTCTTCGGCGGCGGAGAAATCGCCGAACCGCCGGATGACGGCGCCCAGCACCTGCGGCGCAAGTTCGCGCAGCAGTTGATCGGTACCGACATCCGGCGCGGCGTGCGTCACTGAAATTCTTCGGGCGGGCCGCTCATCACCTGCCGGACTTCAATGGGCATGTTCAGCGGGGCGCCGCCCGGACCGGGCGCCGCGGACGCCTGCGCGGCGATCTGATAGGCGCGTTCCGGGCTCTCGACGTCCACGATCCAGTAGCCGGCGAGAAATTCCTTGGACTCGGGAAAGACGCCGTCCGTGACCGGCGCGCCGTTCTTACTGGCGCGGATCAACTTGGCCTGATCGGGACCGGCCAGGCCCTCCGCGGACACCAGCTCGCCCGATTGACCGAGCTTCTTGCTGAAATCCACCATGAACTTGATGTGCGCCTGGATGTCCTGCTTCGGCCATTTCATGATCTCGTAGGCCGCTCCACCCTTCGCATTCATCATCAGCATGTACTTCATGTCCCGGCTCCTTTGAAAGATCCGAGGGGCTTCGCCCCTGCGGGCACCCCTGGAAACGGCGCCTTCTCCGGCGCGTTCATGGATAAGTCGGAGCAGCCCCAGAATTCTCGACATCCGTTCGGTGACCGCCGAACGAAATCTGTGCATTCTCTGCCGTCCAGTTTCGCGCACCAAGGCGGGCCTGGCCCAGGTGCTGAATCTGAACCTCGGCGGCTGCCGTCTGGTGTCGAACCTGCCGCTCCAGATGGGCGACGACGCCGTGCTCGCGATCTACTTCGGCCGCGGTGGATCGATGACGCTGCAGGAACGCGTGGTGTCCGTCGAATCAAGGGACTTCGGCGTGAGGTTCGACAACATGACCGAGCGGCTCAAGTTTCAGATCACCGACGACCTCGTACGGACCGATGCGGGCTCCTGCCTGGAGGGACACCGCGCGGATTATAGGAGAAGCCTAGCTGAGGACGAGATCGCGATCGTCCTCGCGGTCGAATTCCAGCTCCTCGAGCACCTTGCGCAGCTTCAGGGACAGCATGATCGAGCAGGTAAACCAGACGATGAGCGCGATCCGCTGCAGCACGCCGACGCCGGCGTGAAACGGCGACCAGACGGGCATGGTGCCCAGGATGGCAGGAAACATCCACAGCATCGCCAGGCCCGATTTCCGCGTGAGCACCGCGAGCCCCTTCCAGGGCGGGTCGAGCGCCAGCAGCCGGGACAGCGAGATGAACCCGATCGCCGCGCCGAGATACGCCAGCATCGACGCGAGCGAGTGATAGGTGGTCTGGACGATTGTCCCGTTGACGTCGGTCGTCATCGGAAACATGCCGGTGAGCACGATACCAACCGAACTCAGCATCTGGGCGGCGAGGCCCGTGAGGCTGCCGGGGCCCGGACGCACGCCGCGATACAGCGCAACCGTGAACACGCCCATCAGGATTCCGAACACGAAGAGCGTCACGTCCATGAACGTACCCATTCGTCCGACTGAAATGGCGTCGACGGACTGGACCCACGGGTGATAGTCGGGCTGCAGCCAGCCGAGCAGAAGGACGACGAGCGTGAAGAGAGCCGGGCCCGCGATTCCTGCGTACGCAGCTATAGGCATTTACTTGATGGAAGCATCACTCTCGCGACGTGTCAATCGTTCTAAAGTGCGGTGTCGCGCGACTTACAGAACAGTACGTGAAATTCGAAATTTGGAATCGATTGATCGTTCACTTCGTCGGAATTGGAAATGGCCCGATCGGAAACGTCAGCATGATCGAAAACTCGCTGCCCTGCGTCGTCGTGCGCGCGTAGACCTCCCACTCGTAGTTCAGTTTGAGAAAGCCGTACACTTTGCTTTTCGACGCCAGCGCGATCGTCACCTCGGGGCCGAGCGCGAACACCTTGTTCTTGCCGCGGATCAGAATCCCCGGCAGCCCCGCGATCTCATCGTCGGTCAGCTTGAATGACGCGTAGTACGCCAGCCCTGCGGTGATGCCGCCTTTCATGAAGTCGCCGCCAAAGCCGCCTTCGAGGTTCATCGCATTGCCGACTTTCGTCTCGCTGTCTTCCTTCTTCGTCTGGAAATCAAAGCTGACGACCGACGCCGCGTGGTACTGCTTCGACTCATTCAGATACACCGTCGTCCCGAACGCGATCTCGTGTCCCCACATGCCGAACCCGGTGTTGTCGCTGGCGCCGTCCTCGTACCGGCCGGTCGGGAGGAAGATCGCGTAGTTCGCGATCGCGTCGGCCCGCTTGAAGTGCCAGCCGAGACCGAACGGCACGACGGCCGAGTCGGTGATGCCGAACCCGGTGCTCTGGTCGATCTCCGTTCCCTGAAGGCGGTTGTTGATCCCGGCGGGGAACAGGAGCTGGAAGTTGTAGAAGCCACCGAGGATCTTTCTCGACGAGACGTAGCTGACGCCGCCGGCAACCGCCGTGCTGTTGATGCTCACGTTGAGCGGAAGCTTCGTGCCGTCGTCACGTTGGACCGTGTCGGTGTTGTACAGGTAGACGAGGGGCGCGATCACATACCAGTGCGGCGGCGGCATCGATCCGCCCTTCAGTCCCACCAGCCCCTTGATGTGCTGCGTGTTTAGTTGCGCGGAGGCGGGCGCCACGCCGAACGTGAGCGGTAGGCCGCCGGCTACGGCAAGAACGCCGGTGATTCTCTTCGCGATAGAAGGTCGCATCGGTCTATCCGGACACCGGGGGCAAGCAATTGCCGGTCCGTCGCCGCCGCAGGTACGCGTTGTGCGCTCGCCAGATGCGAACGATACAACGCCGCCGGATTTCCGCGGACAACAGGACGGCCCGGGTCGTCGCGCCACGACCGGGCGTGGGTTGAACACGATTCTCCGTGGATAGCGGTGTGCGTCACAACGCGTGAGTTAGGAGTGGAGCGACTATGGCGACGAAAAAACCAAACATTCTGATCATCTGGGGGGACGACATCGGCTGGTTCAATGTCAGCTTCAACAACAACGGCATCATGGGCTATCGCACCCCCAACATCGACCGCATCGCCAGGGAGGGCTGCAATTTCACCGACTGGTACGGGCAGCAGAGCTGCACGGCCGGCCGCGCGGCGTTCATCACCGGCCAGTCGCCGATTCGCACGGGCCTGACCAAGGTTGGGCTTCCCGGCGCCGATCTCGGCCTGCAACCCGATGATCCGACGATCGCCGACGTCCTGAAACCGCTGGGCTACGTCTGCGGGCAGTTCGGCAAGAACCACCTGGGCGATCGCGACGAGTTCCTGCCGACGGCGCACGGATTCGACGAGTTCTTCGGGAACCTCTATCACCTGAACGCGGAGCAGGAGCCGGAATGTCCGGACTATCCGAAGGATCCCGAGTTCAAGAAAAAGTACGGACCACGGGGCGTGCTGCACACCTGGGCGAACCCGGATGGCACGCAGAAGATCGAGAACACCGGACCGCTCAACCTCAAGCGCATGGAGACGGTCGACGAAGAATTCCTCGATGCGAGCCTCAAGTTCATCGACAAGGCCGTCAAGGACGACAAGCCGTTCTTCGTCTGGTGGAACTCGACGCGGATGCACATCTTCACGCATTTGAAGAAAGAGTCGGAGGGCAAGACCGGCCTGGGCATCTATCCCGACGGCATGGTCGAGCACGACGGTCACGTCGGCAAGCTGCTCGAGAAGCTCGATCAGCTGGGCATCGCCGACAACACCATCGTGATGTACTCGACCGACAACGGCGCCGAGGTCATGAGCTGGCCGGACGGCGGCACGACGCCATTCCGCGGCGAGAAGGACACGAACTTCGAAGGCGGCTGGCGTGTCCCGTGTGCGATTCGCTGGCCAGGCGTGATCAAAGCTGGCACGGTGTCAAACGAGATGTTCTCGCACACCGACATGCTGCCGACGCTGGCGGCCGCGGCCGGCGAGCCGGACGCCGTCGCCAAGCTGAAGAAGGGCTATAAGTCGGGAAGCAAGACGTTCAAGGTCCACATCGACGGCTTCAACCTCCTGCCGTTCCTCAAAGGAGAGGTCAAACAGAATCCTCGCCAGGGATTCCTGTACTGGAGCGACGACGGCGACCTGATGGCGTTGCGCGTCGCCAATTGGAAGGTGACGTTCGTGGAACAGCGGGCCCATGGGCTGAACGTCTGGCGGGAGCCGATGGTGTCGCTGCGTGCTCCGAAGATCTACAACCTCAGGAGCGATCCGTTCGAGCGGGGCGACGAAGACGGCTCCGTGTTCTACGACAAATGGATGGCCGACCGCGCCTTCCTGCTCGTACCAGCCCAGGCGATCGTCGCGGGGTTCCTCAAGACCTTCGAGGAATTCCCGCCGCGTCAGAAGCCAGCCAGCTTCAGCATCGACCAGGCTCTGGAAAAGGCTCGCGCACAGGAACGGACGATGGTCGCTGCCGCGACCAGGTCGAAATAGGTGACCCGCGGGTAGTCACTCGCGTGACGACCGGGTAGACTCCTCCTGGCGGACACTGCGCCGCTGCGCGATCCCTCTGCTGCGTGGCGGCGCAGTCTTTCATGGCGGAATCTCGAATCCTCGTCGTCGGCGCCACCGGTCAGCTCGGGAGCGTGATCGCCGGCAAGCTGCTCAAGAGCGGCGTGCCGGTGCGGGCGCTGGCGCGCAACGCCCAGAAACTCGAATCGCTCGGCCGTCTCGGTGCCGAGACGGCGCCCGTGGATTTGCTGGACCTGACGAAACTGACGGAGACCTGCCGCGGGGTCGCGCAAATCATCGCGACGGCGAACAACAACATGGGCAAGGGCCCGACGAGCCCGGGCCGCGTCGATCTGACGGCGTATCAGAATCTCTGCGCCGCCGCGCGGAACACCGGTGTGCGCCGGCTCGTGTACGTCTCGTATCGCGGCGCGACGCCGGACGCGCCGGTCGACATCTTCAGGTTGAAGTGGCACATCCAGGACGCGATCCGGCGGAGCCAGGTGCCGTACGTGATCCTGCAGCCGACGGCGTTCATGGACGTCTGGATCGATCAAGTGCTCGCGGACGGCATCCGCAAGAAGGGCGTCACGCAGATCTTCGGGGACGGCACGGCGGTCGCCAACTACGTCGCGGTCGCCGACGTGGCGGACTTCGCGGTCAGAGTCCTCGCCCGCGTCGACATCGTGAACGAGGTGATCGAGTTCGGCGGCCCGTCCAACGTCTCGTTCAACGATCTCGCGACGCTCGTCGAGCATCAGCTCGGCGTCCCGTCGAAGCGGCGGCACATTCCCGTGCCGGTGATGAAGGTGCTCGCGCCCGTCATCAAGCCATTCAACGAGGTGGCCGCGAGGCTGATCTCGCTCGGGCTCTATTCGGCGACGAACTCGGCACCCTTTCCTGAATGGCGGAAGACGGCCGAGCGGTTTGGCCTGACGCCTCGCAGCGTCGACGACTACATCAATACGCTCACTCGGTGACGTCGCGAAACGCGCCCTGGCGAGGCTTCGCGACGAACAACCCGCGGTCCATCAGACCTTTCGGATCGTGCTCGACGTCGAACCCCGCCTGGTGAAATGCCTCCAGCTGCTCCTCGGTCGTGAACTGGCCGAGCTCGTGAATTTCACTCGCGTGACGAGTGCCGCCGGCGTCGGTAATCTCGTAGTCGAAGAAGAGGCGCGACAGCCGGCCGACGATCTCGGCCCGGGCCGTTCTGGACACGCGAACGCCGTTCGCCTCGCCGATGTTCGTGGTGACGCGCGTGGCATCCAGGCCGCCGGGCGGGAACCAGGGCTCCACGACGACCACGCCGCCGGGCGCGAGATGCTCGCGGAAACAGCGCAGCGCCCCGGTGACGCGATCGACCGTCTTCATGTATCCGATGGAACTGAAGAGGCAGAGCACGGCGTCGTACCGATGCGGCAGATGGAAGTCGCTCATGTCGGCTTCGAAGAAGCGGCCGTCGGGATTCTTGCGGCGAGCGATTGCCAGGAACGCCGGATCGAGGTCGAGTCCGTCCACGCGAAATCCCTGGCCCGTGAGCCGCCGCATGTGCTCGCCGGTGCCGCACGCGACGTCGAGGACTGATGTCGCGGCGGGGTTGATCCGCCGGATCAGATGCGTGAGCTGTACGACCTCCGCCGCGTAGTCTTTGAATGTCGAGTAGATCAGGTCGTAGTACTCGGCGGAGGCGGTGTACATGAAGACCTCGGGTACCGTTTTACACGAATCGTAAAACGAAACCCGAGATGTTTTCCTTATTCGCCTCTCAACGCCCTGACGGGATCGACCCGCAGCGCGCGCAGCGTCGGCGCGAGGGCCCCGAGCAGGGTCATGACCAGCGATAGACCGGCCGCGCTCGCGAGCGTGAGCATATCCGCGGGGGCGACGCCCGCGAGGAGCGCCGCCATGCCGCGCCCGGCAAGGTAGGCGACCAGCACACCCGGCACGACCCCGGCGACCGCCAGCACCAGGGCGCGCAAAAGCACCATCCTCAGCACGTCACTCCACTGCGCGCCCAGCGCGCGGCGAACGCCGATCTCCGGCACGCGCTGCGAGACGGCAAACGACAGCAGTCCGTGGATGCCTACCGCGGCCAGCGCGAATGCGATCGCCGCAAATGCGACCAGCACCCGCACCTGGACGACGCGCGACGCGGTCTCGTGGTTCACCATGTCGTCGAGCGTCTGGACCTCGAAGATCGGCAGCTTCGGCTCGGCGTGACGAATGACCTCGCGCACGGCCGGCACCAAATCCGATGGTAAGCCCGCCGTGCGGATGGCGAGCGCGTGCGGAGCGTAGAAGAGAATCTCGCCGTCATTCACTTGCGCCGACGAAAGGTACACCTGAGGCTCGCTCGCGCGCTCGAGACCGCGGAACCTGACATCGCCGACAACCCCGATGACTTCGCGGTCGGCGAAGGCGAAGTTGATGTGACGTCCGATCGGATCTTCGTCCGGCCAGTACCGTGTGACGAGCGACTCGCTGACGATCGCCACCAATTGACGATCCCGCGTGTCGGCGTCGCTGATATCCCGGCCGCGCTTCACCGGAATCCCCATCGTCTTGAAGTAGCCCGGTGTGACGAACCGAAGGCTCGCGACGTCGTTGGCGCTGCGAATCCCCAGGTCGACCTGACCCTTGACCGACACCGGCCAGATGCCGCCGCGGAACGACGAGATGGGCAGGTAGCTGATGAATGCGGCCGACATGACGCCCGGCAGCGCCTCGACCTCGCGGCGCACGCGCGTGTAGAACGCATCACGCGCAGCCACCGTTCGGTACTCTGGCATCGGCAGCTCGGTCCGCAAGGTCAGCACGCCATCCGGATTGAAACCCGGATCGATGCCTCGAACCGTGTAAAGGGCCCGGATGAGGAGGCCGGCGGACACGAGGAGCGCCACAGACGCCGCGATCTCGGCGACGACGAGCGCGGAGCGCAGACGCTCTTTCTGTCCGCCACCCGAACGCACGCCTTCACGAAGGCCGTCGAGATCGGGACCGCCGCTGGCGCGAAGCACCGGTGCCAGACCAAACGCCAGGGCTGTCACTGCCGTCACCACCACGGCGAAGACCAGCACACGGAGATCCACCGATGGTGATCCGGCAATCGGCAGAGTGGTGGGCACGAGCTGCGCGAAGAGCGGCACCGAGATCGCGGCGATGCCGACCCCGAGCGCACCGCCGATCGTGGCCAGAACCACGCTCTCGGTCATCAGCTGCCGGACGAGGCGCTCACGTCCTGCACCCATCGCGGCGCGGACGGCAAGTTCGCGTCGCCGGCCGAGGGCGCGCGCAAGCAGCAGGTTTGCCAGGTTCGCGCACGCGATCAGGAGGACGCATGCCGCGGCGCCCGACAGCGCCAGCAGCAGCAATCGCGAACGCTCGGAGATCTCCTCGCCGAGCGAGTCGACCACGGCGCCCGTGCCCTTGTTCTCTTTGGGATACTGCCGCTCAAATCGCGCGGCGATCGCGTCGAGTTCGGTCTGCGCTTGTTCGAGCGTCACGCCGTCCCGCAGGCGCCCCACCGACTCCAGGTAGTTGTCGGCCCGCTCGCTGTCCGCGTAGTTGCCGGGACCGTAGCGATTCGTCGTCCAGACCTGCACGTCGCTCGCGGGAAAATGAAACCCGCGCGGCATCACGCCGATGACGGTGTACGGCGCGCCGTCCAGCATCAGGATCCGGCCAAGGACGGTCGAGTCGGCCGCGAACTGACTCTGCCAGAAACCGAAGGCGAGAATCACGGTTCCGGGTGCGCCCTGACGGTCGTCGTCGCCGGTGAACGAGCGCCCAATCGCCGGCGCCACACCAAGGGTCGGAAACAGATCGGCGCTGACGGATGTGCCGGTCAGCCGTTGAGCCTCGCCGGTGCCCGTCATCGTCACGTCGTTGAACGTGTACGCGCCGGTCGACGTGAAAGACTTCGCGGCAGCTTTCCAGTCGCGATAGTTCGGCGGCGACAGCTCCATGCGCGGGTAGCCCGGCGTCGTTTCCCACAGCTTGACCAGACGTCCGGGCTCTGGAAACGGCAACGGCCGAATCAGCACGAAATCCGTGACCGAGAACGCCGCCGTGGCCGCGCCGATGCCGAGCGCGACGATGAGGATGGCGGTGACCGCGAAGCCGGGCGAGCCCCGCAGCACGCGCGCGGTGAAGGCAAGGTCCTGCTTCAAGAGATCGAGATGCACGAGCCACGCATTGCCCATGACTTCGCCGATCGTGCTCAGCCAGAGCGTCAGCACGCCGAAGCCCCTGGCCTGGCGGCGCCGCCATGCGAAGAGCGGACGCATCTCCTCGCCGTATTCGTTCCTGAATGCGGCGGGATACAAGTAGAGCAGGAGGTTGTAGAGACGCATGTCAGGCGCGCCGCGGCGCGAACCCGGCCGCCCGCGCCATTCGAACAAGATCCGTAAGCCGGCGCGCTTCGGCTTTTGCCACAGCGGTTCCGAGCGGCGTAATCCGGTAATAGCGCCGGCGCTCGTCGTCGTCTTCCGGGGCGGGACGATCGCGCGTTTCGACGAGGAGTCCCTGCTCGAGCATGCGCTGGATGGATCGATACAGCGTGCCGGCGCTCAGCTTCAGCTCTCCACCGGTGCGCGCCTCGACGTCCTGGATGATCGCGTAGCCGTGGCGGTCGCCGTCGGCGAGCGCGATCAGAATGTGGAACGTGGCACTTGGGAGCGGGAGGAGGTCGTCGATCTCGCCCATACGACAACTATATCCACAGTGGCTATATTGTCAAAAAGACCTCGGGTTCCGTTTGACAAGAAACGTGAAACGGAACCCGAGGTCTTAGAATGACCGCATGCCGCGCGCGCAGCAGTCCGCCGACAAGCCCGAGGCGATGTCGCTCCTCGGCAAGCCGCTTTACAGGCCGCCGGTTCCCGAGGCCACTCGCGCGAAGATGGAGGCCGAGGCCAAGGCCGCGTTCGACCTGGCGAGTCGCGAGCCGAGCGCGGAGAACATCATCTGGCTCGGCCGCCGCACGGCGTACCTTGGCAAGTTTCAGGAAGCCATCGAGGTCTTCAGCGGCGGCATGCGGCTCTACCCGACCGACCCGCGGCTGTACCGGCATCGCGGCCATCGCTTCATCACCATCCGCAATCTGCTTCGGGCGCAGGAGGATCTCGATCGTGCGGCTGAGCTGATCAAAGGACAGCCGGACGAAGTCGAGCCGGACGGACAACCCAACGCGCGCGGGATTCCCACGTCTACGCTGCACTCGAACATCTGGTACCACCTGGCGCTCGCGCGATACCTGAAAGCGGATTTCGCCGCGGCGGCCGACGACTGGCGCCGCGCGCGCGACGCCGGCAAGAATCCGGACAATCTCGTCGCCGCCAGCCACTGGCTGTACCTCTCGCTGCGGCGCGCCAACCGCGCGAGCGACGCGAAGGCGGTGCTCGATCCGATCCGCGCCGATCTCGACGTCATCGAAAACGGCAGCTATCACGCGCTCCTGCTCATGTACAAGGGCGAACGCACGCCGGCGCAGGTCCTGTCAGCCGCGGCCGAGGGCGCGGCGGGATCGGCCGCGCGATACGGCGTCAGCGCGTGGCATCTGGTCGAAGGCCGCCAGCCCGAGGCGAAGAAGATCCGGGATCAGATTCTTGCGGGACCTGACTGGCCGTCGTTCGGATTCATCGCGGCCGAAGCAGACGTGAAGAACATGGGTAATGGGTAATGGGTAATTGATTTCAGGTTGCTGGCTTTTTCACTAGCCCGCTCGGAATGGCGCCCGGCGGGGCGGTCGCAAGCACCGCGCTCTCGAAACTGCGTGCGGAATCGAGCCGCGCTTCTCCGCTCCCCTGTTCTGATCGGGTAACCACAGCATCCGCAGCCGTGAACGTCACGCCGTCCTCGAGACGCAGCTCCACACCCCGGTATCCAAGCGTTGGCGTCGAGCGCGGCGGCAGAGACGTTCGCTCGAGCGCGTCCCACATCGCCAGCAACACCTCGAGACGATCCCCGGGCACCATCCACTCGGGATCAGGCAGTCCGGAGTAGAGAAACGCGCGCGCGGACGCGCTCACGGGCTAAAACGGTCCCTTCAGCTTGAAGTGTCCGTGTTTCACGATCATGAAGGTGCAGAAATCCGTGTAGCTGCCGCGATTGGCCGTCCGCGGATCGGTGATCAGATTGTTGCTGTTGTCGAGATTGGTCGCAGGCGTGCCGCCCATCTTGTGCGACCACAGGCCGTTCCGCCCCTTGCGGTACCAGTGATAGTCGTAGTTGGGCGACACGACCAGCGCGACCAGGTGGCCTTCGCCGGGACATTTGTTATCGGCGCCCGGTGCGTCCTCGAGTCCGTCCTGCACCGCGAGCGGACGCACGGCGGCACAGGTCATGACGTGGTTGAAGACGCCGGTCGCACCCATGCCCGGCTGCGCATACGTGTCCGTGCGGTAGTTCGTGCCGTAGTTGTAGCAGTTGTTGGCGCCCTGGATCGGCGACACGTTCCAGACGGAGGGCTCGTACAGCGGCGCGCACCGGCAGCGGCGGCGATGCGGCCAGATGATTTCGCCCGGCCAGTGCTTGCGACGCCAGAAGTCGATCAGGTCCCGGTACTCATCGAGCCGCGGCTTGAGCGGCGGGATGTCCGGGAGCCTGGTGCCGCAGATGAAGTCCTCGAACCCCTCGTCGCCGAGCGCGACGGCGAAGTCGGGGCCGATGGCGAGTGCGTCGGCGACGCGGAAGCTGCGCGGCAGACCCCGCACCTTCGCGCCGCCGGACAGCTGCACTTCGAGTCCGCGATAGCCGAGCGTCGGGATGCGCGGCAGACCCGCTTCGCGCGGCTTCGCTCGCGCGCCTGGATCCAGACGCTTCAACGCATCCTGAAGCTTGCGGCCGGTGAATTCCACCACCGGGTTCGGCCGTCCGCTGAAAACGTCGATCGTGACAGTGAGCTTTGGGTCCGGCACGACGGCACCTCACAAGAGCATTGGTAATGGGGAATGGGTAATGGGGTAATGGATTCTTCCTTCAATTATCAATTACCCCTTACCCATTACCCATTACCAATGCTCCTCAGGCCGGTTCGATGTCCGTGTGCCGGAAATCATCGCCGACGAAGAGCAGCGTGTCTCCCGCGACCGCCGCCACGGCGTAGCTGAGGCAGTCGCCGAAATTCAGGTTGGCCTCGTGGCGCCCGCGTCCAAACCGCTCGTAGGCGCGGGCGGCTGCTTCGTAATGCGCGATCGTGAACGGCACGACGGTAACGTCGAGCTCACGCAGCAGCATCGACAACTCCTGTCGCAGCGGCGCCCGTCGCCGGGCGATGGTGACGATGGCCGTCTCGGTCAGCGTTGGCGCGCCGACGCGAACCACATCCGCTTCGAGCACGCGATCGACGAGATCGAGGCACCCGGATTCACCGAACAGAATGGCGATGAGCGCCGACGAGTCGAGTGTCACGCGCCGCTCGGTCCGTAGCCGAGTATCTCGTCTTCCTGCGCGCGCGTGAGCCGGCGGCCGCGCTCGCCGGCCGGCAGCGACGGCCAGATGCCGCGCTCGAGGAGCTTGAGAACGCGTTGGCGCCGCTCCGCTCTGGAGCGGCTGGTCAGCCGGCGCTTCCGTTCCTCCAGCGCGCGACGGATTGCCTCGGTCTTGGTCTCACCGGCGAGCCGCGCCACCTCCGCAGCCAGGCGTTCCACCTCGGCGTTCTTGAGATTCAGCGCCATTACACCATGGTATATAATTTTGATGTTGCGGTGCAAACACCGCTCGATGACATTGCACTACGAGAAGGCTGCCAAGAATACGTCTGCGTTATACAGAACCATATAGTTCAGTATAGTCCCCGGCTCGACCCGGCCTTCCCGGCCCTGTCGGACCCGACGCGGCGGGGGATTCTCGAGCATCTCGGGCGCGGCGGCGCTGGCAAAGCAGGACTGATCAAATGCCGGTTCAGGAGGGGACGGGGCTCGCCTTTCAAAGCCCTGTCCCGCTGCCGTTGATTGGGGGCGGAGTTAGCTGGGGGGGGGGGGGGGGGGGGGGGGGGGGGGGGGGGGGGGGGGGGGGGGCGGGGGGGCGGGGGGGGGGGGGGGGGGGGGGGGGGGGGGGGGGGGGGGGGGGGGGGGGGGGGGGGGGCGGGGGGGCGGGGGGGTACGGGGGGGGGGCGGCGCGGGGGGCGGGGGCTTCGTGTCCGGCCCGACGCACGACGCCAGGTCGAA
>JBLNGH010000468.1:0-4063 GCA_050264575.1 Acidobacteriota bacterium | reverse complement strand
GACCCGCCGTGGCGAGCACTTCTCTGATGCGAAACCGCTAAAGCTGTTTTCGTCAGGCCACACGGAAACGAAAACGGCTCTAGTATTGGCGCGCGTGCTGACCTCTTCGCGCGGGTCGCGGCCGATCATGCGAGCGGCTGCGCTGTTCTCAGGCCTGGCGCTCCTGTACTGCTGGCCGATCCTCGTCTCCTTCGGCCGCGCGCTGCCGTCCGACAGCGGCGATCCCGGTCTCAACACCTGGATTCTCTGGTGGACCTCCGAGGCGACGCCGCTCACGGCGCACTGGTGGAACGCGCCGATGTTTTTCCCGCTGCAGGGGGCGCTCGCATTCTCGGAGACGCTGCTCGGCATCGCGCCGGTGTCCCTGCCCCTGCTCTTCGCCGGCGTTCCGCCCGTCGGCGTCTACGACATCGTGTTCCTCGTTTCGATTCCGGCGTCGGCGCTGGCCGCGTATCTCCTGGCGCGCCGGTTGACGGGACGCGACGACGCCGCGCTGCTGGCAGGTCTGGCGTTCGGATTCAGCCCCTATCGCGTCAGCCAGATCTCGCACCTCCAGCTCCTCGTGGCGTGCTGGATGCCGCTCGGGCTCCTGGCGCTCCATGACTATCTCGATCGACGCCGCGCGAAGTACCTCGTGCTGGCGGGCGCGTGCTGGCTTCTCAACGCGCTGACATCGGGATACCTGCTGTTGTTTTTCGCCGTGCTGGTGGTCATCTGGATCGCCTGGTTCGTGAGAGCGTGGCGCGACCTGCTGGCGATCGCGGTCACGCTTCTGATCGCGTCGCTGCCGCTGCTCCCGCTGCTGGCCGGGTATTACCGCTATCAATCGGCGATTGGCGTCACGCGCGGCATCAACGAGATCGAATTCTTCAGCGCGGACCTTTCCGCCGTCTGGGCGGCGTCCGGTCTTCTCTCGTTCTCCAGATTCTGGACGCGCGCGTCGGCTCCCGAGGCTGCGCTGTATCCGGGCGCGATTGTCGCCGGCCTCGTCGTCATCGCGGCAATGGTGCTGTGGCGCCGCCTGGCGCCGCCGCGACAATGGCGCTTCAGATGGGTGTTGTTCATGACATCGGCGCTGATCGCGCTGCTGGCGCTGACGTCGCTCGTGACCGGTGGTCAACAGTTGCAGATCGCGGGGCTCACGATCTCGTTCACGCGCCCGTTCAAGGTCCTCACGACCGCGCTGTGGCTGTTGTGTTTTGCCATCGCGATCGATCGCCGGCTGGTCGCCGGCTGGCGGCGGCGGTCGGTGTTCCTGTTCTACACGGTCGCGGCGATCGTGATGCTGGTCTTCGCGCTCGGACCCGTGGGTCACGTCTTCGGCGTGACGATGATTTACGCGCCGCCGTATTACTGGCTCCTGGAAATGCCGTGGGCCGCGTCGTTGCGCGTGCCGGCGCGATTCGGCTTGCTGTTCGTGCTGTGCCTGACGCAGGCGGCAGCCATCGGCTTCAGCCGGCTCACGCCCGGCGGAGTTCGCCGCGGACTGTTTGCGGCACTCGCTGTGGTGATCGTGATCGAGGGTTGGGTACTGAAGATGCCGACGGGCCATGCGCCTGCGCCCGTCGATCTCGCGAGCGTGGATCCGCGCTCCATCGTGATCGAGCTGCCAATCGTTGACGTGTACTCGTCTACGGCGGCAATGCTCCGGCAAATGCGCCATCGCCATCCCATTGCCAACGGATACAGCGGGTATATGCTGCCGCATCAGGCCATCTTCGAGACGGCGTTGCGCGAGCGCGATGAGACCGTGCTCACCGCGTTTCAGGAATTTGGACCGGTGACAGTCCTCGTCACCCCGGAACGCGGCGGCGCCGAAGCGGCTGTCGCGTTTCTGGACGGGTTTCCGGACGCGAAGCGAACGGCGCTCCTCCCTGCGGGGACGCTCTATCAACTGCCCGAGCGCAGGCACCCGATTGATCGCGCGGCGGATCCCGTGCTTCCCGTTCAGACGATTTCGGTTTCTGGCCCGGAGTTCCAGACATCCGTCCTGCTCGACGGCAACCCCATGACGCTTTGGGAAACCGTGGGCGACCAGACGCCGGGCGATCAGATCGTCGTCACTCTGGCGAAGCCCGCGACGATCAGCCGGATTGAACTGGACCTCGGCCCGTTCCCGGACGCCTATCCTCGCCGGCTCCGGATCAGCACCGGCCCCATCGGATCGGTCGCGCAGGTGTGGGAAGGGAAGACGGCTGGTCTGGCGTTGCTTGGCGCGCTGAAAGATGGCGTCAACGTGCCGATCAGGATTGATCTACCCACTCCGGTCGTCGGTCAGCAGATTGTGCTGGCGCTCGTGGACGAGTACACGAAGACGTCGTGGTCGGTCAGCGAGGTTCGCGTGCTCGGGAAATGATCGACTTCGCGACCGCGCGCATCGTTCGATCTTTCATCCGGATCTCGACGGTGTGGCGGCCGGATGTCTGCTTCACGGTTGGCGAGTACTTCAATCGATAGCGTTGCTGGAATCGTGACGCGGCGCTTGCGAACGTCGCCGGAAGGTCGTCCACCGAGACCGCGCGGAGTACTTCGCCGCCGGTCGCGTCGGTGAGGACCGGCAGGAACGCTTCGCGCAGCAGGAACGGCTCTTTGTCCAGCCAGCTCCGCAGCCGGCCGGCGTCCACGACTCGATCGCGATCAACGAGATCGGGTTCGGGAGCCCGCACGGCGTACACGATCGTGCCTGATGAGGCGGCGGCATCGACGACGTCCGCCGGCGAGAGCCAGCTGGCCGAGTCGCGCCCGGTCGCGTAGACGAGCACGAGCGTCCGGCGCCCCGGAGTGGACGGCAACGCCAACGCGGTGAACGTCGCGTCGACGAGCACAGGCCTGTGGCGCGGACTGATCCCGAAGTCCGCGAGTCGACTCGTCGCTCCATCAGGTGCGATCCGCTCGATCGCCGCGGCGAGCGCCTGACGATCGCTCGTCAATCCTTCAAGGAGTCTGATCTCATCCGAGAACGACAGCAGCTCGGCACGATCGGCAGGCCGCAAACGTGTCACCAGCTCAGTCGCCCCGGCTTTGACGCGCGCCAGGCGATCGCCATCGACGGTGCCATTGACGTCGATGACCAGCCGTACGTCGACAGGCAGCGTGTCGATGGTGACCAGTTCCACCTGCTGGGGTGCTTCATCGTGACGCACGTCGAAGGCGGCCGCGGTGAGACCGGACACGAGGCGTTGATCCCTGGTGACCAGCACGTCGAGCAGGATCGCGTCGTTCGATTGCGGCGCGTCTGCCGGAACCTCGAATGACGCTCCGGCGTTTGCCGGCGTCGTCTCGGCCGCGCGTTCTTCAGCGGCGGTCGGACGGGACTGCTGCTGAACTTCGGCGCGAAGGGCATCGAGGCTCGTGTTCTTCTCGTCCAGCCCGAGCGGGTAGAGGATCCATGGATCGGCGATGCGATCACGTCGCGTCAGCATCCCCCGCAGCACGTCGACTGATTCGCGCAGCCGTCCGGATGCCTGAAGAGCCCGGGCGTGGGCGACGTACGCGGTCTGACTTCCGGGCAGCAATTGTTGTGCGTGTTGATAAATCTCAGCGGCGGCTTTCAGATCACCGTCTCGCTCTTTGATTCGTGCGAGCATCAGCGCGGCGAGGTACGTCACGGGTGGCGGAGGATTGGCCGATTTCAGGTTCTCGAGCAGCGCTCTCGCGGCGTTCTCGTCGTGTTGAAGACTGCGAACGTGCGCCAGCCTCAGCCTGGTCTCTGGCGAAACGGGCGTGGCAGTGGACGCCCGGCTCAAGTAGCGCCTCGCATCGTCCAGAAGCATCCCGCGTTCACGCTGCGCGCCATATCCGCCATTGGCGCTCCCAATCAGCCATGCGAGACCCGGTCTCACGCTCACGGCGGCTGTTTCTCGCGCGGTTCCATAGGCGAGCAGGACGTCCGGATCAGTGGGGAACAGCAGGATTGCATCGCCGAGAATCATGTCGGCAAGTTGATCGAATCCCTGCCACAGCAGCAGCCGGCCCACCGCGACTTGCCACCGCCGGCGAAAGCGGCTCTCGTCGGCAGGTTTGATCTTGTCGGCCAGCTCGAGCCAGCGGATCGCGAGGCTCA
>JBLNGH010000467.1:0-10600 GCA_050264575.1 Acidobacteriota bacterium | reverse complement strand
GGTACATTGTCACTACTCCTTCAGACAAACACCCGCCAGCGATGGGCGGGCACCACCCGGTGATCTGAGCAAGGGCGATGCCACGAAAGTCTCGACTTGAACATGCAGGAGATAGATACGCGCGCGTCAGGGTGGGTAGCGATCCACCCTGAATAGGCACGCAGACCGGCGTGCGTCGGCACCGATGCTGACCGAGAAGGGGACGAGCTCGCCCCGTAGCTCTGTCCCCGCTGCGGTGACGTGAGATTGCTGCCGGACCGAGAGCGACAGCGACGAGCCTCTGTCCTCGCTGCCGTGTCGCCAGACAAAAAAAGGGGTGGGCGAAGTCGCCCACCCCTCGGTGCAGAAGTAAGGAGCGCGTGGTGCCGCGCCCCCTATGGACTTACCAGTTGAGCCTGAACGACAACTGGGTCAACCGGCCGCCCGGATCGAAGTTGTTGTCCGGGTCGCGGTAGGCGCTGTTCACCTGGAAGATTGTGTCGCCGGATCCAGGATTGGACACCTGATTGAAGTTGATGTTGTCGAACAGGTTCAGCACATCGACTCGGAACTCGAAGTTTGTGCGGCCCGCGAGTGGGAACCGCTTTGTGAGGCCGATGTCGAAGCGCGTAAAGAACGGCGCCCGGATGAGAAGCGTCCGCGGCGCGCAGTCGCCCGCCTTGAGCTGGATGCAGCTCCCGTCGCTGTTGGCCGGCGCGATGTAGCGGCCCTCAGGGACGCCGAGGGCCGAGTAGCCGGTCGGGTCGTTCGGGCTCGTGTTGAAGGCTCGCCGCGTGTTGAGGATCACGTCGTCCGGCAGCATCGTCACGAGTTCGCGACCGGGGTTGTCCGGGTCAGGAATGATTCGGAAGGAGTACATGTTCTGCAGGTCCTTGGCCGTCATACCCACCAGGCGCACGTTGCCGAAATCTTCAACGACCGCCTGGATTCGCGCTGCTCCCGTGAAATCCCAGTGGCCAACCACGCCATCGAGAATCGCGTTCATGTCCGTTCCGTAGCGCTGTCCCCGCCCCACCGGCACCGACCAGTTCCACTGAGTTTTGATCGCATGGCGGACGTTTTCGCTCGGATCCAGCGAACGACCGTAGTGGAAGCCGAGGAACTGCGAGCCACGCTCGACGGCGTACTGGTAGCTGCCATTAATCGAGAAACCCCGCGAGAGTCGCCTCCGAACTTCGACTTGCAGCGCGTGATAGTCGCTGTACGCGCCGCTGTCGATGACGTTGACGTTCGCAACCGCAGGGTTCACAACGAAGAAGTTTGGCGACACTCCGGCATTCGCAGCATTCGTCCGACGACCTGAATCACCGTCGAGGTCAGCGGCCGAACCCGACGGGCTCGGATTGAAACGCGCCATGTCGTTCGTCAGGGCTGTATCGGTCCAAGTGGTGCCGGAGTAGGCGGTCGGATCGCTGAAATTCCTGCTGCCGGTGAGATAGGCGAGGTAGGTCGGCAGCGGCGCCGTTCCGGTGTTCTGACCGAAATATGCGAACGAATTCGCACGGCTGCCGCCAGCCGCGTTGTTCGCCTGCAGATTGGCCATCGCGAGCTTGAACTCATCGAAGAACCCGTTCTCGATCAGGTTCCGCTCGTTGTAATTGAGTTCCGACCACTGGTTGACGCCGCGCGTGCCGACGTATCGAACCTCAACTGCCATGTCCCGGCTCAGGGCCCGCTGCAAACCCACGGTCCAGGAACGCGCCGAAGCGATCTGGAGGTCGGGATGAAACAGCTCGAGGCTGTCCCCGCGGTTCGGTCTGACCTGAATCGGATACGTCGCGGTTTGAGGAAATGTCGCCTGAAAGAGTCGCTCCGGTTGGCTCAGTAGGACCGGCGCCGGCAACAGCGGCGGAGCCAGCGGTGCTGCCGAGTTCGGGCTGCGGGTCAGCGCCAGCGTGCTCCCCGGATTGGGGCCGAACTGACCCGTGAACACTCCGAAGCCTTGCCGCTCGTAGGCCACTGAGTACCCGCCGCGAAGCGTGGCTTGTTCCGGATCGCCAAGGATCTTGCGAAGCCACCCGGATTCCACTTGCGGCCGCCATGCCACGCCAATTGATGGCGAGACGTTGTTCCAGTCCGTGTTATACCCGCGGGTGCCGCTCGTGAACTGAACGAACTCCGGGTTCGCCTTGCCACCGTTCGCGCCCGGCGCGAAGAAGTTGCAGGCTCTGTAGATGCTGCCGTCGCCGAGGCCCGAGATCCCACACGCGTCAGTCAACGACGTCGTTGACATCGTGTCGTTGATCGGTGAGAACGGCGTCTGCACGTCCCATCGCACGCCTCCAGTCAGCGTCAGCGTCGGCGTCGTCTGCCACGAGTCCTGCAGGAAGACCGTGAAGTTATCCAGCTTGCCGTGACGGCGGCGCTTGCCGAGGAGCACGTACTCGTTGGTGTTCGGGTCGAGCGCCGCCTGACCATTGACGGAGTTGACACGGCCGGTCAGAAGGGCATAGAGCGTACGCGCGTTCGTGAGCTGCCCTCCCGAGGCGCCCGGGAAATTGGTGGTATTGAACATGGTCCGGGCGGGATCGTTGGTGTTGTCGAATCCGAGCGTGAGGCCCGTCACCTGCATTTGCGAATCGTCCCACGCGCGCCCCAGGAACGCGCCGCCGCCGATCAGCACTGTGTGCGTGCCCTTCTGCCAGTTGATGGTTTCGTCGAACGTGTACTGGTACGCGCTCCGTCCGGACAGCGTGTTTCGCGTATGCCAGTTCGTCAGGCCCAGCGGATTTGCGGGGTTCAGCGTGAGCGCGTAGCCGTTGGTATCGTTGAACGAATCGGGCCCGCCGCCGAGCGGTTGTCCGAAGAAGATCCGCTCGCCGCGCGTGATGCCGACGCGGAACTCGTTCACGATGTCGGAACTGAGTGTCGAGCGCAGCGCGATGGACCGCTGCGGCCGCCGCGCGACCGTGTGCCCGAAGTTGGGCGCATCCGGGAAGCGTTGATCGAACTCATTCAGCTGGTCCGGATCGCGATCCTGCCAGAGCTTGTTGAACGTTCCGCTCAAGCGGTTGCTGGAGTTGATGTTGTAGTCGATGCGGACCGCCGGCTGATGCTCGACCTGATTCGCCGGCGTCAGCCACGAATACTCCATGAGGAGCGGGTTCGTTTGCTGCGCCAGTGTTCCTGTTTTCGCCGTCGCGTTCTGAATCTTGGTCAGCGTGCCGAAGGAGAGTGGATCCACGGTCGAGATCTGGTTGTTTTGCCGCGCCAAATCCAAGACGTTGACTTCGCGCACGCCGCCCGCTACCGAGTACCGGAACCAACCCTGCAACGCGCTCGGGATCAGTACGGTTCGATCGCGGGATGCGTTGTTCGGGAGCCGCAGCTCTTCGTCGTGCACGAAGAAGAAAGCTTTACCGCGCCCGTCGTACAGCCCCGGGATGACGATCGGTCCGCCCACCCGGGCGCCAAACTGGTTCAATTGCACGTCGTTCTTCCCGAGCCCGTCGCGCTTGTTGAACCAGTAATTGGTGTTCATCCACGTGTCGCGGTAGTACTCGTAGAAACTGCCGCTGTAGTGGTTCGTGCCCTGACGGGTCACGAAATTGATCGACGTGGCGCCGCTGCCGCCAACCTCGACGCCGCCGACTGCCGTCGTCACCGTCACCGCTTCAATGGCGTCCTGGCGGGGCCGGACCGGCGCGAAGAAGCCGTCCGTCGACTTATTGAACGTGTCCTGATTGCTGACGCCGTCGAGTGTGATGTTCAGGAACGACTCGGGCAATCCGTTGATGGTGGCGTTGCCGCGGGCGACACCGTCCTGATTGACGCCCACCAGGAAGGTCACGCCGCCCATCAGCAGATCGCGCGTCGGCGACGGGATTTGCATGACCTGGTCGACGTTCAGCGTTGCGGCAACCGTTGCCGTGCGCGTGTTGATCAACGACGCGCTCGCGCCGGTGACCGTCACGGTCTCCGAAACTCCGCCGACGGTGAGCACGGCGTTCACTGTCGTGGGAACGCCGGACTGGACGCGAACGTCGGTGATGACGGCGGTCTTGAAGCCCTGAAGCGAAACCGTCACTGTGTAAACACCGGCAGGCAGCGCGGGCACGTTGTACGCCCCGGAACTGCTCGTGACAGCCTGGAAGGTGGTGCCCGTCGCGTCGCTCTTGACGACGACGGTCGCGCCGGGGATCACACCGCCGGCGGTATCCTGAACAATGCCGGAAATGGCTGACGCAGCGCCGCCTTGCCCATACGCCGGTATGGCAAGCGGGAGAAAGAGAAGAACACACACCAACACTCGCAGAACGCCGTGTCTCATGTAGTCCTCCGATCAAGGGCCTGTGAGGACCGTGATCAGGTAAATACTCCGGGGGGACGGCCTAATCTACGCTGTCCGTCGCAAGGCCGTCAATCAGGAAGGGGTCGAACGGTCCGCCGGTGGTGCCGTCGGCGCGTACGTGAGGATGAGAACCGCGACCGGATTTGGTCGTCCGTTTACGGTCGCCAAGTTGGGGTATCCTGCGTGCCGACTTTTCTCTACTCGTGACGGAACTGCTCGCCGGTATCAGGCTTCGCGTGCTCGTCGCGGAAGACAATCCTGTCAATCGGCGTCAGGTGGCGGGGCTCCTCACGCCCCGCGGCCACGACGTCGTCGCGGTCGAAACCGGGCAGGAGGTGGTCGCCGCCGCGCAGGACGGGCAGTTCGATCTGATCCTGATGGACGTCGAGATGCCTGGGATGGATGGCCTCCAGGCTGCCGTGGAAATCAGGCACGGCGAGCAGGGCAGCGGCAGGCGTGTCCCGATCGTCGCGATCACGTCCCGAGACGAGGCCGGTGACATCGAGGCGTGCCGCGCTGCGGGGATGGACGCGTTTCTCGTCAAGCCGCTCGATGCCGCCGCATTGTTTCCGCTCATCGATCAATTGATCCACGCGTCACCGTCCACGAGTCCGGATCCGATCGAACCCGCGTTCGAGCGTGAAGAGTTTCTCGCGCGGCTCGGCGGCGACGAAGCGCTGGCGCTGGAGATGGTCGAGATCTTCGCCGCCGAGTCCCCGCGAATGCTGGCCACCCTGCGACACGCCATTGACGCCGGCGACGCCGAAGCCGTCCAGCGCGCCGCCCACAACCTGAAGGGTTCGGTGAGCGTCTTCGGCGGCCGGCCCGCGGCGCGTTCGGCGCTGACGCTCGAAGGAATGGGCCGCGAGCAGAGCCTCTCCGGCGCGCGCTACGCGGTCATCACGCTCGAGCGTGAAGTGGATCGTCTGAATCGCGCCCTCGCCTTCTTCGCCAAGAACCGGCCGCAGTGAAAATCCTGATTGCCGACGATGACCCCGTCACGAGACGGCTGGTCGAAGCGACGCTGACCCGCCTCGGGCATGCAGTGGTGGCGGTCACGGGCGGTGCCGACGCGCTGTCGGCGCTGCTCGCGTCCGACGCGCCGCGGCTGGCGATCCTCGATTGGGAGATGCCGGATCCCGACGGCCTCGCGGTGTGTCGAACCGTGCGCGCTCAGGCCGCCGAATACGTCTACCTCATCCTGTTCACGTCACACGATCGGCGGGAAGACCGGGCAGCCGCGTACGACGCGGGTGTCGACGATTTCCTGAGCAAGCCGCTCGACGTGCTGGAACTGACCTCGCGCCTGCGATCCGGCGAGCGCGTGCTGGACCTTCAGGCGCGTCTGTTAGAGGCACAGGAATTCCTGCTGCATCAGGCCACGCACGACTACCTGACCGGCCTCTGGAACCGCCGGATGATTCTCGACGTGCTCGCGCGCGAAGTGAACCGATCGATGCGCGAGAAGCGCCCGATCGCGGTGGCGATGCTCGACATCGATCACTTCAAACAGATCAACGACACCTATGGTCATGCCGCAGGCGACCGCGTGCTGCAACATGCGGCGACGCGTGTCCGATCGGTCCTGCGCGACTACGATTCGGTCGGCCGGTACGGCGGCGAGGAGTTCCTGCTCGTGTTGCCTGGATGCGACGGCACAGCCGGGGTCGAGGTCGTCGAGCGCGTGAGAGCGGCGGTCGCGTCGCCGCCGATTGACGCCGGCGACTGGACCGTCCAGGTAACACTCAGCGCCGGCGTGACCTGGAGCAGCGGCGCCGCCGTCGAGCCGCCCGTCGTCGTCCAGGCCGCCGACGAGGCGCTCTATCGGGCAAAAGCCGGCGGAAGAAATCGCGTCGAGAGTCAGCCGCTGTCGTAGGGCGGGGCTTCAGCCCCGCCTCGCGCCGGGGCTGAAGCCCCGGCCTACACCCGCGCCCGCTCCGCTTCTTTGAGCGCCTGCGACAGCGCGTCGATCAGTTTGTGCGTTTCGGTTTCGAGCTGCTGCCACGCGCGTTGGGCATCGTCCGTCCGCTGCCAGTCGAGGAATTCGAGCGCGCGCGCGGCGTCGACGACCGCCGTGGCGCCGAAATTGCCCGCGGCCGTCTTCAGCTCGCGCGCCACGACCCGCAGTTCCTCGCCGTCCCGGTCGTCGATCGCGAACCGGATGGCGCGAAGCAGCCGATCGCCTTCGTCCAGGAACATTCGCGCGAGCTCACGCGAGAATCGATCGCCGCCGTGGATCTGCTGGCGGATGCCGTCGGCCTCGGCCGGGGCTGCGACGGCCGGCGGCGGCGCGTCGGCTGGCTGTGGCTGGTGCGTGCCCTCGACGAGGTCGAACAGCTCGAGCCGATCGACGGGTTTCGAAAGATAGCCGTCCATGCCGGCGGCGAGACACCGCTCGCGGTCGCCCTTCAACGCATGCGCCGTCATGGCCATGATGCGGACGTGTCCGCCGTGGATTCGCTCGCCGTCGCGGATCTTCGCCGTGGTCTCGAAGCCGCCCATCTCCGGCATCTGGACGTCCATCAGCACGACGTCGAAGCGCTGGCGATCGAGCGCCTGCAGCGCCTCGCGACCGTTGGTCGCCACGGTCACATGATGGCCGCGCTTTTCGAGGAGACGCATCGCGACGCGCTGGTTGACCGGGTTGTCCTCGGCGAGCAGCACGCGAAGCGGTTTGATCGACGGGGTGATGGCGACGGCGCCGGAATCGCGTTGCGGGCCGGCTGGAATACTGGCGGGCCCTGCATCTGTCGCGACGGGGCTAAAGCCCCGTCCTACACCTGTCTGCAAGACGCGCGCGATCGCGTCGAGCAACTCCGCCTGTCCAATCGGCTTGACGAGAAACGATTTGATCCCCAGCTCGCGGCACCGTTCGAGGTCGCCGTGCTCGCCTGACGACGTGAGCATCATGATGGCGGCGTGCGTGAGCTCCGGGCGCCGCGACATCTCCGCGGCGACCGCGAATCCGTCGAGCTCCGGCATGTTCGCGTCGAGCAGCACCAGCGCGAACGGCGTGCCCGCGGCGCTCGCAGCCGACAGCGCGTCGAGCGCCGCCCGCGCGCCATCGACGGCCGTCGGACGCATACCCCAGCGACCGAGCATCTCCTGAAGAATCCGGCGGTTGACGACGTTGTCGTCGACGATCAACACCGGCACGTCTCCGAGGACCGGCGGCACGCTGCGCTCCGGCGCAGGCTCCGCCAGGCCCGCCTCGATCACGACGTGGAACGTGGATCCGCCGCCCGGCGTGCTGTCCAGCCAGATTCGGCCGCCCATCATCTGCGCGAGCCGCGCCGAAATCGAAAGGCCCAGGCCCGTGCCGCCAAACCGCCGCGTTGTCGACCCGTCCGCCTGGTTGAAGGGCTCGAAGATGGTCGCCTGCTTGTCGAGAGGGATGCCGATGCCGGTATCGGCGACGTTCAGCTGAAGGCCAACCTTGCCGTCACCGGCGGGCACGGTGTCGAGATCGACGAGGATGTGCCCCTTGGACGTGAACTTCACGGCGTTGTTGACGAGGTTGCTGAGAATCTGCCGCATGCGAACGGGATCGCCCGTCACGCGCTCGGGCACGCGATCTGAAATCCGGTAGATCAGCTCGAGCCCCTTCTGCTCGGCGGCCAGCGCGAACGGCTTCAGCGTCCGGGCAATCGATTCCCGCACGCCGAACGCGACCGACTCGATCTCCAGCCGGCCGGACTCGACTTTCGAGAAGTCGAGAATGTCGTTCAGGATCGACAGCAGCGTCGCCGCCGACACTTTGACGCTCTCGAGATACTCGCGTTGCTCCTCGTCGAGCGGCGAATCCAGGGCGAGATCGGTCATCCCGATGATGCCGTTCATCGGCGTCCGGATCTCGTGGCTCATGTTGGCGAGGAATTCGCTCTTGGCCCGGTTGGCGGCCATCGCGCGATCGCGTGCGATGACCAGCGCCTGGTTCGCGCTGCTGAGCTCCGCGGTGCGCGCCGCGACCGCCGCTTCGAGCCGTTCCTGTTGCTCCTGGTTCTGCGTGTTCTGCGCGTGGAGCGCGTCGACCATGTCGTTGAAGCCGCGCATCAACTCGCTGACCTCGTCGCTGCCGATCGGGGTGGCGCGCAGGTCGTCGCGGCCGTGCTGCACGGCGCGCGCGATCTCAGTGAGCTCGAGAATCGGTTTCGAGATGACTCCTTGCATGCGCACGGACAGCGCGAGCGCCAGGAACATGCCGGCGGTGAGCGTGAACACAACGACGGTGGTCGGGGCTTTGTAATAGACGAGCGTCGCCGATCCGGCGGTGAGCACCACACCGGTGACGAAGACGTTCAGCGCGACGAGCTTCCGCGCGAGTGACAGCCCCCGAAACCACGTCCGGAATCCCTCCATGGCCAAGGAGTTCAGTCATACAAATCGGCAGCCAGCCGCGGGTGTCCTGCGGAGACGACAGGTCTCGCTGTTCGCCTGGATCTTTGCGCTGGATTGCTGCTGCTGGGGGCGAGATCTGACGAAGCAACCGACGGGACTGGGTCTTAGCTTACGGATTTGTCCCCGTCGGAGTTGGATACTTGCGATCGACGTACTCGTCGATCAGCCTCTGAAAGGCCGTCGCCAGCTCGTCGTAGGTGCCGCGCAGCGTGGTGACATGCTCGCCGTCGACGAACACCGGGCAGTTTGGAGACTCACCGGTGCCGGGCAGCGAGATGCCGATGTTTGCCGCCTTCGATTCGCCCGGGCCGTTGACGACGCAGCCCATGACGGCGACGGACATGGTCTCGACGCCGGGATGATCGTGCTTCCACACGGGCATCATCGATCGCACGTAGTTCTGGATGCGCTCCGACAGCTCCTGGAAGGTCGTCGACGTCGTTCGCCCACAGCCGGGACACGCCGTGATCGACGGCGAAAACGATCGCAGGCCGAGCGCCTGCAGGATTTCGCACGCCGCGTACACTTCTTCGCGGCGATCGCCGCCCGGACGCGGCGTGAGCGACACGCGGATCGTGTCGCCGATCCCTTCGTTCAGGAGAATCGCCAGCGCGGCCGCCGACCACGTCAGCCCCTTCACGCCCATCCCCGCTTCGGTCAGCCCGAGGTGCAGCGGCTGATGCGTGCGGCGCGCGAGATCGCGGTAGACGGCGATGAGATCGCGAGGCCGCGACACTTTGCACGAGAGGATGATGCGCTCCGGCGGCACGCCGCTTTCCTGCGCCAGATCGGTGGACTGCAGCGCCGACAGCACCATGCACTCGTTGATGATCTCCTCGGACGAGTGGCCAAGCGCGAGGTCGGTGTTCTCCTGCATCTTGGCCATGACGAGCTCCTGATTGAGCGAGCCGCCATTCACGCCGATCCGGATCGGCTTCCCGTGCTCGACGGCCACGCGGCAAATCGTCGCGAACTGCTCGTCGCGCCGCTTGCCCGTGCCGACGTTGCCGGGATTGATCCGGTATTTGTCCAGCGCGCGCGCGGCCTCCGGAGATCGCGTGAGGAGCAGATGACCGTTGTAATGGAAATCGCCGATGAGCGGCGCGGTCACGCCCGCATCGAGCATCCGCTGCTTGATTTCCGGAACCGCCCGTGCCGCTTCCGGCGTGTTCACGGTGACCCGCACCATCTCGGATCCCGCCGCCGCGAGCTCGACGCACTGACGCGCCGTCGCCTCCGCATCCGCCGTCTCCGTCATCGTCATGCTCTGCACGACCACGGGCGCGCCGCCGCCGACTTGTACGGATCCCACGCGGACGGCTATCGTCTTGTGCAGCCGGACCGGGAGGCGGGGAGGCTCGGAGGCGGGGCCGCGATCGCCAGGCTTCGGTGGGCCAAGGAGGTCTGCAAGCGATGGTTGCGGCGGGTTGGAGCCGGACATCTCTCTAATGATAACGGTGATAGACCTTTAGGCCTGGACGAGCGTCAAAACTGGTAGACCTATACTGGCTTTCAGGGAGATTGCAGGTATGCGAACCGCTCGAGTCTGTCTGTTCGTGATGGCCGCGCTGCTTCTGACCACGACGGTCAGGGCGCAGGCGCCGGTCACAGCCGCCGATCTGTCGAGGCTCGATTCTGCCGTCGCGGAGATCGATCGCCAGGTAGTCGCGTTGAAAAAGACCGATCCGACGCTGGCGGCCGACGTCGATCGATCGCTGACCGACCTGCGCGATGAAGTCGCATACCTCAAGGTCAAGCTCCGCCGCGAAGGCAGCGTCACTCGCACCGAGTACTCGAACTTGCGGGACAGGCTCGAGACACTTCGATTGCGCTCGATGGGGCAGACCGCTCAGAAGGTGACGGCCCAACCGACCGGTGACGAGCCGAAGGTGACCGTGTTCACAGTAGCGG
>JBLNGH010000466.1:0-15128 GCA_050264575.1 Acidobacteriota bacterium | reverse complement strand
CTTCTCGGTGCCGTTTCGTGGGCGTTCGAATTCGAGGGCCAGCCCTACTTCGACGGCTTCCGCGATTTATCGACGAACGGCATCGCCAAGCCGGTGCTCAACGTGTTTCGAATGCTGGGCCTGATGACCGGCGACCGCGTCGCGGTCGAGAGCAGCGGGGCGCTGCCGCTCGACGACGTGCGCGACCGCAGCGTCAGAGGCGCACCCGACATCTCGGCGCTTGCCACTAGCGACGCCCGCTCGGTCAGCATCCTCGCCTGGAATTACCATGACGATGACCTGCCGGCGCCGGACGCGCGCGTTGCCCTGACGATCGAGGGCCCGCCCGACGGCCGTGCGACGCTGAGTCACCATCGGGTCGACACCAATCACAGCAACGCTTACACCGTGTGGAAGGCGATGGGCTCGCCGCAATCGCCGACACCAGCACAGCGCGACGCTTTGCTCAAAGCCGGACAGCTGCAGATGCTCGGCGCACCCGAACGTGTCGTGATTGCGAACCGGCGCGTGGTCGTGACTTTCTCGCTGCCGAGACAGGGCGTGTCGCTGCTGCGGCTGACCTGGTAGCGCCTTCAGAACCGGAACTGCACCGTGCCGAGCAGCGGAACCGACAACCGGGACCCGTCAAGGCCGTGGTCCACATAGTAATCACCGGTGGACCCCGAATCGGGCTCCGCCTGAAACCTCAGTCCCGTTTCTACGCAAAGATGGAGATTCGGTCGTACAGAGAAGGACGAACCAGCGATCACGCCGACGATCGGCACAACGGCTCGTGCCAAGAGAGTGTTATTGGGCGGGCGCGAAACAGGAGGATCGACAGTAATTTTCTGAATGATCGCGAGGCCTCCCACGCCTCCGGCGTAGGGCCGCATCGCTCCGGCCGATCCGAACTGAAATCGAAAGCCGCCCTCGATTGTCATCGTGCGGTAATCGCTGAAGGTAGTAATGCTTGTGGAACGATATGGCGGAGAGGGCCCGCTGTAATCGGTGAACTCGCGCAACTCCACGGGACCGCGACTTCGCGCCTGCGTGTAGCTCAACCGCACCAACACGTCGACCATCTGGTCAACGGAACGACTCACCTCGGCCCCGACTTTCCACGTCTGCTCGTAGACGTCGTGGAACGACAGCTCGTTGACACGCTCGATGGTGGAGGGGTGACTGACTGCCCGTCCACGAACAATCAGCCCTCCGACCGCCGGATCGATTCCGATCTGAACGCCGACAGCCGTTCGCGGCTCGCTTCGTGCACTCTGAGCCAGTGCGACATTCGCACCAGAAATCAGAAACAAACAGGACACGACAGCACCTTGCCTCAGTGACACGGAGAATCCTGTAGGAGCGGAGGTTCGAGCTGACGCTTGGAACTATAGACCGAAGCGGCGACGAAATTGACCGCCGTCGGCTATAAGTGCATGATAAGTGCATGGCCGTGAAGACCATCACGATCGATTTGGAAGCGTACGCGCTGCTGGCACGGCGAAAGCACACCGGTCAGTCGTTTTCGCAGGTCATCAAGGCTCACTTCGGCCCGCAGCCGACCGCTCGTCGGTTCCAGGAGCTGCTCCGAACGATCCGGGTGAGCCATCGCGCGCTTGATGCCGCGGAGAGTCAGGTCCGGGCCAGACGCCGCCATTCTGCCAGGGCTGTGCGGCGGTGATTCACCTCGACAGTTCCCTGCTGATCGATCTGCTCCGGGAAATGCTGCGCCAACGCCCGGGACCGGCATTCGATGCGCTCGAGTTGCTCGACGACGATGAAGTCCTGAGCGTCTCGGTTCACGTTATGTGCGAGCTCAGGGCTGGAGCGGAGATGGCGCGAAGGCCTCTCCAGGAACACGAAGAACTCGACCGTCTGTTCTCCGGCCTGATCGTCGCGTACCCCGACGCGAGATTCGCGCCGGCCTATGGACGGTTGCTCGCCGCTATCGAGCGCACAGGCCGATCGGTTGCAACAATGGATCTGCTTATTGCGACCGCGGCCATTCTCGACGATGCGCCGCTTCTCACGCGAAATGTCAAAGACTTCCGGCGCGTACCAGGCCTGCGTGTGCTCGAATACTGAAAGCATCGCCCGCGCCGTCGCGACTCGCGCGATGCGGATCAGTTCACGGACAGCAGGGTCTTGATCGCGCGCCGCTCGTCCATCGCCCGGTAGCCCTCAGCCGCCCGATCGAGGGGCAGTGTCAAATCGAACACTCTGCCCGGGTGAATCTTTTCGTACAGCACCAGGTCGATCAGCTCAGGCAGGAAGCGGCGCACCGGTGCCGGTCCGCCGTGAAGACGGATGTGCCTGAAGAACAGCTCGTCGGCATTCAGCGCGACGCCGTGCGGGACGCCGACATATGAGAGCGACCCACCCGGCCGGGTCGCGTGAATCGCCTGCATCATCGCCTCTTGTGTGCCGACGCACTCCAGGACGGCATCGGCGCCGACGCCTTTGGTGAGCTCCAGAATGCGGGCGACCCCCTCGTCGCCACGCTCGATCACGATATCCGTCGCGCCGAACTCGCGCGCAAGCTTCTGGCGCGGCGCGTGACGGCTCATCGCGATGATCCGTTCCGCGCCCATCTGCCGCGCGGAGAGCACAGCGAGGAGGCCGACGGCGCCGTCGCCGACGACCGCGACGGTTCCACCTCGACGCACGTTCGCGGCGTCGGCGGCGAACCAGCCGGTACCCATGACGTCGGAAAGCGCCAAGAGGCTTGGGATGATTTCACGAGGAGGCACATGCGCCGTGGCGACCAGCGTGCCGTCCGCGAGTGGGACACGTAGGACGGGCGCCTGCGCACCGCGGACGGCCTCTTTCTGCTTGCACGACGTCTGATAGCCGGCGCGGCAGTGCGGACAGGTATTGTCAGAGGCGAAGAACGACCCGATCACGAACTGGCCCGGCTTGATCGACGTGACCGCGCGCCCGACCTCCTCGACGATGCCGCAGTATTCGTGCCCCATGGGCGTCGGCTCTGTGACGGGGCTGACGCCGCGGTACGGCCACAGGTCGGTTCCGCAGATGCACGTCGCCGACAGGGTGATGATGGCGTCCGTCGGTTGGATGATGGCCGGCTGGGCGCGCTCCTCGACGCGGATATCGCGTGGACCGTAGAGAACTGCTCCTCGCATCGCCGTTGCTCCTTCACCGCCCCTGATACTGTTCGTCGCTCACCTTCTCCATCCACTCGACGGCCTTGCCATCGAGCCGCTCCTGAATCGCGATGTGAGTCATCGCCGTCGCCGGCGACGCACCATGCCAGTGCTTTTCCCCAGGTGAGATCCAAACGACGTCGCCGGGCCGGATTTCCTCGAGCGGTCCGCCCCAGCGCTGCGCGCGCCCGAAGCCCGCGATCACGACCAGCGTCTGGCCGAACGGATGCGTGTGCCAAGCGGTTCGAGCTCCGGGCTCGAACGTGACGCACGTACTGTTCACGCGCGCCGGATCGGGCGCCTGAATCAGTGGATCGAAACGAACCGTGCCGGTGAAGTACTCTTCCGGTCCTTTGCCTGAGGGTTGTGAACCCGCACGCTTGATCTCCATGTACTAAACATACTGTCAAACACAAGGCCCACGGCCCATGGCCCAAGGCCCAAATTGGAACGCGCCGAAGTAAGGCGGCAAACGCGCTGGGTTAAGCCGCGCGCCTCCGTACCGGTTGCGACGGGCGTCGTCTGCTGTTCGCCATCGCGACGATGCCAACGACGACCCACAGCGCTCCGGCGAGCGTGAAGGAGTAGGTCAAGAGATGCGCGCCTGCAATCCCGAGAGGATTGAGAATCAACAAGCTCGATGTGAAGCTCAAGTGCATGAGCATCGACACGAACAAGCTCTCCGTGTGGTCGTAGACCCACACCATCAGAATCCTGAACGCCGTCAGGTATCCGACAAAAACGCCGGCGGCAGTCGTCATCCAGAAAGCGGACATGTCAAGCTCACCGGCGGCCGCGCGGCTCGACCAGATGTTCGGGAACAGGTGCCACGCGCTCCACCAGATGCCCACGACGAGTCCTGTTGCAAACACGCCGTGTCGCCGCCGCCTCATCATCGGAATCGCAAAGCCCGTCCATCCCAGTTCCTCGAACATGCCGGCAGACAGTCCCACGCCGAGGCCGATGAGCAGCACCGACGCCTTGTCACTCGACGTGAAGATGCCCGGGAGGAACGCCGGGGAACCGAGCGACAGCGCGAAGAGCGTCGCGATCATCACGACTGGTGCGGTAAGGACTGCGACTGCGTACCAGCTGGCATTCACGCGGAAAGCGAACAGGCGCGAGAAAAACCGGCGAAGGCCTGGACGTCCCTGGACGACTGCGGTCATCAGGATCCCCGTGACGCTTGGCCCGGCCAGCATCGCCAGTAACGCGTAGACGAATCGGGGATCGCTGCCCGGCGTGGTTCCCTGCATCCCACCGGATCCACCGACGGCGAGCAGCGCGCCGCCCCAGGAAATCGCGAAGGTCACCGCGAAATAAGTGGCGACCGGGTGTCTCGTCGCACTGGTCTTGAGGCTCATGACGCGCTCCTCCTGTTGATCGGAGACGCATGAACCTTGCCTGCGCGCAGGCGCCGAAAGGCGTGTGATTCGCGCTTGCCGGGCCAGGGTCGCGTGGACGGCGCTGGGGAAAAACTCGACGCACCGCTGAATTTCCGGCCACGTCTCAGGGACTGATTGCGAGAAACAGGTACGCCCGCGAGCAGCGCGAGGTGACTTATATACGGCCGGGTGGCCGATGTAGCACAGCAAGGTGCCTCGCGCCCGGCCCAGAGCAGCTTACTTTTCCGGCTGCTGGCGGCCGCCGACGAGCTGACGCGTCATTTCCTCGTAGTACGGCTTGTCCTTGAGGCTCGCCCGCGACGACGGGAAATAGGCGACCTTGAGCGACAGCACGTCCGGCGTGAGCGCGATCAGTGACACCGCGGCTCGCTGGTTGTTCGAGAGCCGCGTGTTGTCGATCATCGGGAAGTCGAACAGGCCAACGCTGAAGTTCGTGTCCACTTCTCCGTTGGCGACAAGGTCCAGCGTCGCCTGGTGACACTGCTCGTTGCTAAGCGGCTTCGTGATCACCAGGCGCACCATCACCTCGCGCTGGCGCTCGTCGAGACCGGTGACGTCCAGCGTGAACTGACGTTGGTGGGTCGACCCGTTATCCGCCTTCATCGTCAGACAGAGGCGCGACGTGCCGTCGCCAGGGTTGATGGCCGGATTCGGAACGGTGCGAGCGCCGAACGTCAAGTACGCGGCCGAGTCCGGCGCTGTGAGCTTCGACGCCATCGCGTCGCCCCGCTCCACGGAACCGACATCCGCCATGGTGGTGAGCTGCCGCTCGATCACCTGCAGCGCTACCGATTCGAGGCGCTGACGCAACTCTTTATTGGTCGAACGCTCCTCGAGCGCGATGCGCCGTTCGACATCCTTGAACAGCGGCGCGATGTCCAGCGACTCGTGGAAGTTGGCGGCCAGCAGTTCCAGGCTGAGCGTCTGCTGGCGGATCACTTCCTCCGACGTGATGCGCAGTGCCGGATCCCGCGTCATGAACGTCTGCAGGATCGAGTTGAACATGTCCTTGCGCAGGTTGCTGTCGGCCTCCTCGCGCCGTCCTTGCATCTCGATATACAGGCGGGTGTTCGTGTCCATCTGCTGACGTTCGTTCAGCGACGCGTTGAACCAGTAGCCGAGCACCAGCGTGACGAGCGGCAAGGCGAGCACCTTGACCAGCTCGATCAGCGGCCTGGCTTTGCCGCCGGCCTCTTTCTCCGGCGCCGGTGCCTGCGGCGTGTCGCTCATTGGCGGCGTTTCAACTCGAACTTGCCCTCAGCGTTCTTCACGAGCGCGAAGTTGTAGAGCGCCGGATTGGGTGTGGAAAAGATCGTGGCCGACGGCTTTCCCTCATAGCTCGGCAGTGTCAGCGCGCATTGGCCCTCCTGCGGCACGTTGAGGCGGTATGCACCATCGGCCGCCGTCTTGCCCTTCAACGGTGGTTCCTCACCGCACTTGATCTCGATGTCGGTGTCCTTGACCGGCTGATTGTCGGCAACGATCGTCCCGTAAATCTGTCCGGCGGACAGCATGGCCGACGCAGAGAGCGCGAACGCGAAACAGAGGCCGGCTTTGAGCGGTTTCATGGAATCCTCCCCAAGAGCCGCGTCAAGCGCTGAGCGCGGCCGGTATGTTCATTGTAAGAGACGTCAGGCCGATGTATCACAGCGCTGGGTCCTTTCATGGACTGATCGCGAGGAACAGGTAGGCGGCGAGCAATGCGAGGTGAACACCGGCCTGCAGGAGCGTGGCGCGTCCGGGAACTACGGTGAGTACCGTCACGATGCACGTCAACGCGAACAGGACAATGTGAATCGGATCGAGCCCGAGGTGCAGCGGAACGGGCAACCAGATCGAGGCGACGGCAATCGTCGGAATGGTGAGCCCGATGCTGGCCATCGCTGAACCGAAAGCGAGGTTGAGACTGATCTGCATTCGACCCCGGCGCGCGGCGCGAACCGCCGCGAGCGTCTCCGGGAGGAGGATGAGCATCGC
The DNA here is from genome assembly GCA_050264575.1 of Acidobacteriota bacterium. Classification (GTDB taxonomy): domain Bacteria; phylum Acidobacteriota; class Vicinamibacteria; order Vicinamibacterales; family SCN-69-37; genus DASQFI01. Next base: position 8,602 of record JBLNGH010000466.1, on the reverse strand, counting down.
GATGATGACTCCGACGACTGACACCGGAAAGCCGGCGGCCGCGACGCCCCGCTCGATCGCCGGCGAGACCAGCTTCGCATTGCCGACGACCCCGACCAGCGCGACCAGCAGCAACGCGAGGCTGGTCAATGCCGCACGCGTCGACGGCGGCGTCGCATGCTGGTCGTCGTCGATGACGACGCCGCCGGCGGTCACCGGTAGAAAGTAGTCGCGGTGCCGGCCGGTTTGCAGGGCCACGAAGAGTCCGTACAGCGCGAGGGCGGTGATCGCGGCGAACGCGAGCTGCGGCGGCGAGAACACCGGCCCCGGACTGCTCGTGGTGAAGTTCGGTACGACCAGCCCGAGCGTCGACAACGTCGCGACGGTCGCCAGTGCCGCGCCTGCTCCTTCCGCGTTGAACGACACGACCGATCCGTGTCGATGCCGCGTCGCCACCAGGATCGACAGACCCACGATGCCGTTGCACGTGAGGATGACCGCCGCAAACACGGTGTCTCGCGCGAGGGTCTCGGCTGCTCCGGCGCCGGCGATCATCAGCGTCACGATGAGCGCGACTTCGATCACGGTCACCGCCACGGCAAGCACCAGCGATCCGTATGGCTCGCCGACCCGGTGCGCGACGACCTCTGCATGATGGACCGCGGCGAGCACCGCCCCAGCAAGCAGGATCGTGACGACGCCAACCGCCGGCAGCGGAAGCGCACTGCCCCACCCCAACGCCAACACCACGACGGCGAGAAGCGGGACGATGACGGTCCAGGACACCACGGCTGAACGCTTGGTTCGAGGTTGGCTCAATCGTGGCTCTCCGATGGACGCCGACTGGTGAAATCCCGTGGGCAGCTTCCAGTATGTCGTGGCCGCGAGACTCGAAGTTGCGAAATGCGCCCCGCAAGTCGCGTCTTGTCGTGGGCGGACGCTTGCACAACGTCGTCATTCAAAAGCCCGGCCTCGCCAGTCGCAGGGCCGTTATCTCGCAGGAGACCAACATGACTCAAACCAGTGCCACACAACAAACCACCGAGCAGGTATCCAGCAAGACCGCGATTCGGCTGTTTCGCGTGAACGTTCCGGAAGGGGACCTGACCGAATTGCGCCGGCGCATCAACGCGACGCGGTGGCCCGAGCGGGAGACAGTCCCGGATGCGTCGCAGGGAGTACAGCTCGCGACGATTCAGGCGCTGGCGCGCTATTGGGCGACCGAGTATGACTGGCGCAAGGTCGAGACGCGGCTCCAGGCGCTGCCGCAATTCACGACCGAGATCGACGGGCTCGACATCCACTTCATCCACGTTCGGTCGAAGCATGAAAACGCCTTGCCGGTGATCGTGACCCACGGCTGGCCGGGCTCGATCATCGAGCAACTGAAGATCATCGATCCGCTCACGAACCCGACTGCGTACGGCAAAAGCGCATCGGATGCGTTCGACGTCGTGATTCCGTCGATGCCCGGCTACGGATTTTCCGGCAAGCCAACGACGACCGGCTGGGACCCCGCCCATATCGCCCGAGCCTGGGTGGTGCTCATGAAGCGCCTCGGGTACACGAAGTTCGTGGCGCAAGGCGGCGATTGGGGCGCGATCGTCACGGAGCTGATGGGTGCGCAGGCTGCTCCGGAACTGGCCGGCATTCACACCAACATGCCCGGCGTGATTCCAGCGGACATCGACAAGGCGGCGTTTTTGGGTGAGCCGGCGCCGGCGGGGCTCTCAGCCGATGAGAAGGTCGCGTACGAGCGTTTGCAGTTCGTCTATCAAAAGGGAATCGGCTACGGGTACCAGATGGGGCTGCGACCGCAGACGTTGTACGGAATCGTGGATTCACCCGTCGGCCTGGCGGCGTATTTCCTCGATCACGACGCGCGCAGCTATGCGCTCATCGCGCGCGTCTTCAACGGACAGTCCGAGGGTCTGACGCGCGACGACATCCTCGACAACATCACAATCGCCTGGTTGACGAACACCTTTCTCTCTGGCGCCCGTCTCTACTGGGAGAACAAGTTCACGTCGTTCTTCGGCGTCAAAGGCGTCAAAGGCGTCTCCATCCCGGTTGCCGTGAGCGTGTTTCCCGACGAGCTCTATCCAGCCCCGCGCAGCTGGGCCGAACGCGCGTATCCGAAGTTGATCCACTACAACAGACTCGACAAAGGCGGTCATTTCGCCGCGTTTGAGCAGCCGGAGCTGCTGACCGAAGAGCTCCGGGTGGGATTCAGGTCGCTGCGGAAATAGAGTGTTGAGGTATACTGATTTCGCTACTAGCTTTCCTGAGTCTCGTTCGCCGGCCTACAGCCTGCGTCTCTCATCAAGGCAAAGTTCCGATTCTCCCAGAGGACCATGTGTGTCCATGGAGACAGGACCCGCGTCACAGGCGATGCGCGGCATCTACATCGCGTCTTAGGAATCACTCAGATGACAACCATGAACGGCACGATCAAACGTCTCGTCAGCGACAAGGGTTTCGGGTTCGTCGCGGCGCAGGACGGCAGCGAATACTTCTTCCACCAGTCGGCATGCGCGCAATTCGACACCTTGCGCGAAGGCCAGAACGTGACGTTCCAGGCGGGTCAGGGCCCCAAGGGACCGCGCGCCGAGAACGTCCGTCTCGCGTAACCGAGACGTGAGGGAGGGAGTCGCGCTCAGGCGCGACTCCTCACCACCCGTACCCGGTCAGCACTGAGCCACGTCAGCGTGCGCTCAGTGCATGGCTCCGCTGCCGACGCTCGAAAGCCGCGACTATCCAAGCTCTGGTGCTCAGAGAGCCCGCAATAGTGGATGATTGATCATGATGAGCACCACCTCTTCCGGCACCCGCCTCCGATGGCTCTTGATCGCCGCGATTTTTTCGACCGCGGCAACCATCGCGACCGCCCAGCAGCCGGTCCTGCCCACCCGGCCGGAGAGCGCGCCGCTCGACCAGGTCATCCCGGTCGATCCGAAGATCTCCGTGGGCACGCTCCCGAACGGCCTGCGCTACTACGTGCGAGCCAACCGGCAGCCGCAAGCGCGCGCCGAGCTTCGCCTCGTCGTCAAGGCGGGTTCCCTCCTCGAAGACGAGGACCAGCGCGGGCTCGCCCACTTCGTCGAGCACATGGCCTTCAACGGCACGCGGAATTTCCCCAAGCAGGACATTACCGCGTTCATGCAGGCACTCGGCATGCGATTCGGCGCTCACGTCAATGCGCAGACCAGCTTCGACGAGACGACGTACGAGCTGCAGATTCCCACCCGCGACCCGGCGGTCATCGATCGGGCGTTGCTGATCCTCGAGGACTGGGCGCACCAGGTCTCGTTCGATCCCGAGGAGGTGGAGAAGGAGCGCGGCGTCATCCTGGAAGAATGGCGCCAGGGTCTCGGCGCCGAGATGCGCATTCAGGAAGCGCAGCTGCCGGTGCTCCTGAAGGGATCACGGTACGCCGAGCGCTCCCCAATCGGGCGGCCCGAGATCATCCGCGGCGTGAGCAACGCACGCCTCAAGCAGTTCTACGCTGACTGGTACCGCCCGGACCTGATGGCGGTGATTGCCGTCGGCGACTTCGATCCGGCCGCGGTCGAAGCGAGCATCAAGACCCACTTCGTGCCGGTTCCCGCCGTCGCCGCGCCGCGGCCCCGTCCCAAGTTCAACGTGCCGGATCACCCGGGAACGCTCTACGGTGTGACCACCGACCGCGAGGCGCGCGTAACGACGGTCGGGATCTTTCACAAGGCCCCAGCCCGTGACCAGCGGACCGTCGGCGTGTACCGACAAGTGATGGTTGAACGGCTGTTCAGCGGCCTGCTGTCGGCCAGGCTGGATCAGATCGCCCACACGCCTGGCGCGCCGTTTCTGGCGGCCCGAACCTCCCGTGGACTCTACGTCCGGTCCGCCGAGATCACCGCCCTCACGGCTCTGGTCAAGGACGACGGCGTGGCCGGTGGCCTCTCAGCGCTCCTCGCCGAAACCGCGCGGGTGGCGCGCGACGGCTTCACCGCCACAGAGCTCGAACGAGAGAAGCTCAACAACAAGCTCGGTCTCGAACAGGCGATGAATGAACGGGACAAGAGTCCGTCCGAGCCGCTCGCTGCCGAGTTCATCCGCAACTTCATGGACGATGAGCCGATTCCCGGCATCGTCTACGAGTACCGGATGTACGAGCGGTTCCTTCCAGAGATCACGCTCGCCGAAGTCAACGCGGTCGCCAGGACCTGGATTCCGGACGCGAGCCGCGTCGTCCTCGTCAGTGCACCCGAGCGAGCCGGCGTGACACCACCCACCGAGGCGACGCTCGCGGCGATCGTGAAGGAGGCCGGGGCGCGGACGCTCGGGGCGTATGTCGACAGCGGCAGCGCCAAACCGCTGCTCGAGAAGCCGCCGACGCCGGGGACGATCACCACGACCTCGACACGCGACGCGATTGGTCTCACCGAATGGCGGCTCTCGAACGGCGCGCGCGTCGTCCTCGTTCCCACGACGAACAAGGAAGACGAAATCCTGGTCAGGGCCGTCAGCCCGGGCGGCACCTCATTGGCCAGTGACGCCGACTTCATCGCGGCGAGCACCGCCGACGACGTGATCGGCCAGGGTGGCCTGGGGGCGTTGTCGCGCCAGGATCTGGCGAACGCTCTGGCCGGCGCCAACACGGCTGTCAGAGCCGAGATCGGGGACACCGAGGAAGGACTGCGCGGCGGGTCTTCGCGCCGGGATCTCGAGAAGATGTTCCAGCTGATCTACCTGACGTTTACGGCGCCGAGGGCCGACCGCGCCGCGTTCGACGTCTTCACCAGCCAGTTGAAGACGGCGCTCGCGCACGAGGCCGATCAGCCGGAAGCGGCGTTCGAGGACACGCTGTCGGCCGCGCTGACCCAGAACCACGCGCGCGGACGCCGGATGACGCCGGCGCTCGTCGATCAGATGAACCTCGACACTTCGCTGGCGTTCTACAAGAACCGTTTTGCCGACGCCAGCGACTTCACGTTCGTGTTCGTCGGGAGCTTCGACCTCCCGACGATCAAGCCGCTGGTGGAGCGGTATCTCGCCAGCCTGCCGGCCACACACCGGATCGAAACCGCTCGAGACGTCGGCATGAACCCGCCGGAAGGCGTGGTCGAGCGCCAGGTCGTCAAAGGCTCGGCGCCCAAGAGCGAGGTCGCCATCGTCTTTTCTGGACCGTTTCAAAACGACGAGCGCCACCGGATCCTGGTCGGCACGATGGCGGCGATGCTCGCTGGCAACCTGAATCGCACGTTGCGCGAAGACCTGGGCGGAACATATGGCGTCAGTGTCGCACCAACGTTTACCAGGGTTCCCGCCGGCGAGTACCGTGTCGCGATCAACTTTGGCTGCGACCCCGCCCGCGTCGCCGACCTGACGAAGACCACCTGGGAGCTGATCGAGCAATTCAAGGAGACGGCCCCCTCGAGCGGCCAGGTCGCCGAGGCGCGCCTGGCGCTTCTGCGCGACCTCGAATCGAACCTTCAGCAGAATGGCTACCTGGTCAACCAGCTTGCGTTGAAGTACTCATCTGGCGAGGACGTCTCGGAGGTCTTCAACCCGCGCGCGCTCTTCGCTCAGCTCACGCCGGACGCGATCCGCGACGCGGCGCGGCTCTATCTGAACACGAAGCGGTACGTGCAGGTCACGCTGCGGCCCGAGAAGGAATAGCGCGTCGGCGTTTGCAACGCGCGGGCTCGATTATATCGACGAGGTCCGGCGACAACGTCGACGACCGCTCGACCCTCACCGCACCACGACTGCCCCGCGCAGCATGTCCATGCCGCAAGCAAAGCTGATCTCGCCTGCTGGTTGCGGCGGCATTTCGACAATGACAGGTTTGTTCAACGGGAGCTCCTTACGCACCTTCAGCGCGGGGACTACGACCTCGGTCGCGCATGTCTTTTGCGCGGTGCGCGTGAAGACCAGCGTGATCGACTGCCCCAGCGGCACCGTCACCCTGTCTGGAACGAATCCATCCTTGGTCACAGCAATCTCAACTCGGGCCGCGGCTCCGCTCGGCTGCCTCGCTTCTGACACGTCCGCCGAAACGGGTGGCGGAAGTCCCAGCCGGTCGCGCTCGGCCCGCAGGAAAAAACTGCCGGCCGTTACAACACTCTCGCCTTCCGTGAGCCCGGTCGTCACTTCTGTCTTGTCGCCGCTGGCAGGACCGAGCCGAACAGCACGTTCCAGGAAGCGGCCGGCGTGGCCTTCGTCCGCAACGTACACAACATTCTGGCTCCCGATCGTCTGAACGGCTGATCGCGGCACCATCAGAACGTTCGCCGACGAAGCCTCGCCGACGAGGACATCGACAAACATCCCCAGCCGAAGACGTTCGCCCGGGTTCGATGTTTCGACGCGCAGCTTAGCGGTGCGAGTCTCCGGCGCGACCTGTGTGTCGATGTAGGTCACGACACCGTTCCAGGTCTGGCCCTGAAACGCCGCGCTTGTCATCGTGGCGCGACTGCCCACCCGGACGCGGCCGAGGTCGCGTTCGTAGAGGTCACCCACCACCCAGACCGTCGACAGATCGGCGATGGTGAAGAGCTCGGTGGACGCCTCGACGTTCTGGCCGCGATTGATCCCGCGTCGAATCACCACGCCGCCACCTGGCGCGGCGATCGTCACGACCGGATCGATCCGGCTGGCATCCACGAGACCATTCACCTGGTCCGCCGTGAGGCCGAACAGCATCAACCGCGCGCGTGCGCCTTCGACGTCGGTGGCGTGCTTCGTGTGCTCGGCGTGGGCCGCCTCCAACTCTTCGCGGCTTCCGGCGCCGATCTTGACCAGACTCTCGAGACGCACCAACCGCTGATGTGCCGCCGAGAGTTCTGCTTGCATCGATACATAGACGCGCTCGGCCTCCGCGAGCTCAGGACTGTGGATCGTCGCCAGTGCTTGGCCCGCCCGGACGTGCGCGCCCAACTCCGCCGCGACAGACCGGACTTGTCCGGATGCCACCGCGGTGACCAGCACCTGTCGGTACGCATTGGGCTCAACGACGCCGGGGAGGGCAAGCTGCCGCGTCGCAGCCGCGATGCGGACAGTCGATGTCTGGATACCAGCGCGCGCCAAGGCTTCAGGTGTGAGGGTCAGCACGACCTCTCGATTCGTCGAAGGACTCGTGGCCACGACCGTGGTCGGCGCTGAGGATTCCGGCAACGGCGCCGAACGCGGACGCATATAGAGATACATGCCGAGCGCGCCGGCCGCGACCAGAAGGAGCGCGCCGATGGCAAACGCGAGTATGTGACGGCCGTCACCGACTGTCCTGCCTCGTTTCATCGCACCACCCCCAGAGCGTTCGCGAGCGCAATCCGCGCGTTCAGAATGCCCAGCAGCGCGTCCGTGTAGGCGGTCTCGACTTCGAGATACCGTCGCGTTTCTGCCAGCACTTCGACGAGTGTCGCCCGGCCCAGCCGGTGGCTCTCACGCGTGACTTCGAGGTTCTTGAGAGCCAGGTCGCGCAGTCCGCCCGAGTAGATCTCCCAGACGCGGCGCGCCTGCTCCTCACGGACACGCGCGGCCTCTATCTCGGCGGCTACCGAAAGGCGGAGCGCCTCACGTTCCTGGCGCGCCGCCGTTTCCGCCGCAGTTGAGGCGGCGATGGCTCCCTGTTGGCGGTTCCGCCACGGCACTGTCACCATCGCACCAAACGACACGTTGTGAAACACGTCGCGGATTGGCACAGGCTCACCTGCGGCCGTTAGTCCGAATTGCGGAAAGCCGGCGTCCATGCGCATGTAAGAGCCCACTACGCTGACTTCCGGCCGAGCCTCGCGCCGCAACAGATCCGTTCGTGCGATCGCGAGCGCGATTTGGCTCTCCGCGGCTTGCACATCGGGACGAGTGTTCATCGCGCGAGCGATCGCTGCCGCATCGAGTTCGATGGGAACGCCCGCGACTGGTCCGCGCCCGACCATCGCTTCGAGGCCTTCACGGAGCAATAGCGACGATTCTGGCGGCAGACCGACCAACGCCTTGAGCTCCGCCAATGCGACGTCCGTCTCCGCTCGTTGACGGGCGAGGTCGGCCTCGGCTCGGCGCCACTCGACTTCGCCAACGTCCCGGTCGAGCGGCGGTCCGGCCCCGGATTCGGCGCGAGCCGCCAGCAGATCTCGAGTCTGGCGCGCGGCGTTCGACAGGCTCTCGCGAACCGCGAGCTGCCGAACGGCTGCCAGCAGGTGACCGGCCTGGCGACGGACCGTTGCGGCCAGTTCGCGCTCGCGATCGGATTCGATGCGCTCGGCGCCAACAACCTGCTGCCGCGCGACGTTTGTCCGACCGTCCCGTCGAGTCAGGTCAAGCGGCCAGCTCATGCCGACCAATGACTGGTTATCGACGCCGCCCACTTCGTCGCGCCACTCGAACGAGGCCGACGGATTCGGCCGAAGGCCAGCCTGCACGAGATCACCACGCGCGACCTCAACCCGCGCGCGGGACGCCAGGATGGATGGAGCCTTCTCCAAGGCCAGCGCAACAAGGTCGTCGATAGTGAGTCCGTGCGCGTCATCGACATAGCGGTTTGTGGATTCACTTTGGCCGGGAGGTTGCGCGTCGGCCACGGCGACGTTTGCGGCTACCAGCAGCAATCCTGTCGCGATCAATCGAGTCACGATTGCGCTCATCG
>JBLNGH010000465.1:0-4997 GCA_050264575.1 Acidobacteriota bacterium | reverse complement strand
CTCGGCTTCAAGGTGATGCTGTACGACGGGTCGTTCGAAGACTGGTCGCTGCGAGATCTGCCGGTGGCCAAGAGCGGCGGCGGAAGCCACTGACCCATCGACGCAGCGCGCCTGTTCCCGTTGGACGTCTCGAAGGAGTACTCATGCCGAAGGGCTCGAAGAACGATCTCCTGCAAGGCACGCTGGACCTGCTCATCCTGAAGACGCTGGCGCTTGGTCCTCAGCATGGGTGGGGGATTTCACAGCGCATCCAGCAGATGTCGAGGGAAGTGCTGCAGGTGAATCAGGGCTCGCTCTATCCAGCGCTGCACCGGCTCGAGCAGCGCGGCTGGGTCACGTCCGCGTGGGGGACGTCAGAGCAGAATCGCGAGGCGAAGTTCTACCGGCTCACCCGCACCGGCCAGCGCCAACTCCAACTCGAGACCGAAAACTGGGCGCGGATGTCCGCCGCCATCGGGCACGTGCTCGCGGCCATTGAGTAAGAGCAAGAAGATTGCGGCACTCTCACCAGTCTACCGCTGAAACTGGTCTTGCGATGCGTGGCGGATCGTGGTGTATCTGTAGGAGGAGGTTTAGATGCTCGCCCTCCTCGCAGGTCACTGGAGGCTCTTTCTCATCCGTGGATTCATCGCGACCGTGTTGGGCATCTTCGTCTGGTTCTGGGCCGGCGTGACGCCGTTCGTCCTGGTGGTGTTCTTCGGCGTGTACTCGGCCGTCGACGGCATCATCGTGATGAACGTCGCGGCCCAATCGAACGATCTCCATCGCGTCCGCAGCCTGGTGTGGGAAGCCGCTGCCCGGATTGGCGTGGCGATCCTGGCGTTCCTGATGTGCCGGGAGATGAACGCTGCGTCCGACGCGCTCCTCATCGGCGCGTGGGCGGTGCTCAACGGCCTCGCAGAGATCAGCTCCGGAGCCGCGCTTCGCCGCGAGTTGTCGGGTGAGTGGCCGCTGCCGGCAGCAGGCGCCGTGTCGCTCGGCATCGGCGTGCTTCTGCTCGTACGTGTCCACACGGGAGCGGCGGCGATCGCGTGGCTGATGGGTATCTACTTCATCGTCGCCGGATACGCGTTCATGGTGCTTGGCGCGCACTTGCGCCGGCTGGCACCGGAGATCGCGCGCCCGACGATCCGCACACCGGGACGCTGACGGTTTACCGTCCGGCCGCGGCTGGTTCCTCCTGGACGACGCGTGTGCCGAGCACCTGGAGGAATTGCGCGATCCACGCCGGGTGCGCCGGCCACGCCGGTGCGGTCACGAGCGTTCCATCGGTGACTGCCTGATCGATGGCGATGTCGGCGTACTCGGCTCCCGCAAGCCGGACTTCCGGCGCCACCGCCGGGTAACACGAGACCTTTCTGCCGCGGATGACGCCCGCTGCCGCCAGGATCTGAGGGCCGTGACAGATCGCGGCGACGGGTTTCCGCTCCGTGAAGAAATGCCGCACGGTCTCGAGGACGGCGGGGTCGAGGCGCAGATATTCGGGCGCGCGACCGCCGGCGATGACCAGCGCGTCGTATCGCTCCGGACGCGCGTCGGCGAAGGCTGCGTTCAGCGTGAAGTCGTGACCTCGCTTTTCGGTGTACGTCTGATCCCCTTCGAAATCATGAATGGCCGTGCGAATCTTCTCGCCGGCCTTCTTCCCGGGACAGACCGCATGGACGGTATGGCCGACGGCCTGCAGCGCCTGAAACGGCACCATGATCTCGTAGTCCTCGCCGAAATCGCCGACGAGCATCAGGATTTTCCTGGCCATGGGTCCACCTCCGTTCCGCAATCACACCAGTCCCGCAGTCTAACAGCTGCTGACGGCGACGCACATCCAGCAATCATTTAATCGCGGCCTCGACGACGCTGACCGGCGTCGACGTCGGCACGACACGTGTCAGCCGGAACCCCGCCTGGTCGAGCAATGTGCCGTATTCCGGCTCCGTCCGTTCCTGACCACCAGGTCCGACGAGCATCATGAGATCGAGCATCTTGCCCGGATGCGGTGTATCGCCTTCAGGAAGGACCATCTCGACGAGGAGCAGGCGCGCCGACGGAGTCATTGCGCGGCGGCAATTGCCGAGGATGGTGAGGCACTGATCCTCGCTCCAGTCGTGGACGACGTGCGAAAGCAGATAGGCATCGCCACCTGCCGGTACGCGTTCGAAGAAACTGCCCGCCTGAATCGTGACACGGTTCGCGACGCCATGCAGCTCGAGCATCGTCGGCGCATCCTGAACGACATGCGGCAGATCGAACAAAATCCCGCGCGGACCGGGATACGTCCCCAGAATCGTGGCCAGCATATGACCGGAAGCGCCGCCGACGTCGACGATCGTCGGGAGGCTCGAGAAGTCGTACGCCGCAGCCACGGCCGGCGGCTCCGCGCCGTGGACGCCAATCATGGTCTCGGAGAACAGGGACGCCTCTTCCGGGTTGTTCGCGAGCCACTCGAAAATGGGCGCACCCAGTGCTTTCTCGAACCCGCTTTTCCCCGTCTGCACGGAATAGGGCAATTCACTGAATCCGCGGACCCACCAGTCATTGGCGATGGTCAGGACCGCGGCGCGGCCGGAACCCGGTGCTCCGGTCCTGAGCGCTTCGCCAAGAGGCGTCAACGCAAAGCGGCGTCCGGAACGCTCGGTCAGGATCCCGAGATTGGCCAGGGCCCGCATGAAGCGATAGAGCGACGGCGCGTGCGCGCCGGTCGGGCCAGCCAATTCCTCGGCGGTCTTCGGGCCGTCTGCGAGACGATCCGCAATGGCGAGCCTGGCGGCGACGAAGACGGTACGGGACACCCAGTGTCCCATCGCCATCTGGACGAGCTGCGCGTGGGGCGGCAGCGGTTCGCTGCCGGGACTGCTTTCTTGTGACATGTAAAGATTCTCCCGCAATAATCTGAACGTTGTGACATTTTCGTAGCACCCGATGCCTAGCATGCGGCTTCACATTTCTGGGAGATCGTTGTGGAAATGCAAATCGATGAACTCGGCGGGAACCAGGTCAGGGTGACGCTCAAAGGACGGCTCGATTCGCCCGGCGTCGATCGCATCGGCACACGCTTTCTTGCCGCACTGGTTCCGGCCGGCCGGAATGCCATCGTGGATCTCTCGCAGACGGACTTCGTGGCTTCGATGGGCGTGCGGATGTTCATCACCGCCGCGCGGGCGCTTCATGGCAGGAATGCGCGCGTCGTGCTGTATGCCCCGAAGCAGCTCGTCCGGGAAGTCTTCGAAACCGCCTCGCTCGAGAACATCGTCACCATCTGCGACAACGAAGCTGAGGCGCTGACCGCTCTCACGTTGCCGTCCTGACTCAGCCGCCTGGACCCGTCACGCCACGGATGGCCGAACACGTTCTCCGTTTTCCCAGTACGAAGCCGGGCTTCGAGCGGGCAATCTCGGATCTCCGTGGCGCGCTCGACGACGCCGGCGTGCACGGCCGTGTGCGCTACAACACCGAGTTGGTCTTCGAGGAGGTCGTCAGCAACGTGATCCGGCATGCCCGGCCGAACGGCGTCACGTATCAGGTCGAAGTGTCGCTGGCGTACAGCCGCGAGAGCATCGTGCTGACGTTCGTCGACGACGGTCCACCCTTCGATCCGCTGCAGCAGTCCGCGCCATCGGCACCAGCGGCCCTCGAAGAGGCCCGCGTCGGCGGATGGGGGCTGCTGCTGGTTCGTGAGCGATCGGCCGCCCTGGAGTACGAGCGGACGGCTGATGGCCGGAATCGTCTGACGGTCACGATCGCCCCGACCTGAACGTCCCCGCCGGCGAACCTGGCCCGGCGGCCACTCGTATCCCTATCTCGTCGAGGTGGGCCGCCCGGGTTCGCTCGGTTACACTCACCATCCAGCGGAGGGGCTGAACGTCATGGAACGACTCTGGAAAGACATTCGCTTCGCGCTCCGCACCTTCACGAAGTCGCCGGCGTTCGCGCTCACCGCCGTGAGCTCGCTTGCGCTGGGCATCGGCGTCAACACGACCATCTTCACGATCATCAACACGCTGTTTCTGAATCCGCTGCCGGTGGATCGCGTGTCGGAAATCGTCGCCGTCTACACGATCGACAAGAACAACACGTCGCAGCTCGGCAGCGTGCTGCAGGTGTCCTATCCGAACTACAAGGACTTCCGCGATCGCAACAGCTCGTTTTCCTCGATGGCGGCGTACTCGTTTCCGATCGCCGGCAGCGTGTCGACGGGCGGCGAAGGCGAACCGATCTTCGTGGAGCTCGTTTCCGGCAACTATTTCGCGACGCTCGGCGTCCGGCCGCTGCTGGGCCGGCTGATCGGGACCGAGGACGATCGCGTGCCCGGCGCGTCGCCCGTCATGGTGCTCGGCCATAGCATGTGGCAGCGCCAATTCGCCGGCAAGCGGGACGTGCTCGGGCAGACGGTCATGGTGAACGGTACCGTCTTCACGGTCGTCGGCGTCGCGCCGGAAGGATTTCGCGGCGTCAACTCGCTCTTCGGACCCGACGCGTGGGCGCCGGTGATGATGTATCGCGAGCTGCTGCCGTCGCAGTTCCGCTCCTGGGTCGACGAGCGGCGTGCCCTGGCGTTCAACGTCGCGGCCAGGCTCAAACCGGGCGTGACGATTCAGCAGGCCGGCGCCGAGATGGTGGCGCTGGCGAAGTCGCTCGAGACCGAGTACCCGGCGCCCAATCAGGGCCGGACGACGACGCTTCGGCCGCTGACCACGGCGACGATCTTCCCGGGCGTGCGCGAAGCGCTGCTGCTCGGCGGCGCCGTGCTCATGGTGATCGTGGGCCTGGTGCTCCTCATCGCGTGTTCGAACGTCGCGAATCTGCTGCTCGCGCGGGCGACGTCGCGCACTCAGGAGATCGCCGTTCGACTGGCGCTCGGCGCCAACCGCTCGCGGCTCGTACGTCAGCTCATGACCGAGAACGTGCTGCTCAGCTTGATCGGCGGCGCGCTTGGCGTGCTCGTCGCGGTCTGGAGTCTCCGCGTGATCTGGTCCACGCGGCCGTCGCTGGCGCCGCAGAAC
>JBLNGH010000464.1:0-6381 GCA_050264575.1 Acidobacteriota bacterium | reverse complement strand
GCGGCGCGCCCTCGCCGTACTCGCTGTTGATCTTGTCGACGACGTTCATGCCGGTCGTGACCTGACCGAACGGCGGGAACCCCTGGTTGTCGAGACTCGCCCCGTTGTCGGCGAAGTTGATGAAGACCTGCGTCGTTCGCGTGTTGGGTCCGGCATGCGCAAACGTGATGTAGCCGCGCTTGTTGCTCTGCTTGACGGGATCGTCCGGAATCCGCGCGCTGCGCCAGGCCGCCGAGATCGCCGGATCGCCGTGGATGCCGAATTGCACCATGAAGCCGGAGATCACGCGGAAGAAGCGCGTGCCGTCGAAAAAGCCGTTCTTGACGAGGTTGTAGAAGCGGTCGGCGCCCTGCGGCGCCCAGTCGCGGTGCACCTCGACCACGAAGGGGCCGACGCTCGTGTCGAAGTTCGCTTTGAACGTCGCGGGGGCGGTCTCTTTCAGGGCCGCCGGGTTCTTGAGCGCCGCTGCTCCGCCTTGCGGCGCGGCTGCGGCCAGGGCCGCCGACGCGATCGCCGCGGCAAGAAACGTCACAATCCAAGGACGGCTGCTCATGCTGGATTCCTCCGAATGGGAAATATAAGACCTCGGGTTTCGTTTTACAAAAACCGTAAAACGAAACCCGAGGTCATCATCTTAGGACTTTCATCGTCGTCGTAAACGCACGGTAACCGGCCTGCGGATCGTACACGATGGCCGGCAGCAGCTTCCCGCGAATTCGATCGGGCCGCTTGCGCGCGTAGTTCATCAGCGACATTGCCAGTTTCTGCTTCGACGCGCCGGCAGGATCGCCGGCGGGACTTCCTCTGAAGAGGTCGTTCAACGAGATGTTCCAGGGCTCGCCCCAGAGAAGCGCGTCGATGACGACACCCTTGAGAACGTTCTGAGAGAAATTGAAGAACAACGACAACGGCGAATACGCGCTCGACGTCGGACGAAGCCGCTCGAACGCCGCGACCAGGGACGCGCGATGTTCCTGAAACGCGTGCCTGAAGTCGGATCGGTCCGCTTCGCACGGCGACAGGAACTCCTCCGGATCGCCGACGAGCGGTCCCGTGTCGGCGGAGAGTCCATTGAGCAGCGCTTCGACGATGACGTCCCGCTCGGCCGGGGGGCGATCGTCTGCTTCGAGGCGCGCGTACTCGCGGATCAGCATCGCCAGCGCGAAGCACAGCCACGGATAGTCGGCGCTGTTGTCGGCGCGCATGTAAGACGCGTCACGGCCGTACGTCGCCTCGAAGCCGAACCGCAGATGGCAGCCCATGCTCTGGGCATGCCCGAGCGCGACATTGATCAAGGATGGCGGCCGGAGCACGCGGACGCGCTCGAGCAGCACATCGTAGCCGCGCTGGTCGGGTTCGTAGTGGGACGTCGCGACGAGCATCAGCGTCTCGGCATCGGCGACGAACTTCTGGCCGCTGCCGCCCGGTCCCTGGAGCGTGTCCAGCGCCCGGTTGAGCCGGGCGAAATTGTCCTCGGCGCGGCCGTCATCCCAGACGCGCAGCGAGAGCAACGCCAGCAGATAAAAGAAGTAGTAGTCGAGGAGGATCGCGAGGACGGTGCGATCGGAATGACCGGCGTGATTGTCGCCGATGAAATTCAGGACGTCGACGACGATGGTATCCGGATGGACCTGCTCGGCCTTGCCGTCCCAGTCGTGCAGCACGTGAAAATACTCGCCGCGCGTGCGAGTATCGTACGCCCGGACCATCCGATCGAGATGTACGGCTTCATGGCCGGCCTGCAGCACGTTCGAGCGGAGGCAATCGCGGAGGCGAACGAGAGATCGCGCGAAGTTGTCCGGCGTGAACACGGCGTCCAGGATGTCCCGGCGCCTCGACCCCTCGATGGCACGCTCGACGAGCGTGCAGGCTTGATCGAATGTGATTTCCGACCTCACGGTTGGAGAATTCTCGAGTAGCACAGGACGTCGCAGACTCCGCCGGACCCGAGGTTCGGAAACGCGGCGTATTGCCGTAGCGTCCCCTCGCACGTGAAATCGCATTTTTCCAGCACGCGCGCCGACGCCCGATGATCGACGTGGCAGATCGCGTACAACCGTCGAACGCTCATGTCCCGGGCGAGCGTCACCATGGCGCCGAGCGCCTCGGTCGCGAAGCCGAATCCCCACGCGTCTCGCGCAAGAACGTATCCCGTCGACGCGCGCTGCGCGGTTTCGAAGCCGAGACCCGTCCCGCCGAGGAGCCGGCCATCGTCGCGTGCCTCCACCAGGTACGGTCCTGCCGGCCACCGCGCCCAATCGCTGTCGCTGAACATCAGAAAGCCGCGCGTGTCGTCAAGCGTGCGATGCACCGGCCACCCGACGTACTTCGTGACCTCCGGATCACCCGCATAGCGCTCGAGGATTGCGCGGACGTCCGACGAGCGCGGCCGCCGCAGAACCAGGCGCGCGGTTTCGATGACGTGAGGCGCCTTCAAGATGGCGATCGTACCTGACTGATCAACCGTTGCGTGCCGACGGTGAGAAACGCCACCAGCGTGACGTAGACGCTGACGTAACACCACGCGGCCGGCCCGGAATGACCGACCGCCTCGATTCCGAACCGCGCCTCGATCCACGAAAAGAGCGGCATCATGAGGACCGTCGTGATCATGGCGAGCGGCATCGCCAGCACCAGGACGAGCACGAACATCACGAGTCGTCGAATTAGCAAATCTAGACCAAGGGGCGCCTCTGGCGCGCACGTAAATTTCACGCCGCCGAAATCTCGGGCAGCACGGCGCGGCGGATGACCGCCGTGCCCGCGAGGCGATCGCCGAGCCGATCGCGATGCAGCAGGACCAGCGCCATCTCGATCAAGCACACGATCACCGCAAGTCTGCCGGCAACCGGCACGCCGAGCAGCAGCAGCACGGCGGCAATCGGCACATTTCTCAAGACGCGGCGCACCAGGCTTGCCGGCCGCCCGTCCCGGTCGGTGACGCGCACGCCCGCCAGCCACTTGCCGGGGCTCGCGCCGGTAATGTCTTTCATCAGCAAGCCGACGCCCGCAAGCAGCCGCGCCGCAACCGCGCTCGGATCGAAGGGCGACATCAGAATACTGCCGACGATGGTGATGACCATCAGCGGTCCGACGTCGACGAATCCGGCAAAGAGTCGCTGACTCGTGTTGGCCGCGAGCGGCGGCATCGTGTTACACCTCACTCCGGATCACGCGGCGAAGCTCGTGACGATGACACTGCGCCGCGTCTTCGGCGCAGTGACACATCAACGTGACGGACTGCCGGCGCCCGAGCTCTTTGATCAGCCGGAGCGTGAATTTCTGCCCGTGATTCTTGATGGACCGGCTTCTCGCGTCAACAGGTCCGTCCATGAACAGCTCGCGACGATACCCCCGCAGGAACGCCGGCCAGCCGATCCGTCCCGTTTGCACGGCTCGGAGCAGGCGCTCGCTCGGGCCGAGAGACGGCATCCAGACGTCGTACCGGCGGCCTGAAAGCCCGCGGCCTCGGAAGCGGGCTGCGAGAATCCGGAGTCCATCGCGGCGCCGGTCGATGGGACTCCAGACGGATTTGGTGCGGATCATGACGCGGCCGCTGGCAGCCGCGCGCTCCGGAAAATCTGCGTCCACAGCGCGCGCTGCGCGGCCGTGAGCACGCCCAGCTCCTCGAACAGCTCGCGCGCGAACTCGACGTCGGCGAGTCCGCTGGCCGTGATCAGCCCGCGATCGCGGACGGCCGGCTCGTCCACGTAGTTGGCGGCCTCCGTGTAGTCAGGGACCTGCTTCTTGAGATAGGCGAGGCCATTGCTCGTGTGCCGCCGGCCGCGCAGAAGGCCGAGCCGCGCGATCGCCACCGTCCCGCCGCAGATCGCCGCGATCGGAACCTGCTGCGCATCGAGGCGGTGCAGCGCCGCGCCGATCTGCGGTTCGATCGGCTGCTTCTCCCACCGGTCGCCACCCGGCAGCATGAATGCGGCGACGTCGTTCGGATCGACGGCGTCGATCGTCGACGTCGGCACGACGCGCATGCCGCCCATCGACTCGACGGGCGCGGTGGTGAGGCCGACAGATTCGACGCGGTATTTGCCGTGGCGCCGCAGCTCAGCGAGCGCGTGCGCGGGTTCCCAGTCCGCGAACCCGTCGACGAGAAGGACGTAGACTGCCTTGTCTGGCACGATCGATTCTCCTGTCGTACGCTGGGACAGCCGGAGCCGCGCTGTCAAGAGGAGCATGAAGCCGCTGTATTTTTCGGGCCCTGCCGAGTTCCGCCGCTGGCTCGACGAGCATCACGCCACGCGCGACGAGCTCGTGGTCGGGTTCCACAAGCGCGCCACCGGCAAGCCGAGCCTCACGTGGCCGGAATCGGTCGACGAGGCGCTCTGCTACGGATGGATCGATGGCATCCGCAGGCGCGTGGACGCCGACCGCTACACGATCCGCTTCACGCCGCGCCGCGCCGGCAGCATCTGGAGCGCGGTCAACATTCGTCGCGTGGGCAAACTCTCAAAGCTCGGCCGCATGCGACCGGCCGGTCTCGCGGCTTTCAAGAAGCGCACGAAGAACAAATCCGGGATCTACAGCTTCGAGCAGCGCGGGACCCTGAAACTGCCGGCCGCGTACCTCCGCCAATTCAGGAAGAACGCCGACGCCTGGCGCTTCTTCAGCAGCCAGCCGCCGTGGTACCAGCGGACGACGACGTGGCTTGTGATCAGCGCCAAGAAGGAGGAGACGCGGCTCCGACGTTTGGCTCTGCTGATCAGGGATTCGGCGGCTGGTCGAAGGATTGGGATCTTGAAGCAGTCGGCGAAACCGAACAAGCCCGGAAGCCGGGCAGCCCGGGAGCCCGGAAGCTAAGAGCTCCTGAGATTCAAGGCCTCCGAGCTTCCGCGCTTCCGAGCTTTCAGGCTTTGAACCTTTCCCTCACACCGGCAGATTGACCACGCCAAGCTGCTGGAGCATTCCGAGCTGATCGAAGACGTTCCACCCTTCGACCAGTTTGCCGTTCTCGATGCGGGCAATCGTCATGCCTGTAAACTGGATGGCGGTTCCGGTCGCCGGAAATCCGAGATCGTTGCCCCGGTGAGTTCCCGAGCCGCTCCACCGCACTGCGACTTTGTCTCCCTCCGCAATGACGTCATCCACCTGAATCCTCACGTCCGGAAATGCGCTGCGGTATTTGGTGTGAAACTGCTTGAACGCCGCGACGTCCTGCGGCTGCGGTCCAAGGCCGTGGATCACCGCCTGGCCGGTCAGCAGCTCGTCGATCGCCGGCGCGCGACCCCTGTTCCAGACTTCTTCGAACCATCTTCGAATCAGCACTTTGTTTTCAGCCGACATATGTCCTCCCGCGCGGGGATCGCAGCTTCGTGGTGATCGATCCGCTCCTATTTCCCGGGAAATGCCGCGTAGGACAGAACGGCGGCAATCGCGAGCATGATGGCGCCTGTGATTCTCTTCTTCAGCGTGGACCTCATAAGATCCTCCTCGCGCGGGCGTCAGCGTTTCCGCTTGCCGCGCGCTTTGGGCTTCACGCGTTCGGGAAGCTTCTTCCGTCCGGTTTCACGGTTCCACTCTTCATACGTCTCGTCAGAGATCTTCCCGGCGACGAGCAGCTCGGCGAACTTGCGCCGCTGCGCCTTGCTCTTGAATGGCATGTGTTGTTTTCATTCTTCCGACACGTGAGGCCAGCGTCAAGAATGAATCGGTAGAATCTAGGCGTGCGCGTCCGGTTCGAGGCCACACTCGACGAGTTCATCGACGTCGTCGTCCGGCTGTCGCGGCAGCAGCAGGCGGCGTTGCCGTTCTGGCGTCGCGATCCGGTGGTCGGGGCGATGCTCACCGCGGCGGTGGCTTACCTTGCGGCTGGCCCACCGGTGGGAACCCGCCTCATCGCCGCAGGATTTGGCCTTGCGATCGGCACGGTCATCTACCCGCTGTTTCGACGGCTGACCGTAAAGCGCTACGTGAACCGATCGTGCCGGAAGTGGCTTGGCGATCGGCCAACGGCGCCAGTGGAGCTCGAACCGCGGGTCCCTGGGTTATGGGTGGCGCAGAATGACACTGAGGTGCTCTACCCGTGGCGGGATATTACGACGATCGACGACTCGAGACCGGACGTGGAAATCAACTTCCGGTACGAGGGCATCATCATCATTCGGGCGCGGGCATTTCCGGATGCCGCCACGAGAGCGGCCTTTCTCGATGAGCTGCGCGAATATCAGGCCCAGACCGGACCGGCAGGAAGTTGACTGGATACTTCGAACTTCGAACGTCTCTACCACACGTAAGCCGCGACGCAATCCTGCATGGTTCGAGACTCAAATCTGGATACGTATCTCGTGGAAATCCGGATCAGCCGGACCTCCTGTCTGCTTTTCCTAATGCTGGCGCTGCCTCCGCGCGTCCATCACAGCCCCTCAA
>JBLNGH010000463.1:0-4134 GCA_050264575.1 Acidobacteriota bacterium | reverse complement strand
TGCTCCATCCCGACGTCGACATCCTTATTAATAGGATTCGGGCGCGGGGCATGATGGCGGGGCTCCTGACGAACGGATATCTGCTGTCGCCGGATCGGATCCGCCGGCTGAATCGCGCCGGTCTCGACCGCCTGCAAATCAGCATCGACAACGTCGTGCCCGACGATGTGTCGGTGAAGAGCCTGAAGGTACTGGACCGGAAGTTGGTGTCGCTTGCGGAACTCGCCACCTTCGACGTCAACATCAACACCGTCGTCGGCAACGGCATCGGCCAGCCGGGTGACGCGCTCGTCATCGCGCAGCGAGCCAGAGAACTGGGATTCGGGACGTCGGTCGGCGTGATTCACGACGCGTCCGGTCAGATCGTGCCGCTCGATCCTGAGCGGCAACGTGTGCACGCGACGATCTCGCAGCTCGGCCGCGGGTTCTACTCCCACGCCCACGACCACGTATTCCAGAAGAACCTGATTGCGGGTCGCGCGAATGAATGGCGCTGCCGCGCGGGCGCACGCTACCTCTACATCTGCGAGGACGGCCTGGTCCATTGGTGCTCGCAGCAGCGCGGCACGCCGGCCATCCCGCTCGCGCACTACGGGCCTGCCGACCTCGAACGGGAATATCAATCAGAGAAGTCGTGCGCGCCGCATTGCACGGTCTCCTGCGTGCATCGCGTGTCGGTGCTCGATGACCTGCGTGAAACACCGATCGAAACCGTCCGTCGCCTCGCGTCAGGATCGGGTGACACCACCAGCGTGCCGCCCGCGTCCATCAGGCTGTTAACGTGGCTGTTCGTCACCAGCCGCCATCACGACACTTTCCGGCGGCTCGCCTCGCGCGCATTCCGGTTGGCGCGCTGACCTACGGCACGTCTCTAGCCCACAACGAGAACTTTGTTCGACGCGGTCGGGTCGACGTGGTATGACGAAGGGTACGCGTAGGAGGTGCCACATGACGAAACGGATTCCCGGCCTCATCCTGGCCATCGCGCTCGTGCTCGTAGTCGTGCCCAGCGTAAGCGGCGACGGAGCTTCTGGCTCGGCCGCGCAAGCGACCGCCACCGCGACGCAGCAGACCGGGCAGGGCATGCAGATGGGCATGTCGATGCAGGACATGATGAAGATGCACGAGAAGATGATGGCCGACATGAAGGCCGAGCAGGCGAAGCTGGATGAACTCGTCAAGAAGATGAACTCGGCCACGGGCGATGCCAAGCTCAGCGTAATGGCTGAGCTGTTGACGGAGATCGTGCGCGACCATCGCACGATGGGCGAGCGCATGGACACCATGCACCAACACATGATGAAGATGGGGAAATGACGCGAGGGCTACACCCTGGTGGCCGTCTGTCAAAGACCGATGCGACTGCCATCGTGATGCCGATCCAGTGAGACCGAATATGGGGACACACCGGCGCCCGATTCGGTCGGCGCGCCGCGCCGTGCAAGAATCCGCAACACTGCAGACAAACCCTCGCGCGTGAATAACGGGGTGTTGGGGGCGCCGGATCTTCATTGAGCCGCTAGAGGTGCGAAAACGCTGTCGAGTGTGGGTAGCGGAGCGCCTTCTATTTCTTGATGAACTCCACGCGCCGGTTGTTGGCCTTGCCGGCAGGCGTCTCGTTCTTGTCGACGGGCTGGCTTTCGCCCTTCCCGTCGATGTCCATCCGGCTCGCGTCGATCTTGAATTCGTTGGCGAGCGCGGTCTTGACGGACGCCGCGCGTCGTTTCGAGAGATCCAGGTTGGCGGCTTCATCGCCGTCCGAGTCCGTGTGGCCGACGATCAGGACCTTCACGTCCGCGTTCTCGGCGAGCACGGCGGCGATCTCCTTCAGCGACCCGTACGACTCGGCCTTGATGCGGTCGCTGTTCACGTCGAAGAGGATGCCGTGGCTGACCCACTTGCCTTCGGTCAGGATCTTGTTGCGCGTGTCAGGGGCGCCGGTCGCGATTCGCAGATTCGTGAGGTAGTAGGCCAGGTTGGGGTCTGCCTCGGGCAAGTAAAAGAAGATGGAGTTGAGTTTCGTGGACGCCGTCAGTCCGCGCGGCGCGTCCCACACTTTTTCCTGATTGATGTAGACACGGACGCGCTGGCGCTGACGCCACACGGAGATGTGGAATGGCGTGCCGCTCCTGGCCGCGAGCTGCGGCGTGGTGGCCTGGTTGGCCGCGGCGCTGTCGCCGTTCTGGCGCGAGGTCATGTCCGACGCGCCTTCATCGGGTCCCGGCAGCGTCGTGAACTGGAAGGAGTTCGGCGCGGTCCTCCAGTCGGCGGGCTGCTTCAAATTCTCCAACTCGACGAGCGCCACCACGAGCGCTCGCCCCTCGAACGCCGGTGGCACCGTCAGGTCGAACTCCAGCGTGAAGTTGTCGGCCAGTTCCGTGATGAACTCAGGCGTGAAGAAACCCGGTTTCGTGAACTTCAGCCACCGGCCCGGTCTGCCGGCCACGGTCACGACCTCTCCCGATCCATCGGTATTCCATCTGGCGGGGAAGTCGCCGATCGCGTCCTGGCTGAAGTCCTCGAACGCGAAGATCTTCTCACCCGGGACGAAGTCGAACTTGCTGTATGCCTGAAAACTGGGCGCGCTCGCGGCCTGCGGTGGAGCGGCAAGGCTGGCAGCGCGCGTGATGCCAGGACCCGACACGCTTGCAATCATTGCCACGACTAAGGGCACACCAGCGGCGATGCAAATCGAACGCATTGACGGGGTGCTCATGGTCGCCTCCGGGGCCTGACGCCAATCCGCCCTCAACCACATCGACATTGAAACTGCGCAGGAGTGCTAGATCCGGAAGTATAGCCCCCACGACTCGACTTCCCCTGGATCTCAGTTCCTCCAAAAACCCCATAGCAGCCACGCGAGCACGGCGAAGCCAATCCAGCCGGCGGCCAGCGAGAACCCGAGACCGGCACGACGTTCGTCGCGGCGCACGAACATGTACGTTCCGAGCGCGCTTCCCCCGAGCAGTGCGGACGCCGCCACCACCCCGGCGCCGCCCAGCACGAGAACGGATCCCATGACCGCGCCAATATCCAGTCGGGGAGACGACGCAACGAACTGGCCCGTGGCCAGGATGAGGCCGACGATGCTGTAGCCGGCCCAGATCAGGATGATCGCGACTCGTCTCAATTGTCGTCCTGAAGGAGCGTACGACAGAAAGCCAGGAAGCCTGGAAGCTCGGAAGCCTGGAAGAAAGGGAATGGGCACTCTCGGTCGTTTCTCATCAGGTTCTAAGTTCGAAGTTCCGGCCGCGGGTTAGCGGCCTGGAACACCGTTCGCGGCACAGAAACCACCGCTCGCGTCGCGGCAGTTGCGCCCGGCGATTCCGGAGGCGATCGTGTCCGGCGATACCCGGCCATGACCGCCCGTTCACTCGAGCCCGGAAAGACGCCCGGCCGTCTGCCGGCGCTCGACATCATCCGCGGCATCGTCATGGTCCTGATGGCGATCGATCACGTCCGCGTGTATTCAGGAATCCCGGCTGGCGGCCCGACGGCCAGCGTGTTCTTCACGCGCTGGGTGACACATTTCTGCGCGCCGGCGTTCGTGTTCTTTGCCGGCACCGCCGCGTTTCTGCACGGCCGCAAGCTGGGACACACGCGCCAACTCGCGCGGTTCCTCGTCACCCGCGGGTTGATGCTCGTCGTGCTCGAGTTGACGGTGATCCGCTTCTCCTGGACGTTCAACATCGATTACGCGCGCTTCACCCTCGCCGGCGTCATCTGGATGCTCGGCTGGTGCATGGTCATCCTTGCGGCGCTCATTCACCTCTCTCCGCGCATCGTCGGCATCGTCGGCGTGGCGATCGTGTTGCTGCAGCAGGTATTCGGCCTGATACCGCGAGCGCTGCCGGCGTCGATTCTGCCGCTCTGGGAATTCCTGTATCCCGCCGGATCCGAAGCGCCGCTCGGCATCACGGTGCTCTACACGATCGTGCCGTGGATTGGCGTGATGGCCGCAGGCTACGGGTTCGGATTGATCCTGATGCGCGATCCGGCCGATCGCCGCCGCCTCTGTCTGCGGATTGGAGTCACGACAACCGTTCTGTTCGTCGTCGTCGCGATCGTCGTCGACTGGCTGAGACCGGCCGGCGAGAATCGGCTCACCGCGTTGCTGCGCGTGTTGAATCAGCC
>JBLNGH010000462.1:0-2653 GCA_050264575.1 Acidobacteriota bacterium | reverse complement strand
GACCGCGAGAACGAGATGACGCACTCACTGGTGTGCGCGCTCGGCCGCGAGGACGTTCGTGCCGCCTTTACGTTTTTCCCGCCCGAGAAACAGACGTTCGGGTCCAGAGTCGAGGATTTCTTCTACTGGTTGCATGCGTGCCTGGTGGGGTAGATATCGTTAGTTCCTGACAGTCACCGGCCCATTCGTCGTCCGGAGCCTCACCCGCTCGGGCCCCGACCCCAGTTGAACGCGACGCCCGTCGTCATTCCACGTGCGCTGGGCGTCAGTGCAGCTGCGGCAGGTGAACGGTGAGCGTCCGTCCGCCTCGACGACGACTCCGCTGCCGTAGCCGGAAGGCACCGTCAGCGTCAACGGGCCGTTGCTCGTACGTCCTTCCAGCCCTTCGCCCTCCCATTCCGCCCCGCGCAAGTTGACGCTCAGTGGTCCGTTTTCCGCACTGACGCTGACGCTCCCCGAGACGTCCTCCAGCGAGATGGGACCATTGACCGTTCTCGCTTCGAGGCGACCGCGTGAGTCGCGAATCGAGATCGGGCCGTTGGTGGCCTTGGCTGTCACCGTCGCGTCGACCCCACGGATCGTGATCGGGCCGTTGCTCGTGGTAGCCGTCAATTCCCCGCTGCGCGGGGTCTGGACAATGAAGAAGACACTCCAATTCCCATCAGACGAAGGGCCACGGGCGGTGACATGGCCGCCAGTGTTCTCGATAGCCACTTCGTCGAGCCTCGCTTCCGCCTGCGCCCGGTCGCGTCCCATCGCGAACTTGCACGCCTGGATTGTGAACGCGCCATCGGCCGAACCGACGATCCACACACCGCCGTTGCCGCCCGGCGAGACGTCGAGGGGCCCGGCGCCGGCGCTAATCGTTTCCTGGGCTGCGGCGGTCTCGGCGTCACGCGAAGAGACCTGGATGCTGGAGCAGTTCGGCTGATCGCCGACAGTGGACATGTTGAACTGCGCTGCGCCTGCGGTAAAGGCCGTCGTGGACAGGCCGAGGACAGTTGTGATGAGCGTCGTGACGAAGCGTGAGCGGTCAGTCATAACGAACCGTTAGACGAGGAAGGGGACGACCGCGTTTGCTTCAGAGAGGCCGGCAGGATGACGAAAAAAGAAAGGGCCGCGGGACATCCCGCGGCCCTTTCGTAGCTCTTCCTGAACCCTAAGCCCTGAACCCTGAGCCCTTATCCTGGGACCTTCAGTTCGCGAGCCGCGCGGCGCTCGTGACGGGCACCTTCACAGGCGCTCCGACGGCGGTCGGATCCAGCACCGCCTCCACCAACTTCCAGGCATCCCGCTCTTCGAGGAGCTTCGCGGCAAACGCCGTGTGCAGCGCGTGGCCGCCGCGATGCGCCACGAGGTGCCCCATCACCGGATGGCCCACGAGCGCGAGGTCTCCCAGCACGTCGAGGATCTTGTGGCGGACGAACTCGTCCTCGAAGCGGAGGGCGTTGTTCAGCACTCCGGTTTCGCCGAGCACAATCGCATTCTCGAGCGAACCGCCGAGCGCGAGCCCGCGCTGGCGCAGCATCTCGATTTCCTTCAGGAAGCCAAATGTGCGGGCCGGGGCAATTTCCTCTACGAAGGACTCTTCGCTGACTCGGATGGTTCGCGACTGATGACGCAGCAACGGGTGGTCGAAGCTGATGCTGTAGGTCACCTTGAACTGGTCTGACGGGTACAGCGCGATGTGCTTGTCTCCCTGAGACAGCGAGACCGGCCGCACCACCTTCAGGTAGCGCCTGGGAGCCGGCAATCTTTTGACACCCGCCTCATGGACGAGGTACACGAACGGGGCCGCGCTTCCGTCCATGATCGGCACTTCCGGGTAGTCGAGCTCGATCCGCACGTTGTCAATCCCAAGGGTCGACAACGCGGCCAGGAGATGCTCGACCGTCTCGACCGAACCAGTCTCGCGGGTGAGGCCGGTCGCATAGGAAATACCGCCCAAATGCGTGACCGTCGCCGGGATCTCCAGGCCTGCCAGGTCCGTTCGGATAAAGCGAATGCCGTAGTCGGCCGGGGCCGGTTTGAGGGCCAGGGTCACCTTGTTCCCGGAGTGCAGGCCGATTCCGGCGCACGAAATTGATCGTCGAAGAGTCCGCTGCGCGCTCATGTGGGTCCTAAATGTCGGGTGAGCGCTTTGGGATTGAGCAAACCCACTGCCATGCGCAGGTCGCTTGAGGCTGAGACCGTAAGGCTTTTTTCATCAATTATTTACGGTCTGACTTCACGCCGCGAACCGGCGAAAAAATGACAGTTTTGTGGCCGGGCAGCCACACCGCCCCAGCCCTGAAGTGTGGCTATTGTACCACAGCGGCCCTAAGTGGCCCCCGGTCAAACAGATCCGTCAGGAAATGACCGGTGTGTGATCCCCGATTCCTGGCAACCTGCTCGGGCGTCCCGTGCGCGACGACACGCCCACCGGCCTCGCCCCCTTCGGGTCCGAGGTCGATGATCCAGTCGGCTGTCTTGATGACGTCCAGGTTGTGCTCGATGACGACAACCGTGTTGCCCTGGTCAGCGAGCTTGTTGAGCACGTCGAGGAGCTTCTTCGTATCGTCGAAGTGGAGGCCGGTCGTCGGTTCGTCGAGGATGTAGAGCGTCCGTCCGGTTCCGCGCCTCGAAAGCTCCCGCGCCAGCTTCACGCGCTGCG
>JBLNGH010000461.1:0-4233 GCA_050264575.1 Acidobacteriota bacterium | reverse complement strand
ATAGATTTCCCGATTGCCAGATTGCCCGATTCCAGATCAAGATTACAGACTTCCCGATTGCAGTTTTCAGATTGACGCAATTCACGAGGCTGTCATGACTCTAAGAACTTTGGTCCTCGCGGCAGGAGCCGGCATCGCTTTCCTGGGTAGCACGCATGTCTCTGCGACAGCCTCACCCGACGACGTCGTCTACAGCCCGGTCCTCGCGGCGATGAACGCGCGACTGCGCGCGGCCGGCGTGACGAAAGTGGCGATCGCCAAGGCCGAGCTGTTCGTCGACGGCAGCGGCTACCGCGACGATCAGGCGACGACCATCATCGCGAACGACCGCACGCACATCCTCTCGGCGCAATTCGTCGAGAACGATCCGCGGCGCGGCGGGAGCTCCGACATCAGCTACCTCGTCGATCGGAGCGACGGCGCGGCATTTGGTTTCAATTCGGCCGGCGCGGTCATCGTCCTCCCGAACGCCGTGACCGAGGCGGAGCTGGACACGTCGATGGCCGTGTGGGGAACCATGAACTGCAACGGCCCCGGCATCGTCAAGGTGCCCGACACCGGCGCCGATCCGGATCTCGTGGACGGCATCGTCTTCAACAACGCGTCGCTGATCGGCACGCCGTTCGCCGACATCACGCATGCCGGCGGGGTGCCCGCGGCGTTCTTCGACGCCGCGTTTCCGCCAAATGGGTCCACGTTCGTTCTCGCGGCGACGTTCACGTTCGTCTTCGTCGACGCCAACGGCAATCCAACCGACATCGATCGCAACCGTCTCGCCGACACGGCCTTCCGCGAGACCTATTACAACCTCCGGTTTGCGTGGGGGACTGGCGGCAACCCGGCCAACATCGACATCCAGAGCGTGGCGATCCACGAGTCCGGACACGGATTCGGTCTGGCGCACTTCGGGAAGCTGTTCCTCAAAGCCAGCGGCGCGCTGCAGTTCG
Organism: Acidobacteriota bacterium; assembly: GCA_050264575.1. Taxonomy (GTDB): domain Bacteria; phylum Acidobacteriota; class Vicinamibacteria; order Vicinamibacterales; family SCN-69-37; genus DASQFI01. The sequence goes on along the minus strand of JBLNGH010000461.1, from coordinate 3,286 downwards.
CGCCGCGGGCGATTATGAACGCCGCCTACACCGGCGAGGATCGCGAGATTCGCGGCACCGACAACGCCTCCTTCTGCCAGATCTGGGCCAACGGGCGCTGACACAGAATCGATCTATCGATTTATCGATCTCTTTGAAAGACTCTTGTCAGTTCCTGCGTTCGGATGTCGGGACCAGTCCGACAGGTGCTCTTCAATAGATCGATAGATCGGCCGACCGATAGATCGATGCCGATCGACCGATAGATCGATGCCGCCGTCAGCCTCAGAGCGCCTTCTCTATCCGCCTGTCAGGGATCAGCCACATCAGCGCGACGATGACGTAGATCCCGATTGAGACGGGGACGTTCACGAACGCGAGGATCGCGGCGGCCGTATACATGCCTACCGACAGCTTGCCCTTCACGTCGCGGCCGACCGCCTGTCGAAGTCTCGATCCTTTTCCCTGAGCGGCGATGATCCTCAACTGCAGGATCTGGTACGCGCCGCCCGCGAACAGGAAAACGAGACCGTAGACCGCCGTTGGCCCGGCAGCAAAGTGACGCTCAGCCAGCCAATGCGTCGTGAACGGCACCAGCGACAGCCAGAACAGCAGGTGCAGGTTGGCCCACAGGATACCGCCGGTGACGCGATCGGCCAGATGCAGCATGTGATGGTGGTTGTTCCAGTAGATGCCGAGGTAGACGAAACTGAGCAGATAGGAAAAGAAGACCGGAGCGAGGTGACGGAGATCCCCAGAGACGTCGCCGCCTTCGGGCACCTTGAGCTCGAGCACCATGATCGTGATGAGAATCGCGATCACCCCATCGCTGAACGCTTCCAACCGCCCTTTACCCATCTGGATGTACACTCCCCCGTCGAGGCAACGCCAATGACCTTATCTCGCCAACACATTGTACGAATCGCGTTGTTCGTGGGGATCGCGACGGCGCCGGCCTGGATCGTCGCGCAGCAGCGCGGGGGCAACAACCCCTTCCCGGGCGGCACGAACGCCGACGGATCGCTGCGGCCTTCGGCGCCGGTGACGCGCCTGTTCACGCAGGATGCGTACACGGAGTACGCGCTGCTCGAGCCCGGCAGCGAGCAGTTCCGGATTCGCTTCCTGCCGGAAGAGACGCGCGCCGGCGCGACCGAGCTGGTGAACGCGACGCGCGGCGGAAGCGAAGGATCCGGCATCGAGGTCTACGATCCGCGAACGGGCAAGCCGATCGAATTCACGTACGAGCAACAGGGCGCCGATCCCGACAACCACGCCATTCACGCGAAGCTGCCGATGCCCGTGCCGCCGGGCGGCATCGGCCGCGTGCTCATCTACAAGACCTACAAGGACCCGCGCACGTACATGATGAACGGCGACGACATCGTCTGGGTGCGCAGTCTCAGCGGGTACCGTCTCGGCGTCGTCCTGCCGAAGGGGTTCGCGTTCATCTCGTCGAACGTCGCGGCGCAGTTGACGACGACCGCGGACGGCAGACTGAAGCTCGCCTTCGCCAATCCGAGCGGACAGAGCAACCCGGTCACGATCCACGCGCGGAAGACGGCCGCCGTGTTCCCGCCGCTGCAGTACACGGACATGTTCTTCGACGACATCAAGACGCTCTACGACCTGGACACGCCCGAATCCGGAAAGATCAAGGTCGAGCAGGTCTACAGCGACTACCGGAAGGGCGACAAGGCGCGGCTCGATTCGCTCACCTACATGCCGCTCGCCGATCTGTCCGTTGTGGATCTCGACACGGCGAAATCGCTCACGCCGGTCAAGGACGGGAATGCGATGAGCGTCAAGCTCGACGTGCCGATCGTCGACGACAAGCAGAGCGCGCACCTGAAGGTCACCGGCACGTTGACGAACGCGGGGTACCGGCTCGCGAACAACGAGCTCGTCTTCGAGCGGACGTTGCACGGCTTGCGCAACACGATCCTGCTGCCGGCCGGCTGGGACGTGTCCGCCGTCTCGCAATCGGGCACGGTCGGCCTGTCTCAGGGCCGTCAGTTCGTCTCGCTCATCAATCTGAACGGCGAAAACGACTACAAGGTCACGATTCGCGCGAGGAAGGGACGATAACACGTGACGAGTTGGAGGTTGCATGAGACCGATTCGGGGAATTGTGGTCGCGGCGATGGCGATCGCGGCCGGCGTCGCCGCGGGCGCAGCGACGTCGCCGCCGCCGCGCGCGGAGGGGACGATCGGCCCGGTGCTGGTCAATCGCGCGGTGAAAAACGACCTCGGGTTCCGTTTTACGGAAAACGTAAAACGGAACCCGAGGTCGTTGCAGCAGCAGCCCATCGTCCCACCAGTCATCACGGTCCCCGCCGGATCCGACGTCGTCGAGCAGAAATCGCAAGGCACCAAACCGGCGGCCGAGCTCGTCGAGAGCTTCGATGGACTGGGCGCCGGGTTCAACGGACCGCAGGGACCGTTCGCGATCCCCGGCGGACGTGGCGGCGGCAATCCGTCGGATAACAGCCTGGCCGTCGGCCCCGATCACATCGTCCAGACCGTCAACTCGCGGATGGCGATCTTCACGAAGAAAGGCAAGAAGTTCGACGTGACCGGCAAGCCGCTCTACGGCCCGGTCAGCACCAACAACGTCTTCAAGGACTTCACGGGAACGTGCGAATCACGCAACAACGGCGATGCCGTCGTCCGATACGACCAGCTCGCCGACCGCTGGCTCATCACCATGCCGATCTTCGGACGCGCGGCCGAGCGGGCCGACCAGCCGGGCGTCTGGAAAGGCGGCGAGCCTGCGCACGTCAGTCCGCCCGGCGTCGCCGGACAACCTGGCAAGGCGGTCGCGCTCTTTCAACCGCCGCCGCCTCCCCCGCCGCCGCCACCGGCACCGGCGCCCGCCGGCCAACCCGGTCAGCCGGGGCAGCCTCCGCGCGGCCAGGGCGGCGGTCAGCGCGGGCAGCCCGGACCGCAGGGCCCGTACTCGATGTGCTACGCGATCAGCGTCGGCCCCGATCCCTTCGGCCCGTACTACCGCTACGAGTTCCTCCGGCCGCTGTTTCCGGACTATCCGCGACCGGCGATCTGGACCGACGGCTACTACAACCCGACCAGCACCGGCGACAACCGGATCTCCGAGACGATCGCGACCGAGAAACACGCGTGCGTCGCCGACCGCGCGCGAATGCTGAAGGGCGAACCCGCGACCGAACAGTGCGTCGTCATCAACAACGTCAACTTCCTGAACAACGCAGACATCGACGGGAAGGCGCTGCCGCCTGCGGGCGCGCCGAACATCATGATGGCCGCCGGCGGCACGCAGCTCGACAACAGA
>JBLNGH010000460.1:0-22463 GCA_050264575.1 Acidobacteriota bacterium | reverse complement strand
GCGCGGATCCTCGATGTTGTAGAAGTTGAAGCCGTAGAAGTTCCCGAGAAAAAGATGCGTGCCCTTGAACGCGAAATCCGAGTTCGCAAAATCCAGGCTGAACGCGCCGCTGGGATCCGTGAACGCCGCGGGCTTCGGCATGTGCGCCACCAGCTCGAGCCCGAGCGCCGCGACGCCGGCGTTTTCCACGCCGGGCTTCAGGCCGACGCGCGGATCGGCCGGCGCGGCGGGCGTGGCCGGCGGCGTGCCCTGCGGTGGAGCTGGCGGCTGCTGGGCATGAATCCCGCCAACGAGCGACGCGACCAGGATGCTCCAGCACAACGCCAGTCTCACGCGATGCGGACGGAGTCGTGATGCCGTCATTCGACTGGATGTCATGGCTGAACCTCGTTCGAAAAGGAAAAAAGAATTCACGCGGCGCGCGTCAGCGCCAGGACGCGAGGATCGACTTCATGCGCTCAATCTCGATGCTCTGATCCGCCTCGACGTCCGAGGCGAATGCGAAGATGTCCGAACCCTGCGCCGCGCCCGGCTGGGCCATCAAGTCCTTCACCATGGCCAGCGCGCCTTCGTGGTGCTTGATCATCAGCTCGAGGAACAGCCGATCGAAGGCCGCGCCGTTCGCGTCGGCCAGCCGCGACATCTCGTCGGGCGTGAGCATGCCGGGCATCAGCGTGGCCCCGGCGGCGTGGTGGGCGTGCACGCTCGGCGCCTCGAGACCCCGCGTCTCCAGCCAGCGCTGCATCATCTTGATCTCGTCGGTCTGCGAAACTTCGATCCGCCTGGCCAGGAGCTTCATCTCCGCATGGGCCGTCCGGGAGGGCAACAGCGCCGTCATCTCGAGCGCCTGGGCATGATGGCCGATCATGCCCTGCATGAACTTTACGTCGGCGCCGGCGTATTTAGAGGTGCCCGGCGGGGCCTGAGAAACGCGGGCTGATTCGGCCGGGGCGCCCGCTCCCGGTTGCACGACGCGCGGCGCCGGCTGAGCGGCCCCCGTCGCGCAGGATGCGCCGGCAACGGCCGTCAGGACGACAGCGACGATGCGGTGCCTCACGTCTTCAAAGAATACATGCTGCTGCGCGCGGGCCTGGCACACAATAGGGCCAGCAGAGGGAGGGGTGTTATGAAACGTGTGTTAAGCGTGTTCGTTGCAAGCTTGGCAATCATCGCGCTTCCCGCCATTACGTTCGCCGCACAGGCTCAGGCCAAGCCAGCGCCGCAGACCAAGCCGGCTCCGGCGAAGACCCTGACGGCGTCTGGCACCGTCGAGAAAGTGGCGCCCGATTCACTGACGGTCAAAGGGAAGACGGAGAGCTGGACGTTCACGATCGATAAGGACACGAGCGTGACGGCCAAAGGCGCAACGCACAAGACGCTCGAACTGAAGGCCGAAGGCAAGGGCACCAAGTTGACGGACTTCGTGAAGACTGGCGACCAGGTCACCGTCAGCTATCACGACATGGGCACCATGAAACACGCGGCGGTGGTTCGCGTGACGGGGGCGGTCAAGTAGCTGGAAGCCGGAAAGCTCGAAAGCTGGAAAGCCCGGAAACCTGGGAGTGCCGCTCGCAGGTTTTCGGGCTTTTTTGAATCCGCTCCCCAGATCCCCAGATCCTCAGATCCTCAGATCAGTCTGATCCCCCGCCAATTCGCCGCTCATACGCCGGCCGCGCCGGCGCCGGCGGCAGTTGCTCGACGCGCTTCAACACGTCGTCGATCGCGCGCTGCAGTTGCGGATCGCGCCCGCGCGCGAGCTCGGTCGGATTCTCATCGACGCGGATGTCCGGCTCGACGCCGTGCCCTTCCGCGAACCACTGGCCCTTCGGGTCGTACATCCGGAACGTCGGAACGGTGACGGCTCCGCCATCGACGAGCGGCGGGGCGCCGCTGATGCCGATCAGGCCGCCCCAGGTTCGCGTGCCGATCAGCGGGCCGAGACCGGCCTCGCGGAAGTAGAACGGAAACGCGTCGCCGCCCGATCCGCTCCAGCCGTTGATGAGCATCGCCTGCGGACCGCGGTGCGCGACCGGCGGCCACTGCCAGCTCGCGCCGTCGCGCACGGCCCAGAACGCGAGCATCGGCCGGTTGAGCAGCTCGATGAATCGATCGGGAATCTGCCCGCCGCTGTTGAATCGCTCGTCGATGACGAGGCCGTCCTTGTCCCATTGCGCGATGAACTGCCGCATCAGCTCGTTCTGCGCGTCGACGCCGGTGCTCTGCACGTAGATGTAGCCGACGCGGCCGTTCGAGGCCTTGTCGACCTGCGCCCGGCGCTCTTCGATCCACGCACGGAAGCGGAGATCGGTTTCATTCGACAGACACGTCACGATCGCCTGCCGTGCCCCCGTCAGCGACGGCGAGGAGTTGACCGAGAGGACGACGGTCTTGCCGCCCAACCCCTGGAAGCTCGCCCACGGATCGCGCTTCGTGTCGACCGGCATGCCGTTCACGGCGACGAGATAGTCGCCCTCGCGCGCGTCGACGCCCGGCTCGTCGAGCGGCGAGCGCACGTCGGTATCCCACGGACCGCCGCGAACGATTTTCTTGATCCGCCAGCCGCCGTTCGCGCTCTCCCAGTCGACGCCCAGCATGCCGACGGAGCGCTGCGCGCCCTGTTCCAGATCGCCGCCGCTGCGGTAGGTGTGCGACGCGTTCAATTCGCCGATGAACTCGCCGAGCACGAAGTTGACGTCCCAGCGCGTGACGGCGTCGGCGAGCAGCGTCAGGTAGTGGTCGCGCATCTCGCCCCAGTCGACCCCGTGCATGTTCGGATCGTAGAAGTAATCGCGCTCGAATCGATACGCGTCCATGAACATCTGCTTCCATTCCGCGCGCGGATCGACGGGCACTTCGAAGTCCGCCGTCGCGATCGGCTTGTCGAGCTTCTGAGTCGGTTTGAGCTCGATGATCGCGAACTTCCGCTCCTTCGTCACCAGCAGTTTCTTCCCGTCCGCGGTGAGCTCACACCCATTCACATCGTCGATGACCGTCTGCTCCTTCCGTTCCGCGAGGTCGTAGAAGACGACGGGACTGGCCTCCTCGCCGGAGCCGCTGCGCGGCAGGCGCCGATAGAGGACCTTGCCGGAAACCGCGTAGAGATCCGCGTAGTTGCCCGCCTTGGCCGGCAGGACGACCGCCCGCGATTCAAAGCCGTCGAGATCGATGTCGACGGGCGCCGGCGGTTTCGGCGGTGGTGCGGCGCCGGCCGGCGTCGGCTTGTCGGCCGGCTTCTCCGCCGGTGTATCGGCCGGTTTCGTGTCACCGGCGGCCGGCGCCGCTGGGGGCTCGGCGTTGTTGCGGGCGGCGAGCGGCGACGGCACGTTCTTCCGCAGCGGTACCGCGATGACGCGCGTGGGATTGGCGTACGTCCAGCTCGTGTCGAAGTTGCCGTAAATCGGCTCGAACACGCGATCGGACAAGTAATAAAGGTACTTGCCGTCCGGATCGAACACCGGCAGCTGATCGTTCAGGTAGCCCGAGGTGACCTGACGGCGCGTGAGGTTCTTCGTGTCGTACAGGAAGATCGCGTTGTTGCCGGTTGCCGAGTGATTGCGTGAGTACGCCAGCCAGCGCGAGTCGGCCGACCAGACGAATCGCCATGCCTGAATCTGTCCATGCCCTAGCCACTGCGGCGACTGATCGACGTCCTTGACGGTTCCCGTTGTCACGTCCACGATTCGGACGTGCATCGCCTGATCGGCGAAGGCGATCAGGCGGCTGTCGGGCGACCAGTGCGGCGCGTACCGGAATCCCGGCCCGAGCTTGGTGACTTGTTTTTCGGCGCCAGTCCCGTCGGCGGGACGGACGACCAGTTCGTACTCACCGCTGCGATCGCTCCAGTACGCGACGGACTTGCCGTCGGGCGACCAGCGCGGATACCGATCGGCGACGCCGGAGGATCGCGTGAGATTCATCACCGCGCCGTACTCGGCCGGCGCCGTGATGACGTCCCCGCGCGCCTCGAAGATCGCGCGCTGGCCGGTCGGCGAAACCGACGTCCAGTTGATCAGCGATTCGACTTTTTCGGTTCGCGGCCGCAGCGTCTGTTGATCGGTCACCACCGTGACCGGCACTTCGGTCGTCTTCTCCGACCCAAGATCCAGCAGATACAGCCGGCCGCCGGCCTGGAAGACGATCGCCCCGGAACCCATCGACGGAAACGTGATGTCGAAGCTCGTGAGCGTGGTGACCTGCCGGACCTTGCCGCTCGGCAGGTCCTCGGCCCAGAGGTTGTTGCGCGCGATCTTCCCGCGATCCGAGATGAAGTACAGCGTGTTGTTGTCCTTCCACATCGGCTGCGCGTCGTTCGCCGGGTCGTTGGTCAGATTGCGCGACGCGTAGCTCTGCAGATCGAACAGCCACAGATCGGGCGACCAGCCGCCGCGGTAGCGCTTCCAGGTGCGGAAGTCCTGCGACATCGGCATGTAGACGAACTGCTTGCCGTCCGGCGAGAACGCGCCGAATTCGCCGTACGGCACCGGCAGCTTCTCCGGCAGCCCGCCGTCCACGCCGACGAGATAGAACTGATTGAACCGCTGGCGTCCGCTCTCGCGGCTCGACGCGAACAGCACGCGCTTGCCGTCCGGATGCCAGCCGAGGACGCGGTCCTCCATCGGATGATGCGTGAGCCGCACGGGCTCGCCGCCGGCCGCGGCGACGACATATACGTCGACGTTGCCGTCATAGTTGGCGCTGAACGCGATGCGCGTGCCGTCGGGGGAAAAGCGCGGGAAACTCTCCTCGCCGCGTGGGGAGCTGAGACGCGTCGCCGCGCCGCCCGCCCGCGGGACCACCCAGATATCGCCGGCGTACACGAACGCGATCTGCGTCGCCGAGACCGTGGGATACCGGAACATGCGTGCGTCGGTTCGCGCCGAGACGACGCCGAGGCCGGCCGCGGCCACGAAGGCCGCGACGGCACAAGTGAAAAGTCGCCACTGAGACATGAGATCTCCTGTTGAGTCGCGTTCGGATTCTAACGCGAGGGTGGAGACTCAGCGTCTCGGTGGGACGAGTGGTGGGGTCTGAGTGGTGAAAGCCCGGAAGCCTGGAAGCCGGGGAGCTCGGAAGCTAAGAGCGGCGGACCCAGGCAGTGCGCAGATTTTGCCACCTGGATGATTGATTCGAACGCTCGATCGTTTCGCTCAGTCTCAGCAGTCCAGCTCGTAGGCCTTCATATCGCCGGAACAGGCGTTGAGACACACTGACCGTCAGGAACCCGAGCCTCGCGCTGAGATCGATCAAATAGCCCGTTTCTCGAGCGGAACTACGAGCGATGTGGAGGAATCGGCAGTAGTCCGACGGCTTCGGACGCGCGGAGCCCTCGACAATGTTGCAGGCCGCCGAGACCGCCGCGCGACGAATCTGGATCTGCAGACCATAGCGTTCCTCATGTGGCATTCCGCAGCTGCTCTTGTACACCTCGAGCACGAGCGCGTCTGCCTCTTGGAACACCTTGAGCTTGCGATAGTCGCGAATCATGTCGCGCCTTAGAGCAAGCGCCGTGCCCGCCGGCGAGTTCCGAAGAATCGCGGAACTCTTCAAAGGCGTTGCAGAAATTGCAATCTCAGCGGCTGTCCCGTGTTGAAGAAAATGCGTACACGGGATGTTGGCGATTAGCTCCCAGGCTTCCAGGCTCCCAGGCTTCCAGGCTCCCTGGCTCTCCAGCGGCAGCTCACTTGACTCCAAACTCGAGAAAGAATTGCCGCGCGAGAAAGTCATGCGCCTGCATCAGCCGATATCCGGCCGCCGACAGCTCACGCTCCACCTGCTGGCGGTCGGGAATCTCCATCGCCATTTGACCCGCAGTGAAATCCACGATGACGAGCCGGCCGCCCGGCTTGAGCGACGAGCGGAGGCGGGTGAAATACGCGACACGATTCTCGATGTGGTGATACGTGTTGCTGAGAAAAATGACATCGGCCGACGCACCAGGTATCGCCGGATCGTCGGCCTTGACCAGGCGCGCCTCGTAATTGGCGAGCCCCAGCGACGCCGCATCTCGCTTGAGTGTGTCGATCGCGCCAGGATTGATGTCGAGTCCGATCGCGCGGCCGGCAGGACCAACCGCGCGCGCAAACCGTCGGGTGAAGACCCCCGATCCCGCACCGAGATCGACGACCGTCATGCCGGCATGAAGCTGCAACGCCGCCACAACTTCATCGGGCTTCCGCCAGACGTCGTCGGCCGCATGATCGTGATCGGGCTCCGGCGGCGCGTCCACCGTGGCGCCAATCGGCGTCAGCACGACCAGGTACTCCGGCGCCATCGTCCCGGCGCGCGTGAACTGCTCTTCGAAGCGGACGATGGCGAAGCCGGCCTGAAGCGCGTCCTGTTGCACGAAGTGCGGCGCGAGCTGGTGGCGATTCTCCTGGACTTCACGCGCGACATTTCGCTGGGCGTTGATCACCGACTCGAGGATGACCAGCCGGCCGCCAGGCTTGAGCGCCGCTTTGATCGCCGCGAGCATCGCTTGATGCTCGCGCATCTCGTGGTACGCGTTGACGATGAGCGCCGCGTCGAGCGTGCCGGCGGTCAATCGCGGATCGGACGGCGTGCCCAGAATCGCGTCGACATTGGTCAGCCCCGCGTCGACGACGCGTCGCGCCAGCCGGTCGAGCGCGTTCTTCGAGATGTCCACCGCGTAGACGCGTCCATCCGCGCCAACCGCTTTCGCCAGCCGCGTCGTGAAAAATCCATCGCCGGCGCCGACGTCGGCGACACGACTTCCAGGCCCGATTCCGAGCGCGGCGATCACGTCCGGGACGCGCTGCCACGATTCGCGGCCGCTCTCACCGCCGCCCATCTGTGGCGGTTGAGGCGACGCGGTCGTCGTGGGTTCCGTGCCTGCACTCTGCGACGTGACCACGGGCCGCCCTGACTCGGCCCAGCCTTCGTATCCGCCGGTCAACGCGCGAACACTCGCGACACCCAGCTCGCGGAACCGCGCGGCCGCGCGCATGCTGCTTTCTTCTTGCGGACAGCTGCAGTACGTCACGACGGCCTTCGTCGACGTCTTGAGATCCACTCCGACTTCGCGCCAGTGCTCGGGCGGCGCGAGGCGCGCGCCCGGCAAGTGCCCACGCCGGAACAACTCCGGTTCGCGAACATCGACGACAATGACCGCGTCGCGATCGAGCAGCGCGGCGAGCTCGGAGGCTGGAATGCGCAGCGGGTCCGGGACCGCCGATTCCGCCGCGCTCCTGGGCTGCTGGAACTGCGCGGAAAGCGAGGCGCCGTGGAGCACCGGCATGACCCCGGAGACCGCGAGAAGGACGAGAAGGATCCGGAGCGAAAGACGTCGTCGCATGACTGCTCTCCTTGCCGAGAGCCTAGAAGAGCGCCGCGCAACGGGGGTGGAATCTGCGCAAGAAATTCGTCAGAAGTCCGCGAGGTTCATCGTTTTCTGACGTCTCCCTGACGCTCGAGGGACCTTTCGAGCGGCTCTCACGTCCTATGATCGGGAAACACTCATGAACGGCCCGGGACGAATTGCTCGGTCGTCGGGATCTCCGCTGGCGATCGTCCTCCTCGGGCTTGCCGTGCTCGTCACGGCCGGCCTCTCGTGGGAGGCGTTCCGGAATGCGCGCAGCGCGCGCACGACAGCCGAAGGTGTGCTGCGCGACTACGCGTCGTTTGCCGCGGTTCAGTTCGCGCGCGAGACGCAGGCCAGGCTCGACCCCGCAGCGTCGGCGGGCCTGAGCGCCGTGCGGCACCGCGCCGAGGGCCACACCGGCGATCTCGTCCGTTCGGGCGCGCGTGACTGCGACTGTGCCCCGCCCGCCGCGACGCAGACGACGTTCATCCTTGGGGAGGCGGGACCTGTCTTCGTTGACGGACCGGCGCTCGATCCGTCGCTCGTCACGTCACTCGTGGCCGAACTGCCGACTCGCCGGACGATTCGGCATTCGATTCGCGTGCTCGACGACGGCCGGCTGCTCGTGACCGCCGCGGCCATGCAGCAGGGGCAGCCGGTCCTGCTGGGATTCATTGCCGGCCCATCGTTCCTGAAGGAGGTCTTCGAGCGCGTGCTCTCCGAAGCCGCGCTCCTGCCCGGCAGCCTGGTCTCGGCGAAAAACACGCGGCAGGTCCTGACGCTGCGCGTGATCGACGGCGCGGGCCGGCAGCTGTATCGGACCGACGACGAGTGGTCGGCGTTGACGGGTCGAGCCAACTTCCCGTCGTCCTTTGGGACGCTGCTGGTCGCAACGGCGGTGAAGCCGGCGCGCGCGGGTGAGCTCGTCATCGGCGGCCTGCCGGAAAACAGGTGGCCGGTGGTCGTCGGTCTGCTCGTGCTCGCCGCCGGACTCGTGACCGCCGCGGCCGTGCAGCTTCGCCGCGAAGTACGATTTGCGCGCGAGCGCGCGGACTTCATCTCCGGCGTCTCGCACGAGCTGCGCACGCCGCTCGCGCAGATCCGCCTGTTCGGCGAGACGCTTCTGCTGGGGCGGGTCCGATCGCCGGACGAGGCGCATCGCGCCGCGCAAGTGATCGTCCAGGAATCGCGCCGCCTCAGTCAGATGGTCGACAACGTCCTGCTCTTCTCGCGGGCGGACCGGCAGGCTGGGACGATTCGGCGCGAGCCCGTCGACGTCGTCGCGCTCGTCGCGGACGTCGTGGGCGCGTTCAGACCGCATGCGTCATCGAAGCAGATGACCGTCGACGTCGAAGCCGACGGCGTCCCGCGATCCGTGCTCGCGGATCCCAATGTCATCAGGCAGGTGCTCCTCAACCTGCTCGACAACGCGGCCAAGTACGGCGCACGCGGCCAGCGCATCGCCGTTCGTCTTGCCGGCGCTTCCGAGACCGTGTCGCTCAGCGTCGAAGACGAAGGTCCCGGAATCGCCGAGTCCGATCGCGCCCGGATCTGGGAGCCGTTCTGGCGCGTGCCCGGATCCGCTGAAGGCGGAACGGGACTGGGACTCGCGATCGTGCGCGATCTGGTGGCGCTGCACGGCGGCACCGCGGCCGTCGAGAGCGCGGGCGCTCACGGCGCCAGGTTCGTCGCGACGTTCAGGACGCCGCACGCGCCTGATGCCGCCGCTGCGACTCCCAGCGAGCGGCCGGTAGATCAGCCGGTATGACGCGGATCCTGATCGTCGAGGACAACACCGATCTTGCCGTCGGCCTCCGCAACAACCTGGAGATCGAAGGGTACGACGTGACGATCTCCGAGAACGGCGTCATGGGACTCGATCATTTCCGGACTCAGCATCCGGATCTCATCGTCCTCGATCTGATGCTGCCCGAGCTGGACGGTTTTCGCGTCCTCCACGAAATTCGATCGTCGGGTTCCGCGGTGCCGGTGCTGCTCCTCACCGCGCGATCCGAGGAGGCCGACAAGGTGCGCGGGCTGCGGCTCGGAGCCGACGACTACGTCACGAAGCCGTTCGGCATCCTCGAGCTCCTGGCGCGCATCGAAGCGCTGTTGCGGCGCACGCGGCCGGCTCCGATGTACCGGTTCGGGACGATCGAAGTGGATGCCGCGCGCCGGACCATCCGGCGCGACGGCTCACCGGTTCCGCTCACGCCCATGGAGTTCGATCTGCTGATTGCGCTGCTCCGGCGCAACGGCGAGGTCGTGTCGCGCCTCGATCTTCTGCAGGAAGTCTGGGGTCACGCGGCTGCCGTGCTCACGCGCACCGTCGACACGCATGTCGCCGAGCTGCGGCGCAAGCTCGAACGGGACCCGGCCGCGCCGGAGTTCATTCTCACGGCGCGCAAGGCCGGATACCGGCTGGAGGTGAAATGACCTCCGAGGTCATTTTACGAACTTCGTAAAATGACCTCGGAGGTGTTATGCAGCGTCCCGACAAGAGCGAGCATCACGAGTACTACACGAAATACATCGATCAGGTGCCTGACGGCGACATTCTCCAGATTCTGCGATCGGGCATCGACGAAACCGCGGCGCTGTTGAAGGGCCAGCCGCCCTCCGTCGCCGGCTACCGGTACGCACCGGACAAGTGGACCGTCGGGGACGTGATCGCGCATCTGAGCGATTGCGAGCGGACGTTCGGGTTCCGCGCTTTCTGGTTCGCGCGGAAGGGCGCCGGCGAGCTGCCCTCGCTCGATCAAGACCCGTTTGCCGCCGAGGCACGTGCCTCGGCGCGGCCGCTGGACAGTCTCATGGCCGAGTGGCGCGGCGTGCGCGCGTCGACCCTCACACTCTTCGAAACGATCGACGACGACACCTCGAAACGGACGGGCGTGGCGAGTGGGAACCGGATCACCGTGCGCGCGCTGGCGTGGATCATCGCCGGACACGAAATCCATCACCGGAAGGGATTGAAGGACCAGTACCTGGCCCGGATGCCGGCGGCATCGTAGCGGCCGATTGACGTCAGCGCGCGAGGAGACTTTCCGCAAGGCACGCGACGTTTTTCTCGGGAGCCCAGCCGGACGCGGCTGGCATTCGGTTTGCTCCAGCACTCACACTGGGTGGGAGAACATGGCCACGCTGTTTCCCAGCGCAGCGGGGCGCACCGAACGCCGGCTGACGCCCCGCGTCCGGGTCCAGCATCGCCTGCCCGGATCCTTCACCTCGAGCCCCGTGCCGGTTCTGATCCGCAACATCAGCCTCGGCGGCGTGCTCGTGGAGAGTGCCGAGCCGTTCCGCGTCGGCACCATCCACCAATTCCGCATCGGCACCGACGACACCGAACTGTCACCGCCGCCGCTCGCCGCAGAAGCCATCTACTGCCAGGGCCAGTCGACGCCGGATGGCGATGTCCGGTTCCTCACCGGGTTCAAGTTCCTTCGCCACCAGGAAGAGATCGCTCAGTTAATTGGTAATGGGCAATCGGTAATCGGGTAATGGGGAAAAGAACATCATGCCCTTGATCTCCCATTACCCATTGCCCATTACCAATAACCGCACGCGCTCTTGTCACGTGTACTCAACAAATGCGTCGTCGACGAAGCAGTACAGCCATTTCTCGCCCGGCTCGGCGGAAGCGATGACGGGATGACCATCGGCGCGAGCGTGACGGCTCGCGTGCCGGTTGGGTGAGGAATCGCAGCAGAGCGTCACGCCGCACGCCTGACAGGTGCGCAGATGGACCCAGCGCGCACCGGTCTTCACGCATTCGGTGCATTCGCGGCGCTTCGCCTGCTTCACGTCCTTGATGGCGTCGATGTGTGCGCAGGATTCAGCCACATCGGCCAGCGTATCATGGCGAGATGAACCAGGCCGACTGGCCGGCGCTGCCGTACGACGAATGGAAGGACACGTACGGCACGCTGCACATGTGGACGCAGATCGTCGGCAAGATCGCGCTCGCGCAGGCTCCGCCGATCAACCACTCGTGGGCGGTCACGCTCCACGTCACGCCGCGAGGTCTTTCCACGCGGACGCTCCACTACGGCACTCGCGCGTTCACGATGGAGTTCGACTTCGTCGATCACGTCCTGATCATCCGCGCGTCCGACGGGACGACGAAGACGATCGCGCTGGCGCCGCGGAGCGTCGCGGATTTCTATCAGGAGGTATTGGGCAGACTCGCCGGAATGCAGTTGCCCGTCCGCATCTGGCCGGTTCCCGTCGAGGTGTTGTCGCCCGTTCGCTTCGATCAGGACACGGCTCATCGCTCGTACGAACGTGCGTACGTCGAACGCTGGTGGCGAATTCTCGTGCAGGTCGCGCGGGTGTTCACCGAGGCGCGCTGCTCGTTCCTCGGCAAGATCAGTCCGATCCACTTTTTCTGGGGCGCGTTCGATCTCGCGGTGACGCGGTTCAACGGACGACTGGCGCCGCCACGTGAAGGACCCGCCTTCATGCGCGAGGCCTACTCGCACGAAGTCATCAGCCACGGATTCTGGCCGGGCAGCGCGCCGGTGCTCGAGCCGGCGTTCTACGCGTACGCCGCGCCCGAACCATCAGGATTGAAAGAGGCGCACGTGCAGCCCGGCGCGGCGTATTACCATCGTGAACTCGGCGAATTCCTGCTGCCGTACGACGCGGTGCGCACGGCGTCGAATCCCGATCAGGTGATCTCGGAGTTCATCGATTCCACGTATCGTCAGGCCGCCACGCTCGGAAGTTGGGACCTCGCCGCGCTCGACCGCAGACAGCAAACGTGACGATCTCACTTATGTGAGCGTTTTCGTGACGCGAAATACCACTCGCGGGGCCGCTCGGGCCGCACAAAAATGAAATCAGTTCGGCTGTAATGCGGGCGCACGATCGGCCGATAGATTCGACGTGGATCCTACGACTCTCTTTGCCCGCGAACCGTTGCCTGGTGTGAAAGTTTCGGAAACCCCGCCGGCGTCTCCGGCGCCGCCGCCGCCGGCCGCGACGGCCGTCGCTGCGGCTCCCGGCATTCAGTATCCCGGTCAGCTGCCGCCCTGGGTGGCGGCCGAGCTGCCACCGCAATACGCGGAGCTGGCGAACAGGATCGCCGCCATTCACGCCGAGGCGCGACAGTACGAAGACATCGCGGGCGTTGTCTGGCAGACGGGCCAGCCGCTTGTTGCGGCCGTGGGCAATTTGTTTGCCGCGATGCGGTTCGAGACCGAGGTGAAGACCGGGGCAAGCTACGACGTCTGCGTGCATCTCGACAGCAGCCGCCGTCTCCTCGTCGTCGTCACCGGCGGACGCGAAGCGATTCAACGCAAGTCTCCGCAGATCGGACAGATCGTTCACACGCTTCAGGAAGACGCCGGAACCCAGGATCGCGTCGTGCTGGCGGCCAACGTGTTCTGCGACACGCCCGTGCCAGCGCGCCAGGATCCGGTGGCGCCCGACGCGTTGCGGATCATTCAGGGACTCGGCGCCAACTTCGTTGCGACTTCGACACTGCTCGGCCTCTGGAAGTACGGACTGACCGACACGGCCAGCGCCAAGAAAAGCGTCATGCGGCTCCACGCGCAGGACGGCGGCATCTTCAGATAACGAACATCTGTCGGGCGGACTGGTTCCTAAGTCCGCCGCGCGCAGGGCGGACTTGGAGTTCAGTCCGCCCTACGTACGTACCCCCGGTTCAGTAAATACACTTCCCTGATCTGCCGTATCCATGTCGGTGTCGAGGTTGCAGCCCCCCACCGGCCGTGGTATACGTGCGGCCGACTGTCCGTCTTTCGAGGAACCTTCCATGTCGACATTCTCCTGGAGCCGGGTTCGCGTCTGCGCGAGCACCATTGTTTTCTCGCTGATCGCCTTGTTCTCGATGACTACCCTGGCGCAGCGCGGCGGCGGCGGTGGCGGGAACACCGGACCGCAGCCGACGCAGCCGGTGGGCGCGCCGCGATTCGAGTACGTCGGGCCGACCAGCGCCGGCCGCATTTCGGCCGCTGCGGCGGTCGCCGGCAAGCCCGGCGTCTACTATGCCGGCGCGGCGTCGGGCGGCGTCTGGAAGAGCACTGACGGCGGGCTCACCTGGAAGCCGACGTTCGACAACGAGACGTCGCAGGCGATCGGCGCGCTCGCCGTGTCGCCGAGCAACCCGAACATCGTCTGGGCGGGCACGGGCGAAGCGTGGGCCGTGCGCGACATGGACATGCAGGGCGACGGCATCTACAAGTCGACGGACGCCGGCGAGACGTGGACGAAGATGGGGCTTCCCGACACGGGACGCATCGGCACCATCGTCGTGCATCCGACGAACGAGAACATCGTGCTGGTCTGCGCGCTCGGACGCGCGACCGGTCCGCAGAAAGAGCGCGGCGTCTTCCGAACCGAAGATGGCGGAAAGTCCTGGCAGCAGGCGCTCTTCGTCGACGAGAACACCGGCTGCTCGGGTCTGCAGTTGTCGCAGAAAGATCCGAACGTCGTGATCGCGGGCACGTGGGAAATCGAGCTCAAGACGCACTATCTCTACAGCGGCGGGATGGGCAGCGGCATCCACATCTCGCGCGACGGCGGCAAGACGTTCACGAAAATCACCGCGCCCGGCCTTCCGAAATCGCCGTACGGGAAGACGGACGTCGCGATCGCGCCATCGGACGGCAATCGGATGTACGCGTTGATCCAGACCGGCGCCGACGGCGTCAAAGGGATGCCGTCGCAGGCGCAGGGATCGGTGTGGCGATCGGATGACGGCGGCAAGACCTGGAACAACGTGAGCTGGGATCGACGGTTGATCGGCCGCGCCGGTTATTACATTCGCATTCGCGTGTCGCCCGATCAGCCGGATCACGTCCTCATCGCCAACAGCTCGCTGTGGCGATCGCGGGACGGCGGAAAGACGTGGCAGAGCGGCGGCGGCGGCTGCGGCGATTGTCACGACATCTGGTGGGACACGACCGCCAGTCTGCCCGGTCACTACATCGTCACCGGCGATGGCGGCATGGGGATCTTCGGATCGCCGGCGAATCCGGGCGGCAACACGGGCGTCTCGCTGCCGATCGGCCAGATGTATCGCGTCACGGTCGATCAGCGCAGTCCGTACTGGGTCTACGGCAGCCGCCAGGATGACGGCAGCATGCGCATCGCGAGCAACCGGCCGATCGTGCCGGCCAACGTGCCGTCGTACGCGCCAGCGACGCCACCGCCTGGAGCTCAGCCTGCGGCCGGCGGGGGCGGCGGACGCGGCGGCGGCGGACGCGGCGGTGGCGCGGGAGGCGCGGCCGGCGGAGCCGCCGGTGCGGGTGGTGCAGGCGCAGCGCGCGGCGGCGGCGGCGGTGAGGCTCCTGAAGTCGAAGGCGGCGGAGGCAGGGGCGGCCGCGGCGGTGGACGCGGCGGCGGCGGTGCGGCGGCCGGCCCCGAGCAGGAGAACATGCCGTCCTGCGAATCCGGGTACACCTATCCCGAACCGAACAACAGCCGGTTCGTCTGGGGCACGTGCTACGCCGGACACGTCGCGACGTACGACGAAATCAGCGGGCAGCGTCGATCGGTCAGCCCGTGGATGCACACGCTCGACCACGATCCGGTCGGCCTCAAATACCGTTGCCACTGGTCGCCGCCGCTGGCGATCGACTGGTTCGACAATTCGGTCTACTTCGGCTGCCAGTTGATTCTCCGCACGCGCGATCGCGGACAGACCTGGGAAGAAATCAGCCCCGATCTTTCCACGAACAGCCGCGTCGTCTTCTCGGGCGGCGTCGTCGGCGACAACCTCGGACAGTTCTACGGATCCGTCGTCTCTGCAATCGCGCCGTCGCGCACACAGCAGGGCGTGATCTGGGCAGGCACGAACGACGGCAAGGTCTGGATCACCCAAAACGCCGGCAAGAGCTGGACTGACCTGACGAAGAACGTGAACATGCCGCCGTGGGGCATCGTGCGCCGCATCGATTCGTCGCACCACGATCAGGCGACGGCCTACATGGCGGTGGACTATCACCTCGTCGATCAGCGCGATCCATATCTGTTCAAGACGACGGACTTCGGCAAGACGTGGACGCGGCTCGACGCCGGTCTCCCCAAGGGCCATCCCCTCGACTACGCGCTCTCGATCGCGGCGAGCCCGCAACAGCGCGGCATGTTGTACGCGGGCACCGGTCACGGGTTTTTCTATTCGCGCGACGATGGCAAGACGTGGACGCAGTTCAAGGACAAGCTGCCGGCCGCGCCCGTGACGTTCATTGAAGTCCCGAAGAACGCGCCGGAAGTCGCGGTGGCGACCTACGGCCGCGGTCTCTGGATCCTTCGCGACGTCTACCAGCTCGAGCAGGGCCCGGCGCCGGCGCAACCGGCCGAGCTTCAGCTTTACAAGCCGCGTCCGGGCATTCGCTCGGCGAGCGGCGGCAGCGCGACGTTCGTGTTCTCGCTGAGCGCCGCCCCCACCGCACCGATCAGCGTCGACATTCTCACCGACACCGGGCTGGTGCTGGACACGATGCAGGTCACGGGCCGCCAGGGTCTCAATCAAACGACTTGGGACCTGCTGCTCCCGGCAGCGGTACGCCCCGTCCTTCGTTCGCTGCCGCCCGACAACCCGCACATCTGGGAGGAAGGACGATTCCAGAACCGCGAGCGACCCGTCACCCATTGGGGCCTTGCCGCCGGGTGGCAGCCGCGTGCGGCGCCCGGGAAATATCAGGTCCGGATGACCCTGAATGGCAAGCAGTACACGCAGCCGTTCGAGGTCTGGCGCGACGTGATGCTCTCGTCCACCGACGCCGATCTCGTCGCCAGCTCCGAAATGCAGCGCAACATCGTCAGCGCGTTGAACGACGTCGTCGACAAGATCAATCGCATCGAGATCATGCGGATGCAGGTCGAGGACGCGCAAGCGAAGGTGGCCGGCAACAAGGATCTCGAACAGGGGCTCGCCACGATCGGCAAGCGGATGTACGACACCGAGCTCAACTTCCTCTCGAAGAGCGACATGCACAGCGACGACAAGTGGTACGTCGAGAAATACAAGCTGTACATGAACCTCACGTGGCTGCTGGCAGAGGTCGGCGGCAGCGGCGGCGACGTCGCCGGCGGCGTCGCCAACCGGCCGACGAAAGCGGCGCAGCAGGTCTTCCAGGATCGGCTGAAGGATCTCGAGGTCGGCAACGCCGATTTCAAGAAGCTGCTTCAGGAGGTCGAGGCCTTTAACAAGGCGAACGCCGGGAAGATTGCGGCCATCACGGACAAGATGCCTGGAAGATAGAAGGTCTTCTTGCGCCGTACCGAGGGGGCCCTTGGCTGGAGGGCCGTCATGCGGGGCCTCCGCCTTCGCGACGCGGAAAAACGGCACTCCAGAGAGTTCGTCTTGGCAAACGCTCGTAGGGCCCTCCATCCCCACTCGCCGTCGCCCTCTTTCGCGACGTTTTTCAGACTGCCGCCGTCGCGTCGCTCCGGAGTCGGCCAGCACGACGATGGGCATCAGTCGAAATCGCGCTGGAAGCAGCGAGTGTTTCGAGCGCGAGGAAGGCATGTTCGGTTTCCCAGCCGGGTAGGCCTCGCGCGATACGCGATAGTCCGAAACGCGAGCGGATGGAAGCGGGATTTCCGAGGGCCACGACCTCGGAGGCCACCACGACATCAACGCCGTCCCTTTCGGCCACGGCAGGTTCGTCGGCAGTATGAGCGGCAGATTCGACTGCCTCGTCCATCAACGCGTTACCGCTTTCCTCTCCGCAGCTTGCGATATCCATCCAGCCCCTCGCGAATGATTTGAACGGCGTCTGCGGGGCCGAGCAGATCCTCGACGACGACTTTCTTCTGCTCGAGGGCTTTGTAGTCTTCGAAGAAGCGGCGCAGTTCCCGCATGACGTGTGGCGGCAGCTGCGTGTGGTCGCGGTAATCCGACACCGAGGGGTCACTGACCGATACCGCCACGATCTTGTCGTCCACGCCTTTTTCATCGCGCATGCGCATGACGCCGATCGCGCGCGCCTCGACCATCGTGAGCGGGTAGACGGCCTCCTGGCTCAGCACCAGCGCGTCGAGCGGATCGCCGTCGCCGCAGTAGGTGCGCGGGATGAAGCCGTAATCAGCCGGGTAGTACACGGCGCTGTGCAGGACCCGATCCAGCCTCAGCAGACCGGTTTCCTTGTCGAGCTCGTACTTGTTCTTGCTCCCCTTCGGGATTTCGATCACGACCGGAAACGCCGTTTCGAGCACTGACTCGTCGATGTAGGGGTCGTGCCATGGATGCATGTGTGAACCCTTGCCCTTAAGGGCGTTTTGTCCTCTTTTATCGGTGCTCGCGGGGCCCCACCCCCGCTCGCACGCGCTCCGGCGCTCGCAGACTCGCTATCCTCGCGCGAGCCGCGGGCGCTCTGCTACTGTTACGCGCGCGATGGCTGCTTCTGCCGGCACGTCGTCCGCCCGCCAGCCGCCGGTGACCACGAAAGAGATTTTCGGCTGGTGCATGTACGACGCGGCCGATTCGGCGTTCACAACGGTCATCATCACCGCGCTGTACGCGCCATTTTTCAGCAAAGTCATCGTCGGCGACTCCATCCGCGGCACGCACATCTGGGGGTACGCGTTCGGCATCTCGGAAGTCGTCGTCGGCATTCTCGCGCCGATCCTCGGCGCGATCGCAGACTTTTCAGGCAGCCGGAAGAAGTTTCTCGGGGCCTGCGCGCTCGCGATCGTCTTCTTTACGGCCGCGTTGTGGTTCGTGCGCCCCGGGATGATCGCGCTCGGCATCGCGCTGTTCGTCATGGCCAATGTCGGGTTCGCCGGCGGCGGCATCTTCATCGACAGCTTCCTGCCCGGGATTTCGAACGAGTCGAACGCCGGCCGGATTTCCGGCATCAAGTGGGCCATCGGGTACTTGAGCGGGCTCATCGCCGTGATTCTCTCCTGGCCGTTTACCGGCGCGATCGACACGCCGACGCCCGAGCTCATCGACAAGGGTCGCCTGATCCCCGTGGTTGTCGCGGCCTACTACGCGGTCATGGTGATCCCGACGTTCGTGTATCTGCGCGACCGGAGCGTCCCGCAGCCGCTGCCTCCGGGCGAGCACTATGTGTCGATCGGCTTCAAGCAGCTCCGGCGCACGTTGACGCACCTCCGGCGATACCGCGAGCTGCTGAAGCTGCTCGTCGCGTTCCTCGTGTACAACGACGGCATCGTGACGGTGATCGGGTTCGCCTCCATCTATGCCGTGGATACGATTGGCTTCACGAGCGGCGAGATCGTCCTCATGTTCGTCGCGCTGAACGTCGTCGCGGCCGTGAGCGCCTTCACGTTCGGACGCGTGGCGGACAGGATCGGCCAGAAGCGGACGATCCTGATTACGCTGGCGATCTGGATCGTCGCGGTCACGATCGCGTACCTGGCGCACAGCAAGACGACGTTCTGGGTCGGCGCGACGCTCGTCGGCATCGGCATGGGCTCCAGCCAGTCGGTCACGCGCAGCCTGCTGGCGCTCTTTACTCCGCAACAGAACGCGTCGGAGTTCTTCGGATTCCTCGGCATTGCCGGCAAGGCCCTCGCGTTCCTCGGGCCCATCCTGTTCGGCGAAATCACCCGGATAACGGGCAGCCAACGGCCGGCGATCTTCGCGATTGCCGCATTCTTCGTCGTCGGCATGATCATCGTCTCGTTCGTCGACGAAGCGAAGGGCAAGGCAGCGGCGAGAGTCGGCGTCTGAACACCTGTCTGCGGCTCAGAGGCGCGGAGGCGATGAGGCTCGAAGGCTTTGAGCGGACCGAGCCTCACGGCGATTTCTGAAGCAGATGCGGGCCGAGAACGAAGGGCGCAAAGTTCAGGAAGGTCATTAGTAAGCCAGCGAGGATCACGGCACCGAACCCGCGCACTTCCATTCCATCCAACCATAGCGACGCCAGTCCGAGCATCATCGTGCCCAACACGAACTCCAGCAGAACGAACAGCACAAAGCTATCGGGCGGCGGATGCGCCATCGCCTCAGGGCCTCATCGCCTCATCGATAGCCTGCGGCCTGCAGCTCGAAGAGCTGCGCGTAGCGGCCGCCTCGTCGCAGCAGCTCGTCGTGCGTCCCGAGCTCGGCGACGCGGCCGTCGACGATCACCGCGATTCGATCGGCGATGCGCACGGTCGAGAATCGATGGGAAATCACGATGCCGATCCGGCCGCGCAGGTTGTCTTTCAGCTCGGCAAAGATGCCGGCTTCGGCCTCGGGATCGAGCGAGGACGTCGGTTCGTCGAGAATCCAGACGTCGGCATCGCGATACATGATGCGGGCGAGCGCCAGGCGCTGCCACTCGCCGCCGGAGAGATCGTGCCCGCCTTCGAAGAGCCGCCCGACCTTGGAGTCGAGTCCGTTCGGCATCTTTTTCACGAGCCAGTCGCTCCGCGCGTCCCGCAGCGCTTCCATCACGTGCTCGTCGGAGACCGCGCCGCCCGGGCGGCCCATCACCACGTTCTCGCGGACCGAGAGCTCGTAGGTCGCGTAATCCTGGAACAGCACGCCGATCCGGCTGCGCAGCGTCTCCGGATCCATGTCCTTGACGTCCACGCCGCCGACGCGCACGCTGCCGCGGTCCGCGTCGTAGAACCGCAGCAGCAGCTTGACGAGCGTGCTCTTGCCCGCCCCGTTCTCACCGACAAGCGCGACGAGCTCGCCGGCGCGAATGTGCAGATTCAAGCCGCTGACCGCCGGCTCGATGCCGCCGGGATACGTGAACGCGACATCGTCGAAGTCGATGCGATCGACGGGGCCGCTCGGGAGCACGCGCGGGGCAGCCGGCACGGGCAGGAGCGACCCGATCGAGAGAAATGAGAAGTAGTCGTCGAGAAACGTCGTGTGCTGGTCCACGGCCACGAAGGTGCTCGAGATGTTGCCGAGCGTCGCCGAGACCGAGGTGAACGCGCCGATGACGAGCACGACGCCGCCGGGATCGATCGTGCCTGCCGCGCCTTCGTACGCGACGAACAAGTACGCGAGCGCCAGCGCGGTGCCCGTCACGAGGCCGGTCAGCAGCGAGATGCGCGTGCCCGAGAGATACATCTGCTGCCGCTGCTTGAACAGGTCCTCCGACAGCTTGTGATGCCGTCCGAGCAGGTAGTCGGACAGCACGTACGCCCGAATCTCCTTCGTCGTCCGCGGCTGGACGAGCAGATCGCCGAGATACTCGCGTTCGCGCTCCTCCGGCGTCTCCTTGTAGAAGAACTCGTAGAGCTTCGACGTCACGCGGCGCTCGAGGACCAGCGACAGGACCGCCGCCAGGACCGCGAGCAGCACGAGTACGTAGTGCAGGCTCGCAAGGAGCGACGCCATGAGGACGATCGTCACGATGTTGCCGGACAGACCGAGCACGGACCAGGTCAGATCGCCCGGTCTCCAGGAGACGTCGCGCTTCGCGCGCGCGAGCCGGTCGTGCCAGTCCGAGTGGTCGAAGTGACCGAGGTCCACCCTCGACGCCTGCGCGAGGAGGCGTCGTTCTGCTTCCAACTGAACGCGCCGCACGAACAGGTTGCGGCCGTAACCCATGTACGCGCCGATGGCGCGCTGGACGCCGGTCACCAGCCACAGTCCGATGATGATCGGGAGCATGTCCCGCAGCCGCAGTGAATGCAGCCGGGCCTCCGCAATCCGGTTGACCAGGGCCGCCCCGAGATAGACCGAAACCGGCGGCATTGCGGAGGTCACCATGCCGAGGACGGAATACTGAATCAGCGAGCGCGGCGAGGCCGACCACGCCAGTTCGAGCGCGTGGCCGAGATTCTTCCTGACGCGCTGCGCGCGGCCCTTCGCCGTGTTCGATGGAGACGGCGGCGTCTCAGGATTCCTTTGTGGCGAGGGCATAAACGACATTGACTTCGACGGACGACACGGCGGACTTTCGAATGAATTCGAGGCACTCGCTCTTCACGAGCGCCCGATCGTCGTCCGACATCTGCTCGATGGTCCCACGGTAGCCGGTGCCCAGCACAATGGGCCACCAGTCTTCAGGTGATCGAAGCGGGTGCATGCCCGGTTCGGCCACGACATCCAGTTGCGCAGCGCCGATCTCCGAGAACAGCGCGCACAGCAGGTCGGGCTCTGCCACGCGTTCCCAGGGACGATACAGCTGCTGCAGATCGGGACGACGCGTCTGGACGGCACGCCAGAAGACCGCATCCATCGGCGCGAGAAACCTGCGACCCCATGTGGTACGTCGCGCCGCTCTCGCTTGCGCATCGTCATGCATCCCCGTCTCCGGCCCCCTGAGTCCCGTATAGTCTTTCACGAGGCGCGCTCTGCAGGTCTACCTGGTCGACGGCACGTACGAGCTGTTCCGCCACTACTACGCGCTCCCGTCCGCGATCGACTCACAGGGACGGGAGGTCGGCGCCGTCAAGGGTGTCCTCAAATCGATTCTGGGAATGGTCAACGACGGCGCCACGCACGTCGGCGTCGCGACCGATCACGTCATCGAGTCGTTTCGCAACGGCCTCTGGCGCGGGTATAAGACGTCGGCCGGCGTGCCTCGAACGTTGCTGTCACAGTTTCCGATTCTCGAGGACGCGCTGACCGCCATGGGCGTGATGGTCTGGCCGATGGTCGAATTCGAAGCCGACGATGCGCTCGCGGCCGCGGCCGCGGCGCTCGATGACGATCGCGCGGTCGATCGCGTGATCATCTGCACGCCGGACAAAGATCTCGCGCAAAGCGTCCGCGGGACGCGCGTCGTGCAACTGAACCGGCGGACGCGCGAGATTCGGGACGAAGCCGGCGTGATCTCACGCTTCGGCGTCCCGCCGCCATCGATTCCCGACTACCTGGCGCTCGTCGGCGATTCGTCCGACGGCTATCCCGGGCTGCGCGGCTGGGGGCCCAAATCGGCCGCGGCCGTGCTTGCCCGCTTCCACCAGCTCGAAAATATTCCCGAGGATTGGCACGACTGGCACGCGAACGTCTCGAATCCCGCCGCGCTCGCGCAGACGCTGTCGCGCGATCGCGACTCCGCCATGCTCTTCCGCCGGCTTGCCACGTTGCGAACCGATCTCGTGCTCTTCGACAGCGTGGACCAACTCAAATGGCAGGGACCAACACCGGGCTTCAAGAAGCTGGCGGCTCAGCTGGAGGGGAGGGGGTTGAGTCAACCCAAACCGCCCGCCCCGCGCCGGCGGGACAGCCCGACACCACCCGCACCGCTACCGC
>JBLNGH010000459.1:0-7204 GCA_050264575.1 Acidobacteriota bacterium | reverse complement strand
GAACAACATCGCCAGTCTTCGCTACGTCACGCCCGGCCTCTTTCAGACGCTGGGGATCCCGCTCAAACGCGGCCGCGACATCAGCGACGCCGACGCTCGCACGTCTCAATTCGTGGCTGTCGTCAGCGAGTCGTTCGCGAAGCGGTACTGGCCGGATGCGGACCCGATGGGGCGGCACTTCACGTTTGTCGGCGCCGATCGCGAAGTCGTGGGAATCGTCGGCGACGTGCTCTTCCGCGGTCTCGAGACGGCGAATCCGCCGCCGCAGGTGTATCTCCCGTCGAGGCAGGTCGACGACGGCACGTGGCTGTTCTACGCGCCGAAAGTGCTGGCCGTCCGGACGACCGGACAGCCGAACAATCTCATTCCGCCCGTTCGCGACATCATGCGTCGCGCTGATCCCAGGCTGCCGCTCTTCGAGCTGCAGACGCTCACGGACATGGTCGATCGCGACACGGCCCCGCGCGCCGCGCAGGTGCGCGGGCTCGTCGCCTTTGCCGCGATTGCCTTCGGTCTCGCTGCCGTCAGCATCCACGGACTGCTTTCATTCGCGGTCTCGCAGCGCGTGACCGAGATCGGCGTCCGCGTCGCGCTCGGCGCGCAGTCGCGCGACATTCTCTGGATGGTGCTCTCGCGCGCGGCCCTGCTGGCGCTCTGCGGCATCGTCCCCGGCGTGCTCCTCGCCTATGCCGCGGGCCGGAGTCTCGAGGCGCTGCTCGCGGGTGTTGCACCGACGGACGTCGCAACGCTCACGGGCGCGATCACGTTGGCGATTCTGATGACACTGGCGGGCGCGCTCGCGCCGACGCTCCGCGCGTTGCGGATCGATCCGATCACCGCGCTACGGTCGGAATAGGCCGGCGTCCTCGCGCCGGCGGTGGTGGGTCAGACCCCACCACGGCGAGGACTTCCTCTGATGCGAAACCGCTAAGCCGGTTTCGTCAGGCTACATGGAAACGAAAACGGCCTAGCCGGCGTGAGACTGGGCGACACGGTCGGCCAGCGGAACCCACTTCCGTCCGCGTGGTCCGACGTACTCCGATTGCGGACGAATCAGACGATTCGCGCGTTGCTGCTCGAACGCGTGGCCGATCCAGCCGGCCGTGCGGCTCACGGCGAAGGTGGGCGTGAAGAGCGAGACGTCGAATCCGAGGCCGTGCAGCACCAGCGCCGTGTAGAACTCGACGTTGGTCTGCAAGTGGCGACCCGGCTTCTGCTCCTCGAGCAGCCGGATCGCGACGGATTCGACCTGGCGCGCGAGGCGGTAGACCTTCATGTCGCCCGCGCGGGTGAAGAGGCGTTCTGCCGCGGCGGCGAGGACATCCGCCCGCGGATCGCGGACCTTGTAGACGCGATGCCCGAAGCCCATCAGCCGCTCGCCGCGCGCGAGTTTCTCGCGCAGCACCGGCTCGGCGCGATCGACGGTTCCAATCTCGAAGACCATGTCGAGCGCGGGTCCCGGCGCGCCGCCGTGGAGCGGGCCTTTCAAGGCGCCGAGACCGCCGACGATGGCGGAGACGAGATCGGAGCCGGTGGAGATGATGACGCGAACGGTGAAGGTGGACGCGTTCAGCCCGTGGTCGATGACCGTGTTCAGATAGGTCTCGAGCGCGCGGACGCGTTCTGGCTCCGGCGTCTCGCCGGTCAGCATGTAGAGCATGTTGGCCGCGTGTCCGAGATCGCGACGCGGGGCCAGCGGCTCCTGACCGCGTCTCAACCGCCAGTACGCGGCGGCGATCGTCGGCATCGTCGCGAGAAGTCTCGCCGCGTCCGCTGAGGAGAGAGAAATCGTTCCTGCGGCCATTCGCAGGGCGTCCATCGAATCGAGGTTGGACGCGGCGGCGTCGCGGAGCAGGGACGTCGCGGCGTTGGGCAGGTCCCGCTTGCCGGCCAGCTCCGCGCGGAACGCCTCGAGCTCCTCGGGCGTAGGCAGGTCGCCGTGCCAGAGCACCCATACGGCTTCTTCGAAGGTCGCGTTCGACGCCAGTTCGCCGACGGGGAAGCCGGCAATCGTCAGCTCGCCGCGTGCGCCGTCCACTTCGCTCAGGCTCGTCGTCGCGGCCACCACGCCTTCGAGTCCCGCCTTGAAGGTCTCCATGGATCCACGCTAGGCTTGAGTCGATATGTTGTCAATATTGATTATAGAATCAACATGAAGCCTTCTCCGCTCTGGCTCGACGCGGGGGCCGCTGCCGCCAAACTCGGCGTCAGCCGCGCGACGCTCTACGCGTACGTCAGCCGCGGGCTCATCCGCTCGCAGCCGCTGCCAGGGTCCTCGCGCGCACGCGGCTATGCGCGCGACGACGTGGAGCGCCTGCTGCGCCGCGCCGAGGCCCGCCGCGATCCGGCGCAGGCGGCCGCCCACGCGCTCGAGTGGGGGATTCCGGTTCTCGAATCGGCGATCACGTTCATCGACGGTCGATCGCTCTACTACCGCAGTCACGACGCCGTGTCCCTCTCGCGCTCGCGAAGCCTCGCGGAGGTGGCGTCGCTCATCTGGACCGGAGAATTCGGACATCGGTTCGGCACACCGAAAGCCACGATGGTCCAGCCGTCGCTGCCGCGAGACGCCGCCTTTGTTGCCAGGGCCCAGGCGTTGCTCGCGGCCGCGGCCTCGGATGATCCAGGAGCGGTCGATCTTCGCGCCCCCGGCGTCGCCCATGCCGGCTGGCGAATGCTGCATCTGCTGACCGGTGCGGCGATCGGATGGCCGGCAAGGCGCCCGAAAGTCGTGACGATTGATGGGCAACTCGCTCGCGCCTGGCGGACGGGTCCGGACGGCGCCGGGGTCGTTCGCGCCGTGCTCATCCTCTGCGCCGATCACGAGCTGAACGTCTCCTCGTTCACGGCCCGGTGCGTCGCCTCTGCCGGCTCGACGCCGTACTCCGTCGTCATCGCCGGTCTCTCCGCGCTCGAGGGATTCCGTCATGGCGGCGCCGGCGCGCGCGTCGAAGCCATGCTGGATGCGATTCAACGGGAGAGTGCGCACGAGCGCCGGGGCAGGCATCTGGCGCTCCGCCGCACATTAGAGGCGCGGATGCGGCGAGGGGAGACCATTGGCGGGTTCGGTCATCCGCTGTATCCCGACGGCGACCCGCGCGCGCGGGCGCTGCTGGACTTGCTGCAGCAACACTGCTCGGGTTCCGACGAACTGCGGTTCGTCAACGCCTTTGTCCAGGCGGCGGCATCCGTCGTGGGCGAGCCGCCGAACCTCGACTTTGCCCTGGCTGCCGTCAGTCGCGTGCTCCGCCTGCCGTCGAACGCGCCGCTGATGCTTTTCGCAATCGGGCGGACGATCGGATGGATCGGGCAGGCGATCGAGCAGTACGCCACGGGGCAGCTGATTCGACCCCGGGCGCGATATGTGGGGCCCATGCCATCGACCAGCGGCGAGTGATTGAAGGGCGTACTGCTGCGCAGTTTTCTCAACGGCCTCGGGGTCGCTTGCGTCGCAGATCTTGCGATCAGTCACGACATTCTTGCGAAATCCTAGAGGGTCCAGGCCGGGCGGAGTGGCACCAAGTTCGCGTCGCCCGCAACCGGCCGCCAGCCGCCGGACGATGCTACGATGCCGCGATGGATGGTCGGAATGACATGAGGCCGACCTCGGCAAAGCTCACGTACGACGACTTCGTCAACTTTCCGGACGATGGGCAGCGGCACGAGCTCATCGACGGAGAGCATTACGTGACCCCTTCGCCGGCGACCGTGCATCAACGGCTCGTCGGCCGGCTTCATCTGGCGCTTGGCAACTGGCTTCAGACGCACCCGATTGGCGAGGTGTTCCTGGCGCCCTTCGACGTCGTCCTGTCGAACCATGACGTGGTCGAGCCGGATCTCCTTGTCGTGCTCGCCGAGCAGGCCGGAATTGTCACGGACCAGCACGTCCGCGGAGCACCAGCCATAGTCGTGGAAATTGGTTCACCCGGCACGCGGCGCCGTGACGAGGGCATCAAGCTGCGGCTCTACGAACGCGTCGGCGTCCGCGAATATTGGATTGTCGATCCGGATCGACGCGCGATCGCTGTACACGTCCGGATGGATAACGGTGCATTCGGTGATGCGTGTCTACTCAATCACGCTGGAAACGCGCTGACGTCTGCGCTCCTGCCGGGCTTCTCGCTGCCGCTCAACAAGTTTTTCGTGTAACCGGCCGGCCTCGCCGTAGCTCCGAAGGAGCGAAGGCGGGCCTTTCTATCTTCCGCGGCGCGACGTCAGTTCGCTGAACCAGTTGAGGATGAGCCGGATCTCCGGCAGACCGGCGTTCTCCCGGGAGGGACGCAGCATGAGAAAGCGGTCGCCGGCCGGCGGGACCGCGTAGGTCTGGCCACTGTCGGTGCTGGGCGGCGCCACGCCCGCGAACAGCACACGGGCTTTCCCGGGACTGAACGCTGGCCCCGGATCGATCGGCACCATCATCATGCTGCTCGCTTGCGTGTAGAACAACGACCGTCCGTCGATCGCCCATCTGGGTTCGACCCCGCCGGCGGTCGAGATCTGCGATCGGCTTCCTCGCGATCCGAACGGCTCGACGTAGATCTCGAAGCGGCCGGATTCGGAAGAGCCGTAGGCGAGCCAGCGGCCGTCCGGTGAAATCGCGGCTTGCACCATATCGCCAGTCGGCGCCGAAAGAACGCGTACGGCCTTCGATCCAGGCTGAAGCTGCAGCCGGTACACGCTGAAATAGGTCCCGGCTGTCGACTGATTGGCGGACAGCATGAGCGCGCCGTCGGACGCGATTTCTTCGGCGTAGGCCTGGCCGGCGACTTCGCCGAGCTCCGCAGGTTCGCCGACGCCGTCCGCGGACCGGCCCATGATTCTCGAGACGTTCCGGGCCCGATCGTACGAGATGTAGATCAGGCGGCGCCCGTCGCGCGACCAGACCGGCGTGCGACTGTTGCCATCCAGTGTCATCCGCCGTGACGTGCCGCGGCCGGCGTCGACGAGGTAGATATCGCGCGCGCTCGTGCCCGTCGCGATCGAGACGGCGATTTGCCGCCCGTCCGGCGACACGTGCGGATCGGAGTACGCCGCGGGCGCCGCGTCGATCGGTGTGGCCCGGCCTTGACGATCGACCCACGCGATTCGACGCTCGCTGCCCCGAGGATCGCCAGGCACGAACACGAGGGCGCCCGAGTCGGCCACGGCATAGTTGGCCGATCCCGTGGTGACGTCCCCTGACACGCCGTCGATCACCGGTACTGGTGAAGTCCCCGCGACTCCGCGCGCGACGTCGAATGGCACGGCGTACAGCACTTGACCGCGCACGAAGAGGAGATGACCCGTGGCCGCGTACGTCGCCATCCGTCCGCCCTGGACGACCACCCGCCGTTCACCGTTGTCCAGCCGGATCGCCTGGATCGTCGCATCGTCGTAGTCGTCGGGGTGTTCGACGCTGCCGACTGTTACGAGGACCGTCTTGCCACCCGGCAACTGCGCCGGCCAACGATGCGTGCGCTCCTTCCTGGTTTCATCGATTTTTGACAGAGCCGTCGCCGATCCGCCTGCGGCAGCGATCTGGTACACCCCCGACGCAGCCGAAGGCGCGTAGATAATCGTGTCGTCGTCGGTCCACACGCCTCCGCGGTTGTCGGACGCGTCGGCCAGCCGAATGACCGGGCCACCGCCGGACGAGACTTTCTTCAGTTGGCCGTCAGCGAAAAATCCGATCCACGCTCCGTCGGGCGAAAAGAATGGCGACGAGGCACCGTCCGCGCCTTCGAGGGCCCTGGGTTCGAACTCATTCAGCCGTCTCACGTAGAGCCGCCGCGTGCCGCCGTCGATCCCGACGAAGGCGACCCTGGACCCGTCACGCGAAACCGCGACAACGGGATAGAGCGTGAAATCCATCGTCACGCCAGGCGGCAGGGTCACGGCGGTTCGGACGGGCGTGGCGGCGTCGCGTCGCGCCGATCGCCACCACAGCGCGGCGACGCCGACGAGCGCGATTGCGAGGACAGCGGTGGCAAGACGCCACAACGCACCGCGTCGTGGCGGGGGTGTCGACACCCCGCTCGTTGCCGCCGTGGCGCGTACCGCAGGAGCGTCCAGCTCCATCTTGCCGTCGCCGATGTCACGGAGCCGACGCTTCGGGTCGCGCTCGAGACAATGACGCAGCAGCGACACGACCGACGCGGGCGTCGTCGGCGGCAGCGCGGCAAAGTCGGGTTCGCGAGTGAGGACGGCCGCCAGCGTGTCGGAGACGTCTTCGCCCTCGAACGCGCGTTTGCCCGAGAGCATCTCGTAGAGCACGACTCCAAACGCCCAGATGTCGGCGCGTTTGTCGACGGCCTTGCCCTTGGCCTGCTCGGGAGCCATGTAGGCGGCCGTGCCGAGGATCGTTCCCATTTGCGTGGCGCGCGCCGTGAGCGTCGGCGAATTCATCGCCTCCGCCGCGCCGCTCGTGCCAGCCGGGTCCATCGCCTTCGCGAGCCCGAAATCGAGCACCTTCACGGTCCCATCCGCGCGCACTTTCACGTTCGCCGGTTTGAGATCGCGGTGAATGATCCCTTGCTCGTGCGCGGCCTCGAGCCCGTCGGCGATCTGACGCGCGATGGGCAAGGCGTCGGCCAGCGGGATCGCTCCGCGCGCGATCAGCACGGACAGGTCGTCACCGGTGACCAGTTCCATCACGAGCGCGCGCACGCCATCCGCGTGTTCCAGCCCGAAGACCTGCGCGATGTTCGGATGATTCAACGCGGCGAGCGTCCTGGCTTCGCGCTCGAATCGCGCCAGGCGGTCGGCATCGGTCGCGAAGAGCTCGGGCAGGACTTTGATCGCAACGTCGCGATCGAGCTTGGTGTCGTGGGCGCGATACACCTGGCCCATGCCGCCGGCGCCGATGGCGGAGAGGATTTCGTACGAACCGAGTCTGGTTCCCGGCGAGAGACTCACGGAGTGACGCGGATTATAGAGGACTCACCTGGGAGCGGTTCACGGATTCGGTATCAAAGCCTTAACCATGAAGATCATGCAGGACATGAAGGTCATGAAGAATTGATTGAAAACAATTCAAAAAGCTCTTCTCCAGGCTCTTCATTTCCCGTCATGTCCTTCACGTGTGCTTTGATCTGAAGCCGATGCGAGCAATCTGCCTCGCAGGTTCTCTTACTGAAACGCCTGCGACGCCAAGAACGCGATCACCTGATGGCCGAGCCCGCTCGGGTGGATGCAGTCGGACGCCACCAGCGTATTCGGGCTGATC
>JBLNGH010000458.1:0-5251 GCA_050264575.1 Acidobacteriota bacterium | reverse complement strand
GATCCCTTCGGCGAGCGACTGGTCGATCCCCAGCGGATGCGGCCGGCGGGTCTCGCTGAAGCGCCGCAGAATCGCGATGTCGCTCGCCTCGAGAAAGACCAGCCGGATGCGGCGGCCGACGCGTTGTTTGAGCCGGCGATAAATCCCCGGAAAGCGGGCGAGCGCGCGCCCCTCGCGGACGTCGACGACGACGGCGGCGTTCCGGCGTTCGGGGCCGCGGGCGCTCAGGATGAGATCGGCGAACGTCGGGATGAGCGCGATCGGCAGGTTGTCCACGCAGAAGTAGCCGAGATCCTCGAGCGCGCGCAGGGCGTGCGATTTTCCCGCGCCCGACAGTCCCGTCACCACGATGAACGGCGCAGCCCGCGATCCCAGGGCCGTTCTCACCCGGCCGGGGCTCACAGGTCGTCGACCTCCACGTCGTCGCTCTCGCGATCGGCGAGCTGTTCGAGACGCCGTTCGAGGCGCGCCGCCAGCAGCTGGGCCGCATGGCGGCCGCGCGATCGCAGCAGCTGATTCCGCGCGGCCACCTCGACGAGCATCGCGAGGTTGCGGCCGGGCGCCACCGGCATCGTCACCAGCGGCACCGACACGCCCAGGATTTCGGCTGTCGTCGGATCGAGTCCCAGCCGCTCGTACTCACGGCCGGGCTCCCATCGCTCGAGGTGCACGATGAGCTCCACGCGCTTCGAGGATCGCGTCGCGGAGACGCCGAAGAGGTCCGTCACGTTCACGAGGCCCAGGCCGCGAATCTCGACGTGATGCCGCGTCATCTCCGGGCAGGTGCCGATGAGTACCGCCTCGCCGCGGCAGCGGATCTCGACCGTGTCGTCGGCGACGAGACGGTGGCCGCGGACGACGAGGTCGAGGGCACACTCGCTCTTGCCGATGCCGCTCTCGCCGGTCAGCAGGACGCCGAGCCCGAGGATGTCCATCAGGACCCCGTGCCGCGTTTCGCGCGGCGCGAGCCGGTCCTCGAGAATGTTGGTGAGCCTCGCGATGGCCACGGGCGTCGTGAGCGCCGTCCGCAGCAGCGGCACGCCGGCGCGCTCGGCCTCGGCGGCAAGTTCCGCCGGTCCGTCGAGCCCCATCGTGATCATCACGCACGGGAAATCGCGCTGGAAGAGCCGGCGCAGCGTCACCGCGCGATCCTCCGGCGTCATCCGTTCCAGAAAGCGGATTTCGCTCTCGCCGAAGATCAGCACGCGGCCCGTGCGGAGGTATTCGTCGAAGCCCGACAGGGCGAGGCCGGTTTTCTGAACGTATGGAAGCGTGATGCGGCGCTCCAGCCCGGCGGCGCCGGCGAGCAGGTCGAGATCCAGTCCGATCGCTGCTCCGCGCGCGCCAAGCAACGCTCCGACGCCGACCCCCGCGGTCACGTCACCCCTCGGGCTCGATGAGGCCGAAGTCGCCGTCCGGGCGCCGATAGAGGATCCCCACCGCGTCGGACTCGGCGTTCCGAAACACGAGGAAGTTCTGCTGACTGCCGGTGAGCGTGAGCAGCGCGTCGTCGAGCGACATCGGCTTCACGGCCTGGCTGCGCGAGCGGACGACGCGCGGGCCCCGGACTTCGGGAAGCGGCTCGGCGACGAGCGCCGCCGCGCGGACGGGCCGGCTGGTGCGCCGCCGCGTCTTCCAGCGATCGCTCAACCGCGTCGCCTGCTGCGAGACCTTCTCGACTGCGGCGAGCACGGCCGACGGCAGCCGCGTGTGCCGGGCCACCCCGTGCAGCATGTGATCGCCGCGGGCGTGAACCGTCAACTCGCAGACGAACAGCTGCCGCTCGCGGCCGATGATGCACTGGGCCGAGACGGCGCTGTCGTTGAGCACACGATCGAGACGGCGGACTTTCCTGCTGATGCCGTCACGTACGGCGTCGGAGACCGTCACATGACGGCCGGTCACGGTCAGTTTCAATACAACACCTTGCGCTGGTTGGAGGTTGGAATCTTCAGCTCTTCGCGATACTTGGCGATCGTCCGCCGGGCCAGCACCAGCCCTTCCTTCTGCAGGATGCTCATGATCTTCGAGTCGCTCAGCGGACGCCGCTGATCCTCGCCCTCGATGATCTTGCGGATGCGCTGCTTGATCGTCACCGACGAGACGCTCTCGCCGTAGGAGCTGCTGATGCCGCTGTGGAAGAAAAACTTCATCTCGTACACGCCTTGCGGCGTGTGCATGTACTTGTTGTTCACGACGCGCGAGACCGTCGACTCGTGCATCCCGATGTCGCTGGCGACGTCGCGCAGGACGAGCGGGCGGAGGTGCTCGATTCCCGAGTCGAGAAACGCCCGCTGGAAATTGATGATGCTCGTGGCGACCTTCAGGATCGTTTTCTGCCGCTGGTCGACCGACTTCAGCAGCCACAAGGCCGACCGGAATTTGTCTTTGACGTAAGCGCGCGTTTCGTCCGACGTCTCGCCGCCCTTGTCGAGCAGCCGGCGATAGACCGGACTGATGCGCAGCTGGGGCAAGCCGTCTTCGTTCAGCATGGCGCGATAGCCGTCCTCGGTCTTCACGATGTAGACGTCCGGAATGACGTATTGCGACTCCGCGGGGCTGTACCGCGCGCCCGGCTTCGGATCGAGCTGCTTGATGAACTCGATGTGCGCCTTGACCTCTTCCGGCTCGAGGCTCAGCTGGCGCGCGAGATCCGGGATCCGGTGGTTCTGCAGGAGACGAAGGTGATCGCGCACGAGCACCTCGGTCGGCGTGCCGCACAGGCCGAGATGCCGGATCTGCAGGAGGAGGCACTCCTGGAGGTCGCGCGCGCCGACGCCGATCGGATCGAACGTCTGCACGTGCTCGAGCGCTTTCTCGACGAGCGTCACGTCCCAGTCGCCGAGCGCCGCGATTTCGTTGACGGATGCGACCAGGTACCCGTCCTCGTCGATGTTCCCGATGATGGCCGCCCCGACGTCCTTCAGGAGGTCGTCGCTCGTCTGCAGGTTCAGCTGCCAGGCCAGGTGATCGGCGAGCGAGCTCTTCGACGAGAGGGTGTTCTCGATCGGCGGCAGCTCTTTGACCTCTTGCGGCTGTCGCGGCCGATAGCCTTCGTCGAGGTACTCGCCGAAGAAATACTCGTAGTCGGCGTCGTCCCAGGTTTCGTCTTTCTTTTTCTCTTCCGCCTCACGCTCGGCGGTTGTCGGCGTCTGTTCGGGAGTCTCGGGCGTCTGCTCCTCCGAGGGCATCTCTTCGAGCAGCGGGTTCTCGACCATCTCCTGGTTCAACAGCTCCGCCAGCTCGAGCGTGGACATCGGCAGCAGTTTGATCGCCTGCTGGAGCGAAGGCGTCAGGATGAGCTTCTGAACGAGGCGCGCGTGGAGCTTCTGCTGAATGGCCATCAGGAATCGCCGGTCGACTACCGTTCAATCTTAGTCCAGCCGGAAATCGGCTCCGAGGTAAATCCGCTTGACCTCCTCGTCGGCGGCCAGGCTGTCGGGGGTTCCGCTGCGGAAAATCACGCCATCGTGCACGATATAGGCGCGATCCGTGATTTTCAGGGTTTCGCGCACGTTGTGGTCGGTGACGAGTACACCAATGCCCCGCGACCGCAGGTGCGCGATGATCTTTTGAATGTCGGCGACGGCAATCGGATCGATGCCGGCGAACGGCTCGTCCAATAGCATGAACTTGGGGCGGTTGACAAGCGCCCGGGTAATCTCCACGCGCCGCCGCTCGCCGCCCGACAGCGTGTATGCCTTCGATCGCGCGAGCGGCGTGAGGTTCAGCTCCGACAGGAGCTCGGCCAGCCGCGCGCGGCGCTCCTCGGCGTCGATCGGCAGCGTCTCGAGAATCGAGAGCAGATTCTTCTCGACCGTCAACCCGCGAAAGATGGACGGCTCCTGCGGAAGGTAGCCAATCCCTTTTCGCGCGCGTAGGTACATCGCGTCGGCGGTGACGTCGTGATCGTCGAGCAGGACGCGGCCGCGGTCGGCGCCAATCAAGCCGACCACCATGCCGAACGTCGTCGTCTTGCCCGCGCCGTTCGGGCCGAGGAGGCCGACGATCTCGCCCGACGCGACGTTCAAATCGACGTCGCGCACGACGGTGCGTCCGTTGTACGACTTGGTCAGGGCTTCAGTGCGAAGCGTGGCCATGCGGTTCAGCTCGACCGTCCTCAGCGGCCAGGGACCGTCTTGCGAATTGAGACGTCACATTTGACGAGTTCGTCGGCGCCGACGGCGTCGCTCCGTCCCGGCGGCCACTCGACGGTGTTGAGCTTGCGGTTGAGCTTCACTTCGGGGCCCCGGGAGATGACGCAGCCCTTGCCGTCCTTCGCCGGAGATTTGACGCGGACCGGTTTGCCAACGACGTGGTAGATGTCGGTCGCGGCCTCGTAGTCGAGCCGATCGCCACGGACTTCGTAGCCGCCCGACATCTGCGCGTAGACGTTGTCGCCCTTGCCTTCGACTTCGAGCCGCTCGATCGACTGTTCTTCCTTCGCGAGAAAGAGCGTCAACCTGTCGCCCTCGGTGAGTCCGTCCTCATTCTTCATGGTCGCGGCGCCGACGTACACCGCGGTCCGCGCGGCGTCGTCGTAGACCATCGAGTCGGAGGTGACCGTCTGCTTGGTAGGCTTGGCCGGCGCGTCACGTCCGGCGCTCTTGCTGTCGCTCCGGAACTCCTGGCTGACGTGACCCTTGGCTTCGAGGCTCCTCGTCGAATCGACGACCGTAATCACGTCTGCCGTGGTGACGTTGCCGGCTTTCGGCTGTCTGAGCTGTGCCTGCTCGGCGCTCGACCCCGTGTAGATCGCCTTCCCTGTCGCATTCGTATAGACGAGCTCGTTTGCGGAGCCGCGGACCGGCTCGCCCTGATCGAATAGGCCAGGCGACTTGGTGTCTTCCGGTTTTTTCTTCGGGTTGGCGGTCGTTCTGACGTCGCCCTTCGCCGTGAGATCGTGGGTGTCCAGCGCGACATCGACCGTCTGCGCTTCCACGACGAAGCTGCCGTCCGTCACTCGCGGCACTCTTGCGGACGGACCTTCGCCGCGCTTCAGCGTCAATTTGCCTTTTCCGCGCGCGTCGTAGGTGCCGACATCGCCGTCTCCCCGGACGTCACCGTCGACGAAGACGACATTCTGCCGGAACTCCGCCTGTTCGATGGCTTCGAGCTGGCCGCCGAGATGCAGGATGAGCGTCCGCGACTTTCCGGTCCGCGGCGGGGTCTTGGCGCCGGTGCTCTCCTCGAAGGTGACGTCACGGTCGAATTGCGCCGTGCGGAGCCCTTTGTCATCGCCCTGGCCGTC
>JBLNGH010000457.1:0-4724 GCA_050264575.1 Acidobacteriota bacterium | reverse complement strand
ACCGACGCCGACTCCAACTCCAACGCCGACGACCGGCTGCTCGGGTCCCGATCCATTCGCGTCAATCGGCGGAGGATCGTGCGTGAACGGCGGGTGGGTGCCTGGCGGGAGCGCACCAGCTCCGGCTCCAGCGCCGTCCGCGCCCCCACCACCGAGCAGCGGTGGAGGCGGCACCGGATGTTCCGGCTCCGATCCATTTGTGGCCATTGGTGGCGGCCACTGCGTGAACGGCGGCTGGGTACCAGGTCCAGGTCCGAGCACCGGCGGGTCTCCTTCCCCGGGCGGCTGCAGCGGCGCCGATCCATTTGCGGCCATTGGCGGCGGCGTCTGCGTGAATGGCGGATGGCAGCCCGCCAACATGACATGCGGCGGAACGCCGGATCCGTTCGTGTCGATCGGAGGCGGCGTCTGCATCAACGGCGGGTGGCGTCCCAAGGGGCGACCGTAGCGAAGTCCTCGAGTTTCTGAAAGTCGAGGACGCCATGACCGGACGATTCACCCTGATCCGGCAGGCGTGGCTGGCTGCAGTCATTTGCAGTCTCAGCCCGGCTGCTTCAGCGTTCGCTCAACTTCACGCCGAGCTGGTGGTCGGCGGTCTGCAGCAACCGGTTGCATTCGTCCAGGATCCCACGCAGCCCAACGTTCAGTACGTCGTTGAACAAGGCGGGCGTATCCGCGTCGTCCAGAACGGCGTCCTCCTCGCGGCGGACTTTCTCAATCTGATCGGTCAGATCACGTCAGGCGGAGAGCGGGGATTGCTCGGCCTGGCGTTTGCGCCCAACTACGCATCCAGCGGCCGGGTGTTCGTGAATTTCACGGATCCCGCCGGCAACACCGTCGTGGCACGTTTTACGCGCGATCCGGCCAATCCGCTCCGCGTCGACCCCGCGTCTCGATTCGACCTCGTCTGGCCGGTCGGTACGGCGTACATCCCGCAGCCGTTCGCAAACCACAACGGCGGCCATCTCGCCTTCGGACCGGACGGATTCTTGTACATCGGGCTCGGCGATGGGGGCTCGGGCAACGATCCGTTCCACAACGCGCAGAATCCGATGTCGCTGCTCGGAAAAATGCTGCGGATTGACGTCGCGGTGGCGGCATCAGATCCGATCGGGTATCGCGTGCCGGCCGGCAATCCGTACGTGGGTGTTCCCGGGGTGTTTCCTGAGATCTGGGCGTTCGGGCTGCGGAACCCTTGGCGGTACAACTTCGACGATCCGGCTCGCGGCGGAAGCGGCGCGCTGCTGATTGGGGACGTCGGTCAGGGAGCGTGGGAAGAGGTCGACTATCAGCCGCCGGGTGTCGGAGCCAGGAATTACGGATGGCGGAATCGCGAGGGCGCGAACCCCAACGTCGGCAGTCTGCCGCCGTTTTCGTTCCCCCTCATTGATCCGATCCTTCAGTACTCTCACTCCGACGGCGCCTCCATCACCGGCGGGTTTGTTTACCGCGGCACGGCCCTCGGCAATACGTACACAGGCCGGTACTTTTTTGGCGACTTCAGCTTCAGCCGCATCTGGTCGATTCGCCTCGATGTCAATCCTCAGACCGGGGAAGCGACGGCGGCGGATCTCGTCGAGCACACCGCTGAGCTCGGAGTGGGTCCCGGTTTTCTGCCGTCGAGCTTCGGACTGGACGCGTCCGGCGAACTCTACATTGTCAGCTACAGCGGCTCGGTCTACAGAGTGAATCTGAACTCCCCGCCCGGAGGATGCCTCGCTCCTGATCCATTTGCGTCGCTCGGCGGCGGCACATGCGTCAACGGCGGTTGGCTGCCACCGGGCCTCGCGCCGCCAGCACCGGCACCTCCACCGCCGCCAACTCCGCCGGCACCGCCGCCACCTTCGTCGGGTGGCTGCACGTCGCCGGATCCCTTCGCGGCTCTGGGCGGTGGCACATGCGTCAATGGCGGCTGGCTGCCGCCGGGCCTCGCGCCGCCCGTTGTGAATCCAACCCCGCCACCACCAACTCCGGCACCGCCGCCGCCACCGTCGTCCGGCGGTTGTACGGGACCGGATCCGTTCGTCTCGCTGGGGGGCGGCACGTGCGTCAATGGCGGCTGGCTGCCGCCGGGATTCATCATTCGCGTCGGCGGCGGCTGAACACCGGTACCACAGGACGAATGAAGCGGTCGCGATAGAATCCGGCGCGCGACACTCCGTCGCGCCTCCCGTTGATGCGGCTGTTTCTCCTCGCCTGTCTTCTCGCGCTCCGCATTCCATCCCTCGTCGAGCCTGCCGGCGGCGATCAGGGCCTGTACGGCTACGAAGGCCGGCGGATCCTGCACGGAGACGTGCTCTACCGTGACGTGTGGGATCAGAAACCGCCCGGGATCGCGTTTTTCTATGCGGGACTTCAGACGCTCTGGCCCCATGAATCGATCGTTCCGGCCGCCGATCTCGTGGCCGCGGCGATTGTCGCCTGGCTGCTCGTCGTGCTCGGCCGGCGGCGGTTTTCAGAAACGATCGGCTATGCCGCCGCGGGCCTGTTCCTGTTGTTCGGTGACCCGGCGCTCCAGCGGCTGAGCGGGATCTATGTCCGCGGTCAGTGTGAGCCGTTCATCGCGTTGGCTGTCACTGCCGCGCTCGTGCTGGTCGGCAGCCGCGACCGGCGCCGATGGCACCTCATCCTCGCGGGAATTGCGCTCGGCGCTGCGTTCTGGTTCAAGTACAACGCGGCGGCGTACCTTCTCCCGTTGACACTGGCCGTCTACACCTGGCAGCCGAACAGCGGCCGTCGTGAGTTGCCGGCTGTCGCGCGCGATCTGGCCTGGACGGGGCTTGGCTTCGCGATCGCGATCGGCGTCGTGATCGGTTACATCGCGGCGAACGGCGCCTTGCACGATCTTCGACTGGCCACCATCGACTACAACATCCGCTACTCGGACGAGACGTACGCGAGCCCCGCGAGTGTGCCGCTCTATCTGCTGAAGCTGCCGATCGTCCGCGCGAGAGTCGACATGCTCTGGTTTCTGGGCGGCATTGGATCGCTGCTGCTCTTGTGGCGCGTCCGCTCGAATCGATCGGCGGTCGTGCCGTTGAGCTGGCTCGCCGCGGTCGTGTTGTCGATCGCCATCAACGGCCAACGCGACTTGCCGAACTATTTCGTGCAGGCCAACCCCGCGTTGGGGCTGGCCGCCGCGGCCGGTCTCGCGACCGTCGTCAGCCGCCCAACATGGGTCCGATATGCGGTCGGTGTCCTGCTGCTCGTCGGGATCTGGCGCGTGGGAGCCGACGCGCCGGTTGCCGGGCTGCGATGGGCGGGCCTGCCCGGGCTGATTCAGAACCTCAACTACGATCTGACGTACGCGCGAGGCGCCATCGATCGCTCGACGTATCTCGGCCGGTTCAAGGGCGCGAAGCACGATGCGCTGGAGATCGACGAGCTTGCGCGCTACCTGCGCGAGACCACGAGGCCGTCGGATCCGGTCTTCGTCTTCGGCTTCTCGGGCGGCAGTGTCTGCTGGAAGAGCGAGCGGCTCAGCGCGTCGCGGTTCTTCTGGAGTTATCCGGTGATTATCGAGTTCGCCGCCGATCAGGCCGGCTATGGATCGGCGGGACTCCTCGAAGACCTTCGACGACGGCCGCCGGTCGTGGTTGCGTTGCAGAGGGAGCAGTGGCGGTCGGAAGCGTTCTTCATGAGCCGCGAGCCGCTGCGGACCTGGCTCGAAGCCGGATACGTTCTCGATCGCGAGACGCTTATGTTCGCGGTGTGGCGCAGAAAGACCTGACCTGACGTCGACCGATGCCGAGTGATGCCGCGCGTCCTGTCGCCGGCCGCGACCTGGCGGTCGCCGCCATTGTCGGCGCGGCCGCATTTGTCGCGTATCTGCCTGCGCTCTGGACCGGCTTCACGGCCGACGATTTTTTCATTCTCGCGCGCCTCAAACTGTTCGGCGGCCTCGACCATCCGCTCGGATACTTCGGCGCGCTCGAGTTCTTCGAGTACTACCGCCCGCTGACGTTTCTTTCCCACGCGCTCGACTGGCAGATCTGGCGGACGCATCCAGCCGGGTTCCACTTGACCAACGTCTCTCTGCACGCGGTGAACGCGATGCTGGTGTTCGTGCTCGGCCGCCGGCTCGACGGCAGCACGACCGGGCTCGTCGCCGGGTTGCTTTTTGCGTTGCACCCGGCGAGTCACGAAGCGGTCTACTGGATCTCCGCCCGGTTCGACCTGCTGGCCACGTGTCTGACGCTTGCTGCGCTCGTCCTCGTGTGCGGCCCGCCGCGCGGATATCTCTTCGGTCTTCTCGTCTTCGGGCTCGCTTTGCTGGCCAAGGAATCCGCGCTCGCGCTGCCCGTCATGGTCGTCGCGTACGACGTCATCATCCGGCGGCTCGACTGGCGACAGGCAGCAAGGCAGGTGATGCCGCTTTTTCTTGTTGTAGCGGCGTACGCCGTGCTGCGATCGCAGGTCGGGGCGCTCGAGGCCGCAGGCGGAGCGGCAAGATTGCCCAAGCTCTTGATACTGGCGACGCTGATCGGCGGCTTGTTGTGGGTGGCACGACGACCGCGCGCGTGGACTGTCACCAAGCTGCAGGAACGCCGCGTTGCCGCAGCCTTTCTTTCCGGCATCGCTGTGCTCGCAATTCTTCTCGCCCTTCCGACGACGTCAGCCTGGCTTCGCGAGAAAATCGGCTTCGCGACCTTCAGCGTCTTCTATCTCGTCAGTCCCGTCACGGTGCCATCGCCACCGGCGAGTCTGTTCGATCGGCCTTCCGC
>JBLNGH010000456.1:0-8892 GCA_050264575.1 Acidobacteriota bacterium | reverse complement strand
CGCAAACGCCTCATTTCTGGTCCGCGCGACGTTGAGCGATCCGAGCAGGCGATCGTGCGAGAGCAGCGGGACACAGCAGAATGACTTGAGGCCCTCGTCGAGCAGCCGCTGTGCCATTTCCGACTCGGCCGCCATCTTGCGAACGTCCTCTTCGCTCAGCACCGCCGGCTCGCGGCTGGCGAGCGCGGTCCCGGCCGGGCAGGTCAATTCCTCGTCGGCCCGCCCTTCCTCGGTGAACTGCCGTCCGTCGGAGCGCAGCACGTGGCAGCGATAGATCCGCGTGTCCGGGTCGTACAGCAGCAGGCTGCACGCGTCGTGCTGGATGACGCGGGCCAGACTCCCGCTGATCGCCGGGAACATCTCGTCCATGCCGAGGTGCGAGACCACGGCGTTGTTGACCTCGAGGAGCAGCCGCAAGCGATCCCGCTCGAACGACAGCTGTTCCTGCGCCTGCTGCGCGCTCTTGTCGTGCAGCACGTTGTCCACGGCGACCGCCACCTGCTTGGCGACGTGCACCATGAACTCGAGATCGGAGTCCTTGTAGGTGCTGGGTTTCAAACTGCCGAATCCCATCGCGCCCAGACGGCGGAGCGCCGTCGTCAGCGGAACCGCGCAGTACGAACGGACCTTGTTTTCGATCAGCACCGACGCGAGACGCGGGAAGCGACGCTCCTCGAGCAGGTCGCTGATCATCAACGGCTGCTGAGTCTTCCAGGCCCATCCAGCGGGTGATTCGTCCACCGGCGTTTCGTAGCCCGGACCAATCGTCGAGGGTTCGTCGGTGGTCAGTATCTGCAGGCGCATGACGTTCCGCGCCGGATCGTGCAGCACCAGGTTGATGAAGTCGAACGGGACGAGCTGCGGCAGCCGGCGGCTCAGCTCCTGAAACAGCTCTCGCAGATCCCGATAGGACGCAATCGATTCGGAGACCTCCAGCAGCAGCCGCAGTCGATCGCGTTCCTGGCTGAGCTGGATCTGCGTCGCGCGGTCGCTCTTGTCGTGCAGCACGTTGTCCACGGCCACCGCGACCTGTTTCGCCACCAATGACAGGAACTCGATCTGCTCGTCGCCGAACGCCATCGGACTGAGGCTGCCGAAGCCGATCGCGCCGAGCCGCCTGACGATGGTCGTGAGCGGCAGCACGCAAAAGGACTCCACGCCGATTTCGCGCAGAATCGTTTTGCTCGTCGTGAAGCGATTGTCGGCCACCGCGTGCGAGACAATGAGCGGCTCCTGCGTCTGGAAGACCAGGCCGCTGTACGAATCGTTCATCTGGACTTCGAGACCCGGCGGAATGCGATCGGCGTCCGCGGTGCCGAGCATGTGCACGCGCATCACGTTCTTGTCGGGGTCGTGCAGGAACAGCGCGATGACTTCGAACGGCACCGCGGCCGGCAGCCGCCGCGCAAGATCGCGAAACAGTGCCGTGAGATCGCCGTGCGACGCGACGGCTTCAGAGACCTCGACCAGCGCCCGCAGCTGATCGCGCTTACGCCAGAGCTCCTGGCGATCGGGCGGATTGTGCGTCAGGACAGTCATATTGTCAGGGGATGAAAAGCGGTACGTCCCGGACCGACGTTCCATCATATGACCCCGCTCGACAGGGGGCAAACAGGGTCGATTACATGATGCTGACGGATCTGGCCGACGGGCAGTTCGACGAATCGGCCAACGGCGACCGAGTC
The DNA here is from genome assembly GCA_050264575.1 of Acidobacteriota bacterium. Taxonomy (GTDB): domain Bacteria; phylum Acidobacteriota; class Vicinamibacteria; order Vicinamibacterales; family SCN-69-37; genus DASQFI01. The sequence continues at coordinate 7,207 of JBLNGH010000456.1, read as the reverse complement.
CCGGCCAGTGACGACCTCGGGTTTCGTTTTCGGTCGAGTGTTTCCTCAGGCCCAGTGCTTGCCACCGAAAATTAAACCCGAGGTCTTTAACGGTTCAGTAGAAGAAAGTACGGCTCGGCTTCGACCCGCCATTCCGTGCCAACTTTCTGCACGACAAACCCCATCTCCGTGGGACCGAAGAGCCCAATCAACACTTTCCGGTCGGCAGCAGCAACGCCTTCGACGACGCGTCGCGATGGCAGTTCGACGAATTCGCCGGGTTTGATCTCGACGAGGGGCATCTCGACCACGGACGCTTCGAGCACGCCCGACGGTTCGCGATAGCGCGGCGCCTCGGTCCAGAGCCCATCGACCGTTCCTCCTGGCGCGAGAAACCGTGACGCCGCGGTCTTGTTCAAGGCCAGCATCGCGAGGAGCATGTTCTTGATCGCGTAGTCCGGACTTGCGCGTGGCGGCTCCTCGCCCGTGAGGCGGGTCATGGCAATCCACCATCGCGGATCGACTTTCCACCCGTTTGGCTCCTTGACGAGGCTCACGACCATCGGCGAGCCCTGATGGGCGGCCGAGTACCGAACGGTTGTGCCGATCGGATACTGGTCGCGCGCGTCGGGCGTCACGGCTTTTCCTTTCAACTGGAAGGGACGCTTGATCTTGATCTGCAGCGATCCGGGGTCCTCGCTCAGCGCGCGAAGCCGATCGTCATTGCGCTTGCCGCCGGCGGTGAGCCGCGAGCGCTCGGGATCGGGCATCGTGAGCTCGTCGAACGCGGCGACGTCGTTCGCGTACATCGCGCGGAAGAACGCCACGATCGTCGCTTCGGGGCTGCCCTCGCGATATTGGTCCGGCCAGGCCCGAACCGTCAGCGAGAGCAACGTCGCGAGACAGAGGGCGGCCGTGCGCAGGAAATTCATACCAGCCTCCGGAGTCATCGCGCTCAGAACGCTCGAACCGCGCGCACCCGCCGGGGGAAGTCCTTGTCGTCGCCGTGCACGCGGCCCAGATCCGCGAAATCGATGTGCACGGCCATGTCCGCGGTCTGTTGTGACGACGCCCAGTAGGTGAAGTTGTCGATGACGCCGCGATCCTGGAAGTCGGCGAAACCGGTCGCTTTGAGATTGCGATAGAGCAGCGTGAGCTCGTCCCTCGACGGAAGGAACCAGCCGCGAACGCCGTTTACCGCGAGGTTGGCGCAGAGGTGAGCCGCTGTACCCGGATCGGCGCATGCCGCGAGCATGTCGCGCGTGTTCTGTTTCCCGGTGCCGACCGCCGTACCTCGCGCGCCCGCAATGGCCTGACGGAAGCAGCCCCACGTCGCGCCGGCGCTCTGATCGAACGGCGCGGCTTCCAGGTAGCGCCACCCGTCGGCGGCGTAGTTCGGGTTCTCATAGAAGATGAAACCGCCGGCAGGTCCCGTATCGCCGATCGCGTATTCGGCGATCGACAACCACACGCTCATCTCGCCCGGACCGCGATTGGCCCAGAGGAAGTACGGAATGAGCTTCAGAAACAGCGCTGGCGCGGTGGGATTGCTGATCGGCTTCGCGCTCATGGGCACGACCCGCACGCCACTCCCCAACCCCGGCGGGTGAGCGATTGTCGGCGTCAGATCTTGCTTGCTGTGTACGAGCAAATCGAGCACTTTTCCGCCTTCGACGTCCGGCCATTCCGCGCAGTAGACGATGGGGCCGCGCTCGACGGCCATCCGTCCGCGGTTCTCTTTGACGCGCCGGTCGGCCGCCACGCGTCTGACCTCCATTGGAAACTCGATCTCGATGACATCACCGTCCTGCCACAGGCGAGCGACTGCCACGTAGCCGGTCGTGTCCGGCGTCGCGCTCACGCGCGCCCCGTTGACGGAGATGGTCACGGGGGAGTTGACGGTGTCGAGGTATGAATAGAGTCCGCCCGGGACCGGCTGGTTGCGCGCCCAACCAGGGATCCGAAGTTTGATCGACCCGTTGACGTCTTCTGTCGCGGAGACGCGGATCTTGGACTGGCCGGCCCACGGTAGCTGGCTTTGCATCGACAGCGAGAGCCGCTTCCCGCCGACGGTGAACGACGTCTCGCTCGAGGCATACAGGTTGACGTAGATCGCGCCTTTTGGATCCTGCGCGTACATGAAGCCGGGCATCGACGCGAGGAAGCGGACGAGATTCGGCGGGCAGCATTCGAGCGAGGCGCGCTCCCAGCGTGTGTCGCGGCCGTCGCCGGCGCTCGCGAGCCGGTTGACGTAGAAGAACCGGTTGCCGGACTCGGACACGCCGTCGATGGCGTTGTTGTACATCCCGCGCTCCATCACGTCGATGTACTTGCTGTCGCCGGTGGCGAGAAACAGCCGGTGGTTGAGCGTGATGAACATCAACACGGCGCAGGTTTCTGAATAGGCGTCGATATTGGGGAGCGAATACGGCTCGCCGAACCCCTCGTTGCCCGTCGTGCCGACGCCGCCCGTGACGTACATCTTTCGCTCGACCGCGTCGGTCCACATGCGGTGGCCCGCGTTGAAGTACTCCTTGAGCCCGGTCAGCACGCCGACGTCGACGAGCGACACCATCAGCGACACGCAGTTGACCGCGTGACCGACCGCCTCCGACTGTTCGAGCACCGGCTTGTAGGACTGGTTGTGCCGGCTCCGGTTGACCGAGTTCTCGAGCCCGCGGATGTCGAGGTAATGCTTCGCCAGATCCAGGTGCTTCCGGTCGTGCGTGACGCGGTACAGCTGCACGCAGTTGATGGCGTCGCGCTCGCCGCCGGAAAAGGGCGGGTTGTTGATCTGGAAATCTCTGTACAGCGCATCCGCGATCTTGATGGCGGCCTCGATCGGTTCGCGGTGTCCTGTCGCGTTGAAGTACGTCGCCGCGATTTCGAAATTCCGGTTGCTCCCCTCGGAAGCCTGCGCGATCGCGCGCAGCCGCGCGTCCACCTGGGCCTGCAACGCCGGGTTCGGCCGCCTCTCGAGCGAGAGGATCGCCGCTTCGAGGACGCCGCCGCCGAACCCGCGCCCGCCTTCCGAGAGCTTTTGCACCTCGAACGGAATCGTCACCTCTGCGTTCCGCACGATCTTGGGCGCCCAGAAGTCGTCTTTCATGACGACCTCCGAATGACGCTTCGGCTGGATTGGGTAATCGGCAAGGGGCTGATAGGACCTCGAGGAGATCCTGACGTCAGCGGGCTTCTGAGTGGAGGCGAGAGCTGGTCTGGCATAGGCCAGCGCGCCCGCGGCCAGCGATCCGGTTTTCAGGAACTCGCGACGATCGATGCGTCGATGCATGGCGATGCTCCGCCTGGCGCCAATCCTACACCCGGGGCCGCACGCCCAGCGTGACGGCCCACGCTCCGCGTGCCAAAAGCACACATGAAGATCATGAAGGGCATGAAGGACATGAAGGGGTGCCCGACAAGTCAGAAAGTCTTTGACGACCGCTGACCTGGCGGCCGCCTGCGGCGGCGTGGCGGTGAGTGTGCGAACCGCGAGCGACAAGACCTCGAGGATCTTGGTGGGTCTTGTCGCTCGCGGCTCGCGCACTCACCGCGCCCGGCGAAGCCGGGCTCGCCAGGTCAGCGCAGCTTCATGTCCTTCATGTCCTTCATGAGCTTCATGTCTGCTTTTACAACCCTCGATTGGGTCGGTATCTTGAGTTTGGGAATCCGTGGCAATCAGGCGGCAGTGGTGCGATCGCGCTTCGCAATCCGTCCGTTGACCCGGATCCAGCCGACGCTGCCGTCGGCGGCGCGAATGAATTCGTACGGACTGCCGGTGTACGAGCCGGCGATCGCATACGCGACGTCGCGTCCGTAGAAGACGAGGGTCGTCCCGCCCGACTGCGCATTACCGCCCACGATGAGCTTGCCTGCCTCCTGACGCGCGACGACGTTGCCGTTGGGAGGGCGCTGGTACGTGCCGACGTATTCCTCGAGCGCCGGCTGGGTGGCGAGCGGCGTCGAGTGAAACGTCATCGCCTCGTTCACGCCGCGGTGGCCGATCGGCTGATTCGGCGCGAGCGTGATCCCTTCATAGCGTTTGAGAATGCCGTGCTCGACGTCCTGTACCAGCCGCCAGCCGTCGGTGTGGTTGGTGAGGATCGCGAAGGCGAGATTGCGGGCCGGGACCAGCTGCACGAGCAGACAGTGGCCGTTCAAGGTGCCGCCGTGCGCGCAGGTGAGCACGCCGCCGAGTTTGCGCAGATGCCAGCCGACGCCCATCTCATCGTCAGTACTGTTCTTGCGCAGCTGCGGCGTCTGCATCTGCTGCAGGAGATTCTTTGGCAGGAACGGCTTGCCGTCCGCGCCCGCGCCGTCGCTCACATGAAACCGGGCGTACCGGATCAAGTCGGCGATGGTCGTCATCACGCCGCCGGCTGTCGTGCCGGACGTCGTCTGGAACGGGCGGATGACCTGCGTCTTGCCGTTCTGCTCGCGGTGGCCGAGCGAGAGCCGGTACGTCATCGCGTCGGTCACGCGGGTGAAGGAGCGGGTCAGCCCGAGCGGCGCGAAGACGAGATCGCGGAGCGCGTCGTGAATGGTTCGTCCCGTGACGACTTCGATCACGCGGCCGGCGAGCGAAAAGCCGGCATTGTTGTAGCTCCACACGGATCCCGGCGCGGCGAGCTGCGGCAGGTCGCGCATGATCGTCGTCGCGAAATGCGCGAGCGCTTCGGCGCCGCGATCTTCGGTGGAGAGCTGTCCCTCCCAGCCCGGCGTGTGCGTCAGCAGGTGCCAGAAGCTCACCGCGCGGCTCACCGCCTCGTCCTGCACGTGAAAATCGGGCAGGTACTTCTGGATCGGCGCCTTCAGGTCAACCCGGCCCTGCTCGATCAGCTTCATCACGGCGGTTGCCGTGACGGTTTTCGAAATCGAGGCGATCGTGAACAGCGTCTCGGGCGTGATCGGCTGCGGATCGTCGACGTTCGTGACGCCAAATCCGCGAATCGTCGTCTCGCCGTTCTTGACGATGCCCACGGCGACGCCGGGGATGTGGTACTCGGCCATCTTTGCCGTGACGAGCGCGGCGATCTCGTCGAATCGCGCATCAGTCTGGGTCGCGGCAGCGGCACGAATTGAGGGAGGCCGCCATGACGCCGCCATGCCCGTTAACAGCAGGAAATCTCGTCGTCGCATGGGGCGATTGTACGTAGGGCGGACTGCTTGCCAAGTTCAAAAAGCAGACAGGAAGGTCATGAAGGGGAATGAAGGACATGAAGAAGTTCAAAGAAAAACCCTTCATGCCCTTCATGTTCTTCATGTGTGCTTTTTGACAAGCGCTACGCTCACTCCGCTCGAAGGGGCAGGGCGGAGGTGGTCAACCCGGCCGCCAACCCGGTTGCGAGCGCCCCGTCAAGCGCCGGGCGGATCGGTCCCACCGCCGTTCGGATCTGGCATAATGTAGTAGTAGCAACTATAGTTTCAGAAACTTCTGTCCCGGCGGGACGTCCAACCAAGCCAAGGAGTCCGCATGACGCCGTCGGACCTGGAATTTCACGTCCTGCTCGCGCTCGGAGATGGACCGTCGCACGGATACGCGATCGGCAAGGACGTCGCCGACCAGTCAGGCGGACGGCTCGACCCGACCACCGGCGCGCTCTATCAGGCCTTGCGCCGGCTGACCGACGAAGGGTTGATTGCGCCGGCCGACGCGCCGGACGAGGTCGATTCGCGCCGGAAATACTTTGCGCTCACGCGGCAGGGCCGGCGGGTCGCGGCAAAGGAGGCCGAGCGGCTGAGCGCGCTCGTGCGAGCGGCCCGCGAGCGCCGGCTGTACTCCGAGCGTGGGTGACCCGTGCGGATCTACCGCTGGCTCCTGCGTCTCTGCCTGCCCTCGCTCAGCCGGCAATACGGCGCGGCGATGGAGGAGATGTTCGAGCGGCGCTGCGCCGACGCGCAGCGGGTCGGCCGACGACGATCCGTCGATTTCTGGCGCCGCGAGCTGACGGACCTGTTCACGCTGGCCGTGTCACGACGCCGGCGCGTGTCCGACCGCCGCGATGAGCGATCACCCGCTCGGAGACTCCTGAACGGAACAGGCCTCGAGTTCCGCCACGCGATCCGACGTCTGGCCGCCACGCCCTCGTTCACCCTTGCCGCCGTGTTGACGTTGGCTCTGGCGATCGCGGCGAACGTGTCGATTTTTGCGCTCGTCCATCGCGTCGTGCTGAACCCGTTGCCTTATCCGGAGTCCAGCCGGTTAATCGAGCTGGATCACGGATCGATCGATCTCAAGATGCCGTCCGACCTCGGGCTCACGTCCGGCTTGTACTTTCACTATCTCAATCACGTGCGGGTCCTCGAGTCGGCGGCGATCTATCAAGTTCGCACGGTCACGGTCACCGGCGATGGCGATCCCGAACGGATTCGCGTGACGCAGGCGACGCCGTCGCTCGGGCGCGTGCTGCGCGTGGCCCCGGCGCTCGGCCGCTGGTTCACCGAGCGCGATGCCGCGCCCGGCGGACCACCGCTCGTAGTTCTGTCGCATGGATTCTGGATGCAGCGCTATGGCGGCACGCCCGGCGTCATCGGCCGGTCGATCAGGGTGAGCGGCGTGACCGGTGAAATCGTCGGGGTGATGCCGGCGTCGTTTGCATTTCCGGATTCGAAGGTCGACGGCTGGATTGTCGATACGGCCAGGGAGGCCGATGGTTTTGGAACCTGGGACTACAACGGCGTGGCGCGCCTCAGCGATGGCGCGTCGCTCGAGGTCGCGCGCGCCGAGCTGAACGCGCTGATCCCGGATGCGCCGCGCGCCTACCCGAACGACCCGCGCGCGGCCGGGAACGTCCAGACGACTCGACTGATCTTCACCGGCCGGACGTTGTAGGAGGCGACCGTCGGCGCCGTCCGGCGGCCGCTCTGGATCCTGCTGGCGTCGGTCGGCGTGGTGATGCTCGTCGCGTGCGCGAATGTCGCCAACCTCTTTCTCGTCCGGCTCGACGGCCGTCAGCGCGAACTGGCCGTTCGCCGCGCGCTCGGCGCCGGCCGGTTCGCGGTCGTGCGCACCTTCCTGACCGAGAGCGCCCTCCTCTCGACGGCCGGCGGCGCCGCGGGCATCCTGCTCGCCGTCGCCGCGCTCCGGCTGCTCGTCGGCTCTGCGCCGGCGACCCTGCCGCGCGTCGACGAAATCCGGCTGGACGGCGTCATCGTCGGCTTCACGGCTCTGCTGACGTTCATCTCGGCGCTCGTATTCGGCACGCTCCCGTTGTGGCACGGCGCGGAT
>JBLNGH010000455.1:0-4239 GCA_050264575.1 Acidobacteriota bacterium | reverse complement strand
AAGGCCGTGGCTTTTTTTAGGATGTCGCGCTCCTCCGCGAGGATGCGCACTTCCTTCCGCAGCCGAGCCAGCTCTTCGCGTTCTTCCTTCATCAGCCCGCTTTGGCCTTTCGTGCGCTCTGCTCTCGCATGCCGGACCCAGAGGCCGAGGGCCGACGCCGTCAAGTCCAACTCGCGCGCGGCGGCACCGACCGTCTTCCCCTCGTCGAGGACCAGGCGAACGGCGCCTTCCTTGAACTCGTCAGAGAATCGCCGGCGAGGTCGCCGGCCGGGCTTGCTTGAGGGCATGCGGGACATCGTATCCACCTTTCGGAAGATGTCCACGAAAGCGGATCAAGCCCAATGAAGCTCACCGCCGTTCCCCAAACGGTGCTCGTCGGCGCGTCTGGAATTGTCGCCGGGGTCTGGGGAGGCGTGCTTGATGGACCTGCTGAGGCGAAGCTTCTGAGAGCGATCGAGTGAGTTTGGACCGCCAGTCACACAGTGCCGTGCGGCCCTTAAGGGTAACCGCACGATGGCATCTCCATGTTGGTTTTGGATTGACGGAGGGGGCTATGAGAGTCCGCTTGACAAGACTCTTCGTGGTTTTGATACTCAGCGTTGCGGCTGGATGGGGGTACCAAGTCATTCTCGAGGCGGAGGATGCCCTCTGTACCTATTACGAGGGGTTCTGCTTCGACAATGGCTGCTGTCCGGTTCCGCCGTGTCCAGAGATTTGTCACCCCGAAGGCAATCATTGCGACTGCGGCCCCGGAATCTAGGGTAGTGCGGACTCTAACGGGTTCGCCCTCCTCCCGGTGGCGCCAACAGAGCACTTGGGCGCTCATCGTCGCCGTTGGCGCGGCGGTCGCGTGGTCGACAAGCGTGCCTGCGCAGGGCCCGCCCGGCGACGCGAGCGTGTCGGGGCACGTGATCGACGCGCGGACCGGTCGGCCAGTCGCTGGCGCTAGCGTCGAGATTCACAGCCTGCGGGACATGATGACGCCCTACGGGCCCGTCATCGAGGTGTCCATGGATGGCGCCACCGCGCAGAAACGCGGTGCCAGTCCGCCGCAGCAGACGAAGACCGGCGCCGATGGCGCGTTTACGTTTCGTGGATTGCTGCCGGGGAGACACGGGATCTTCGCGCGGGCAGCTGGCTACTTGGTGACGTCCCTCGATCGACATCCACCCCCCGTCGACGAGCACTATCCCAGCCCGGCGGTCGTTCTCCAAGCCGGTCAGCAGTTCTCGGGGCTGGTGGTCTTTGCCTGGAAACCGGCGACCCTTGCCGGGGAGGTGGTGGACGACACGGGGGATCCTGCCGCCGACGTGGCCGTCGCGGCGCTGCGCGAGACGATGCTCGGCGGTCGCCGACGGCTTGACATTGTCGCCCGGACGGCGACCGACGATCGCGGCACCTATCGGTTCTCCGAGCTCCGACCAGGCCGGTATGTCGTGGCCGTGCCATCGACGGTGATCACCGTGCCGCGGGCCGTGCTCGAGGAAGTCGGCGTTGCCGGCGACGCGCGCGACGCGGCGGTGACGAACGCTAGGTCGTCGGGCGCGCCGGTGCCGAGGGGCGATGTCACCACGACGGGCGCGTACGGCGTCGACTGGCGCGGCCTCGCCGGGGATGTCGAACCAACGGGCCAGCCCCTCCCCCGGGTCCTGATTTATCCGACGATGTATTACCCGAATACCGATCGGGTGGCGTCGGTCTCGGTGCTGGCGCTCGAGGCTGGCGACGAGATCGGCCGCATCGATTTCCAGCTGATGAAGGCCAGCACCCATTCGGTGGCCGGGCGGGTCGTCTCCGAAGACGGCCCCGAGCGTCGCGCGGGCGTGCGGCTGCTTGCGGCCGACAATCACGACGTGCTGCTGTCCGAAGAGGGGTTCGAGGCGGGGTGGACGGTGACCGACGACGAGGGCCGATTCCGGTTTCTCGGGGTGCGTCCCGGGAGCTACCGCGTGATCAGTCGAATGGGCCAGAGCGCCTGGGCGCCCATGCCCGGCACGGTCGGGTTCCGGCTGATCGACGCGATTCGGGCCGAGCGCCGGCCGGCGACCGCGAAGTTCCACTGGGCGGAGGCGGACGTGCTTGTCGATGACCAAGATGTCGGCGACGTGACGCTGCGGTTGGCGTCCGGGTTGCGCGTGAGCGGCCGCTACGAATTCCGCGGAAAGGCGCCGCTGCCGACCACCCAACAGATGTTGAACTCGACGATCACGCTGACTCCGGTCGATGCCGAGGAACGGATGGTCGGCTGGGGCTTTCCGGATCGGAAGGATCTCCTCTTCACCACCGCGGCGTTTCCGCCAGGCCGGTACTTCGTCTCGGCTCGCAAGCCCAACGTCGACTGGCACATCGAGGCCATCCTGATCGACGGGCAGGACTGGTACGACAAAGCCATCGTCCTTCGCGATCGTGACCTCACCGACGTCGTCGTCATGTTGACGGATGAACCGTCGACGCTGTCGGGGTTTGTGGCGGGATCGACGGTGACGCCGAACGCCACGCCTTGGGTTGTCCTGTTTCCTGCGTTGGTCGACAAGTGGATCGACGACGGCATGCTGGAGCGGGTCAGCTCGCAGGGGCGGGTTGGCGCTGACGGATCCTTCACGTTCCGGAACGTCCGTCCCGGCCAGTTTCTCCTGGCGGCGCTGCCAGCCGAGACGGCGATCGATCTGCAAGATCCCGTGTTCATTCGTCGCATTGCGGCGGTGGCGACCCCCGTGACGATCCGCCGTGGTGCGAATCGCGCGGCTGCGCTCAAGGTGCTGGTCAGCAAGTAGGGTCACTGCGCGACAGCAGACAAGCGCCATCAACCGTCAGGCTCGAATGTCTTGAACGGGTTGAATGTGGTGCGCGACGGCCCGAATCGCTGTCGATGCGGCGACGAGTCGGTTGTCTGCCGTGATCGCGCGCGTGTCGAGTCGAACGGCAAGAGCGCATGAGCGTTCCGCCGATCGGCGGTTTCGTCCCTTGCGCGGCGGGCAACGCGATCACTAACGCCAGCATGCACGCTACTGCAAGACGTGTCATCGAAAGGGACTCCTACTGCAGCGCGTAGGCGACGAGCTGCGCGCCGTTGACGCCGCTGACCGCGACGACGATGTATTGCTTGCCGTTGAGCATGTAGGTCATCGGCGAGCCGGTCTGCTTGTCCGGCATTTCGACCGCGCCGACGTCGGCACCGGTGGCCTTGTCATAGGCGCGCAGCAGCGCGATGCGTTCGCCGGCGTCATTGCGGTGCACACCGCCCTCACCCGCGATCAGCAATGTCTTCGTAGCCAGGACGCCGATGAACGTTCGGCCCGGCTGTCCGAGCCGAGGCAAATCGAGCCCCTGCAGCGCCGGATGATTCTTGATGTCGTCGGGCGTCGAGCTGTGCGTCTTCTGCCACATGAGGTCGCCGGTGTTCATGTTGTACGCGGTGATGCGATCGTACGGCGGCTTGACGAGCGGCAGACCCTGCACCGACGTGCCACCGCGGCCGGGCCCCGCGCCTCGTCCGGCATCTCCCGCGCCAGCGGCTGCGCGCGCCTGGCCGGACACGTAGCCCATGTCCGACGTCGACGGATTGGCCGGGACGATGCCGCTCACGAACACCGCCGTGTGCGAATGAATGTAGAGCCGGTTGGTTTCAGGATCGAACGACCCGCCCGGCCAATTCGCTCCGCCGACGTCAGCAGGCAACTGCAGGGTCGCGAGTGGTCCGTCGGCCTTGCTCAGCACGGGCGGCGTGTAGAGCGGCCCGATCTGGTACCGCTTGACGATCTCGAGCGCCTCGGCGCGCAGCGCGGGCGTGAAGTCGATGAGGTCGTCGAGCACGAAGCCCTGACGGTCGTAGGCCGGCGGCTTGCTGGGGATCGGCTGCGTGGGCGAGTACCACTCGCCCGGCACCGTGCCCTTCTCCACCGGGCGCTCGACGATCGGCCACACCGGCTCGCCGGTCTCACGATTGAGGACGTAGAGAAATGCCTGCTTGCTCGGCTGCGCGATCGCCTTGATGTTCCGGCCGTCGACGGTGATGTCGGCCAGGATGGGCGCGCAGGGAATGTCCATGTCCCAGATGCCGTGGTGCACGAGCTGGTAGTGCCACTTCCGCTTGCCGGTGGTCAGATCGACCGCCACGATGCTTTCGCCGAACAGGTTGTTGCCCGGCCGCGGGCCGCCGAAGTAGTCGCCCGTGGACATCTCGACGCCGAGGTACACGGTGTTCAGCTCAGGGTCGGCGCTGATGATCGCCCAGACACC
>JBLNGH010000454.1:0-4365 GCA_050264575.1 Acidobacteriota bacterium | reverse complement strand
AGACCCGGATGCTGGGGGACCGCCGCCACGACGGCGATCGTCGCCGTCAGTGCGCCACCAAGCGCGGCGGCGCTCGCCCGGACGATCACACGCCTCATCGGCGCACCAGCAGCCAGTTCGTCGTGGCGACGACCGCGACGACGGCGGCAATGCGCGCGTGGGCGGCTTCCATCTGCGCGACGAGCACCGCGCAGAAGCTCAGCCCGATCGCCGGAAGCGCCCACCCGCCCGGCACCCGGTACAGCGCGCCGTCAGGATCGCGGCGGCGCAGGACCGGAACGGCGGCACACACAAGCCCGTACGTCCCCAGGCGGGCGACGGCTGAGAGAATCGCGTTCCAGATGAAGCTGCCGTACAGCGCAAACGCCGCCGACAACGCCGCGTGCGCCAGGATCGAGACGTGCGGCGTGCGCCATCGGGGGTGAATAGCCGCAAACACCGCCGGAAAGTCGCGCTGTTCCCCGAGCGCGAAGAGCAACCGCGGCGCGCCGACGAACTGCATCGCGAGGTTGCCGTACGTCGAGAGCAGCACACCGACGGCAATCAGCGAGGCGCCAAAGGCGCCCATGAAGACGCGCGCGGCTTCGGCAACCGGCCGCTCCTGGACGTCGGGCCTGCCGAGCGCGGCCGGATCCGTGACGGCCCCCATGAACACGACCTGAATCGACACGTAGACGATCGCCACGACGGCAAGGCCCACGAGCAGCGCGAACGGCGCGTCGCGGCGTGGATCTCGCGCTTCGCCGAGCGGCATGAGCGCCGCTTCGAATCCTCCGAACGCGAAGACGAGCGCCAGCACGGCCTGCAGCCATTCCCCGCCCGGCGCGCCCGACCCGGCGATCCCGATCCGCGGGCCGACCGCCCACACGCCAACCCCGACGAAGACCGCGATGGGCACGAGCTTCGCGAAGACCAGCACATCGCTGACGCGAGCCCCCGACTTGACGCCGCGGATGTTGATTGCCGCCAGGAAACCGAACAGCGCCAGCACCACGATTGCCCTCGGCCATCGTTCGGTGGCACCCGGCCAGAACGTGCCGAGATACACGACGAACAGATTGGCGTTCGCCGCCGCCGAGGCGATTCGGACGAGACAGGCGAACCACCCCATCTGCACGCCCGCAAAGCGGCCAAACGCCGATCGCGCGTAGAGATAGGGACCGCCTGCCTCGGTGAACCGCGACGCGACCTCGGCGAAACAGCTCATCACCACGCCGATACCGAGCGCGGCGATCAGGTAGGCGAACGGCGCGGCCGCGCCCACGCGGCGCGAGATGTCGTCCGGCAGCCCGAAGATGCCGCTGCCGATGATGCCGTTGATGACGAGCCCCGTGAGACTCCAACGTCCGATGGCACGAACGAGCCCCACTTCGGTCCGACCGCTGCTCACCGCGCGCAGGCTACCACTACCCGAGACGAGATCGCGAAGTACAGGAGTGAAGAGATGACCAAGTAGGGAATGAGAAGATCAAGAAGTACGGGAGCAAAAAACGCCGAGGTACGGCGAGAAAGACCGCGAGTGCCAAGACGCAGGCCAAATCTCCGCCGGCCCTTGACCTGCCGTACGCGAGCGTGTTCGACGACCGTACTTCACGGTTCCTGGTTCCCGTACTTCAGCGTCCTTGACGCCCTGCTTCACCGCTCTTGACCGCCGTACTTCTCGCCCGGCTGGAGGCCGGCCAACCTTTTGCACGCCGGCCTCGTCTGATACCTGCAGTGATACCCTGAAGCGCTAGGTATGACGGATCTTCCATCGCTCCCGCAGGGCACACTCGATCTGCTCATCCTGCGCACGCTCGCGCGGGGACCGCGCCACGGCTACGGCGTCGCCCGCTGGATCGAAGAGACCACAGACGATGTCCTGAGCATCGAAGAAGGATCACTCTACCCCGCCCTGTATCGCATGGAACGTCGCGGGTGGATCGCGGCGACGTGGAAGAAGTCCGAGGCCGGAAAAGCGATCAAAGTCTATGCCCTGACCGACCGCGGGCGCGTTGAGCTGCGATCGCGGACTGCCGACTGGGGTCACCTCATCACCGCCGTCGACAAGGTGCTCCGTGCCCGATGACCCGAAGCCGCCGGCCGGGATCGATGACGAGATCGCGTTTCACCTCGAAATGCAGACGCGCCGGTACGTGGCGGCCGGCCTCGATCCGGCGGCCGCGCGGGAACGCGCGATGCAACGCCTTGGCGACATCGAACGGGCCCGCGAGGTCTGCCATCGGATCAGCGTCCAGATAGAGATGGACAAGGAGACGACCATGGAACGCGCAGCCTGGTGGCATGGACTTCGTCAGGACGTCACCTACGCGTCGCGGGTCATGCGCAAAGCCCCCGCCTTCACACTGACGGCGGTGCTCACGATCGCAATGGGCATCGGCGCCACGACCGCCATCTTCAGCATCGTAAACACGGTGCTGTTCCGCGGCGCACCCTACCCCAACGCGAATCGCACGGCCGTGCTCTGGAACTCCTACTCGGCGACGGGCTTGTCGCAAGCGGCCGTTGCCGCCGCGGAATTCGCCGACATTCGCGACACTTCGCAGGCCTTCGACGGCGTCGCCGCCCTCAGGCCGCAGACGACAAGTGTCTCCGGCGGGTGCACTGGAGGCGGATCGCCGTGTGAACCCGAGAGAATCACGGCGTACCTCGTGTCTCCCAATCTCTTCGACCTGCTTGGCGTCATGCCCGGCCAGGGCCGGCCGTTCAGCGCCGCTGACGGCGTCACGGGAGCGCCGCGCGTCGTCCTGCTCAGCGACTCACTCTGGCGACGACGCTTTGGCGGAGACACGGCCATCGTCGGCCGGACGATTACGGTGGGCGCCCTCCCGCGAACGGTCATCGGCGTCATGCCGCCCGGCGTGAGGTTTCCCGACGCGCCGATCGGATTCCTGCGCATGCCGGCGGATCTCTGGATTCCGTACGGCTGGGAGCAGTCTCGCACGGACAGCCGCGGCAACCAGGTCCTCGGGGTGCTCGCGCGCCGCCGGCCGGACGTGTCGCACGAGCGCGCCCAGGCGGATCTCGACACTATCGCCGCCGGGTTCCGGCAGCGGTTCCCGGACCGCTACATGGATGCGGACGTGAAATGGCGCTTGAACGCAGTGCCAATCAACGAGCAGATCGTCGGCGACGTCCGCGCGTCCCTGCTCGTGCTGCTGGGCGCGGTCAGCGTCGTCCTGCTCATCACCTGCGCGAACGTCGCGAACCTGATGCTGGCGCGCGGCACCGTGCGGCGCCGTGAACTGGCGGTGCGGAGCGCGCTCGGCGCCGGCCGCGCCAGGCTCGTGCGCCAGCTCCTCGTCGAGACGGGCGTGCTCGTCGCCGCCGGCGGCGCCCTCGGCTTCGCATTGGCGGTTGCCGCAATCAAGGGACTGATCGCGCTCGATGCCGGCAACATTCCGCTGCTCGAGCTGGCCGGCCTCGACGTCACGGTGCTGACGTTCGCAGTCGCGGTGACGATGGTGACGGGACTCCTCGTCGGCGTGGCGCCCGCATTTCGACATGCGACGGCCGACCCGCAACGGTCGCTGGCGGGCGCCGACCGCGCGTCCGGCGACGCGTCGATTCGACATCGCCTGCGGCGCGTGCTGGTCATCGCCGAGGTGACGCTCGCGGTCGTGGTGCTGGTCGGCGCGGGTCTTCTGCTGCGCAGCTTCGCGCGGATGGTGTCGGTGCCGACCGGCTTCGACCCTGCGAGCACCGTTGTCGCGCAAATCGCACTTCCGCGCGCGCAGTACGACAGCGAAGCGAAGATCCTCGCGTTTCAGCGCGACTTTCTCGCCCGGCTGCGGGCGCTTCCCGGAGCAGCCGGCGCCTCGGCGGTCAATCCGCTTCCGATGAGCGGAGACAACTGGAGTGGCACGGTCATCGTCGAAAGTCAGCCGGCCGATTCCGGCGTCCCGGAGCCGCATGCCGAGTACTCAGCCGCGATGCCGGGGTACTTCGCGACGCTGCGCATTCCGGTCGTCGAAGGACGCGAGTTCACGTTCGAGGACCAGACCGGTGCGATGCGCGTGGCGATCGTCGACGATCAATTCGCCCGGCGCTACTGGCCGGGTGAATCAGCGATCGGCAAGCGCGTCACTCCGTTCGGGCGGCTTCCACCCGGGGATACCCGGTGGTCGACGGTCATCGGCGTCGTCGGTCACGTGCGGCGCGGCGGGCCTCGGACGGAGAGCGAGCCACAGTTCTATTTGCCGGCGCTGCAGGCGCCCGAGCTCACGTTGTATTTCGTCGTGCGCACGACCGGCAGTGAGGCGCCGCTCCTTTCAGCGATCCGAGACACGGTGCGCGCGCTCGATCCGCAGCTGCCGATTGCGCGCCTGTCGTCGACGACGGCGCTGGTCGCACGCGTCCTCGCGC
>JBLNGH010000453.1:0-3911 GCA_050264575.1 Acidobacteriota bacterium | reverse complement strand
GCCTGGCGCTGACCGTCGTCGTGACCCTGGCTTTGGGGATTGGCGCCAACGCCGCCATTTTCAGCGTCGTCCGGGGCGTCCTGATCAGGCCACTGGTGAATCGCGACCAGGACCGGCTGATCTACATCCGACAGAGCACGCCCGGCCTCGGCGTCGAGAATGCGAACTTTTCAGTACCAGAGATCAGGGACCTGCGGGCCGGCGTGAAATCGCTCTCCGCGTTCGGCGACTTCTCGACGATCGGGTTCACGATGGTTGGTCTTGGCGACCCCCGGTCCGTGCGAGCGGGAGTCGTTGGCGGCTCGTACTTCGAGGTCATGGGCCTGCAGGCGGTCATGGGGCGACTGCTCGGTCCGGGCGATGACGGACCGAAGGCGGACGGGGCTGCGGTGCTGACGTACCGGTTCTGGACCAGCGCCTTCAAGAGCGATCCCACCGTCATCGGCCGGAAGATCACACTCAGCGATCGTCCCGCGACCATCGTCGGCGTCCTCGAGCCGTCGGTGCCGTACCCGCAGGAAACCGAGATCATCGCCAACGTCGTCACGAGCCCGCATCATCTCGACGCGACGATGGTCGAGGGACGCGTGCATCGCATGACGGAGCTCTTCGGTCGTCTCGCGCCCGGGGCCACCTTGGACAACGCGCGCGCTGAGCTGAAGACTGCGCACGCGGCGATGGTCGCTGCGCATCCGGAGGCGTATCAAGGACAGGCGCATTTCAGGATCGACGCGAAGAGTCTTCGCGACGAGATCATCTCGCCGGCACGCACGATTCTGCTCGTGCTGCTCGCCGCGTCCGGGTTGGTCTTCGTCGTAGCGTGTTCGAACGTCACCAATTTGATCCTGGCGCGCTCCGTGCGCCGGGAAGGGGAACTCGCGGTGCGCGCGGCGCTCGGCGCGAGCCGGGCGGCGCTACGCCGGACGCTCCTCACGGAAAGCGTGGTCCTCTGTCTCGCCGGCGCGCTGCTGGCGGTCGCTCTGGCGCGGCCAATGGTGGCCGTGCTGGCGCAGTATGCGTCGCGCTTCTCGGTGCGCGCTCACGACGTGACGGTCGACGCGACGTTGCTCTGGGTCGGTGGCACGCTTGCCGTCCTCGTCGCCATCCTGCTCGCCTTCGTGCCCAGACTGCCATCCGCCGAGTCGTCAACTGGCATCGGCCTTGGCGGCCGAAGCCTGCGGCTCACGTCGGGGACGAACCGCCGGCTGCGCGTCTTCGCGGTGACGCAGATCGCGGCGTCGTTCGTCCTCGTGGCCGGCGCCGGCATGCTCATCACGACGCTCTTCGCGCTGCAGCGACAACAGACCGGCTTCACCGGCAATGTGCTTGCTGTGAACGTGCCGGTCGTGTCCTACGAGCGGAAGCCGGCGGAGGTGAGCACGTTCTACAAGGAAGTGCTGCGTCGCATCGGTGAACTGCCGGGCGTCGAGCAGGTCGCGCTGGGCACGGTCGTGCCGTGGCGCGATCCGGGCTTTTTCGCCGCGCAGTTCACCGTCGAGGGTTACCGCAAGGCCAACGGTGAGGAGGATCCGCGGGCGCGATTCCGGACGGTGTCACCAGGATTCTTCTCGGCGCTGGGCGTCAGGATGATCGCCGGACGCGACTTCAACGACGGCGATCGGCACGATGGCGAGCGAGTCGTCATCGTCAGTGAGAGCGTCGCCAAGCGGATGTTCCCGGGCATGGACGCGGTCAATCGCCGGCTGATGTGGACCGATCCGGTCACCAAGTTCATCGGCGTGAGCAACGATCCGCGCCGAATCGTCGGCGTCGCCGCCGACATCGACGACGAGAACCTGGTGCCGGAGCCGGCGATGACGGTGTATCACCCGATGGAGCAGGAGATGAACGGCGGGCGGCTGTTCATCCACGCCAAGGTCGATCCGTACACATTGGTGCCGGCGGTCACGAAGGTCGTCCGCGGGCTGGCCGCCGATCAGCCGGTGGAGCGCCCGGCGACGCTCGACGATATTCGCGCCGAAGTCCTGGCACCGAATCGCGTCAACGCGCTCGTGTTCGGCGGGTTCGCCGGCGTCGCGCTGTTGATCGCGGTAGTGGGCGTGGCCGGCGTGCTGGCATTTTCGGTGAGCGCGCGAACGCGCGAGTTCGGGGTGCGTCTGGCCATCGGCTCGACGCCGACGCATCTGCTGACGGGCGTGCTGAAGGAAGGCGCGGCGATCGGCATCCTCGGCATCGTCGCCGGCGCCGCCGGTGGCGTCCTGCTCGCGCGCGTCGTCGGCCGCTTCGTGTCCGACGTGCAGATTCCCGGCCTCGTGCCCATCGCCGCCGCGGCCCTGGTCCTGGTCGCCGCGGCCATCCTCGCGTCACTGACGCCGGCGGCGCGGGCGTCGCGCGTGGACGTCGTGCGCGCGCTCAGATCGGAATAGCGAGTTCCTGCAAGCAAGAACTACGAAAAAGCCTCGGCTATCATGTCGAAATGGTTGGCCAACGGCTCGGAGCTCGGCCGAGACGTCGCGGTCAGAATTCTCCCCCACGCAGTTGCGCACGACGCTGACTGCCCTTGCGATCTTTTCTCGGGAGGTGAGGAATCTCCCGAACAGGACGCGCGTCGAACGTGCTGAAACCACTCAGGCCGCGTCGCGAAGCATGATCAACAACATTCGCGCCTCCTCCTGGGCACGGACGGCATGCGGAACATTGGCCGGCATCAGCACGATCGTCTGAGGCGAGGTTGTCACTTCCACGCCGCCGATCGTGAGACGGAGGGCGCCGGATAGCGTCAGCACCAGGGCATCGAACGGCGCTGTGTGCTCTGACAGTTCCTCGCCGGCATCGAAGGCGAACAGCGTGATGTTTCCAGCCGCCGTTCGGGCGAGTACGCGACTGGCAATTCCCTGCGCCGTTAGCGTGACCAGAGAGTCCAGCGCGAAGAGTTGACCGGGGTTCAGTGTGCTCGCCATGCGCTATGCCTCGTACTGTCGACGAATCATGATGCTGCTCATAGTCTGAATCCACAATTCGACGGAGCGTCAACCATCTCGACCCTCGGACTGCTGCGCTACGCTCAGGATGGAGGCCGCCATCGACGACACCCGGAGGCGACTGTCGGACAGCGACCCGCTCGCCGGGTCCTCTTGGAGCGATGCCCGCACGGTCGAGGGGTTCGTCCAGTCGCCACCGAATGCCGCGCTGCTGGGTGTGGCCAGGAAGACCTTCCGGCCGGCGGCTCGACTGCTCGACATCGGATGTGGGGCCGGACGCAACGCCGTGCCGCTGGCACGCGCCGGTTGGCGCGTCGTCGGCACGGACCTTTCAACGCCGATGTTGACCGCCGCCATTCGACGAATGAACGCAGAGACGCTGTCGAACGGTCTCGACCTGGTGGTCGCACCAATGGACTCGTTGCCGTTTGCCTCCGGCGCCTTCGATTTCGTCGTAGCGCACGGCATCTGGAATCTCGCTCGCTCCGGCGAGGAGTTCAGGTGCGCCATGGCCGAAGCGTCGCGTGTTGCACGACCCGGCGCTCCACTCTTTCTGTTCACGTTTTCGCGTCACACGTTGGCCCGGAACGCGGCGCCGATCGCTGGAGAGTCGTTTGTATTCACGCAGTTCTCGGGCCGGCCGCAGTGCTTTCTGACGGCGGAACAGATCGTCACGGAGTTGACGAACGCGGGCTTCACTGAAGACCCTGACTACCCGTTGCGTGAGCTGAATCGGCCGCCGGGAGGGCTTCCCGCCACGGGTCCACCCGTCATATATGAAGGCGTATTTCGACGGGACCGTGGCTGAAGGGACCGCGGTTCACTCCGGCTTGATGACGCGTTCCTTGCCATCCAGGTTGAGCAGCCGCAGCGTGCTCCCGGCTGGCTTGGCCATGACTTGAATCCCGCTCCACTCCTGCGTCGCCGGATCGCCGGTCAGCATTAGCCCTGACCCGTCGGTACCGGCGC
>JBLNGH010000452.1:0-14282 GCA_050264575.1 Acidobacteriota bacterium | reverse complement strand
GACCGGCTGATGACACCGCCAGCAGTGCGGATACGAGTGGCGGAACTCCGTGCGGAACCAGAGACGGCCGTGCTCGCGAAGCGTCGCCTCGACAACCGGATTCGCTTCGAAGACTTTCAGTCCTCCCACGATTCCCGTGTCGCGCGTGAA
Organism: Acidobacteriota bacterium; assembly: GCA_050264575.1. Taxonomy (GTDB): domain Bacteria; phylum Acidobacteriota; class Vicinamibacteria; order Vicinamibacterales; family SCN-69-37; genus DASQFI01. The sequence goes on along the minus strand of JBLNGH010000452.1, from coordinate 14,132 downwards.
TCGCCCGTCGACGCCGATCGGCGCGTAAATGTCGAGGCCGTAGCGGACGCCTGTGGCGAAGTCGTCGGAGCCATGGCCGGGGGCGGTGTGGACGGCGCCGGTACCTTGCTCCAGCGTGACGTACTCGCCGAGGACCCCGAGCGAGTCACGGTCGTAGAACGGATGCCGAAACCGGACGCGCTCGAAGTTTTCGCCCAGGAGACTTGCGACCTTGCGTCCGAGCGGACGGCCGGTCACCGTGCTGACGGTCTCGGCCAGCGCCTCGGCGACGATGACCACGCGATCACCTTCGCCGGAGGCCACTTCATACGCGCCGTACATGGCGTCCGGATGGAATGCCACCGCCAGATTCGACGGAATGGTCCACGGCGTCGTCGTCCAGATCAGGACGCTGACGTTGCGGCCGGCCAGCGCCGGTGCGCGCGTAGTGAGGAGCGTGTCATCCGTCGCAAGCGGGAACTCGACGTAGATCGACGGCGACGTGTGATCTTCGTACTCGACCTCCGCTTCGGCCAGCGCCGTGCGATCGCGCAGGCACCAATGCACGGGCTTCTTGCCCTTGTAGACGAACCCGCGCGCGACGAACTTGCCCAGCGCGCGAACGATCGTCGCCTGAAACGCCGGCGCCATCGTCAGGTACGGATGATTCCAATCCCCGATCACGCCCAGCCGCTTGAAATCGTCGCGCTGGGACGCGACGAACCGTTCCGCGTACGCGCGGCAGGCGCGGCGGAACTCGACCGGCGATCGATCCTTCGCGGCCGCGCCGAGCTCCTTCTCCACGTTGAGCTCGATCGGCAGCCCGTGACAATCCCATCCCGGGACGTAGGGTGCGTCGAATCCGGCCATCGAGCGCGACTTGACGACGAGATCCTTCAGAATCTTGTTGAGCGCCGTGCCGATGTGAATCTGGCCGTTGGCGTACGGCGGACCGTCGTGCAGGACGAATCGCGGCCGGCCGCGGCGCGCTTCGCGCGTCCGCGCGTACAGACCCATGTCGTCCCAGCGGGCGATCGTCGCCGGCTCGGTCACCGGCAGGTTCGCCTTCATCGGGAAGTCGGTGCGGGGAAGATTGAGCGTCTCTTTCCAGTCGCGCATCTGACCAAAACCTACATTCTATAATTGGAGCCGGTGGCCAGCACTGCTGCCGTCTTCTTCGACGTCGATTTCACGCTCATTCATCCAGGTCCGCGGTTTCAGAGCGTCGGCTACGAGGCCAACTGCGCTCGCCACGGGGTCGTCGTGGACGCCGCGAAATTCGACGCGGCCGTGGCCGGCGCGGCGTCGGTGCTCGACGCCGCCGATCAGCTGTACGACGCGCGGGTCTTCCTCAACTACACGCGGCGCATCATCGAGCTGATGGGCGGCACCGGCCCGGGCGTCGAGCACGTCGCGCAGGAAATGTACGACGACTGGGCGCGCCACCATCATTTTTCGCTCTACGACGACGTCGCCGGCACGCTGCGCGCGCTGCGGGCGCAAGGCGTCCGGCTGGGCCTCATCTCGAACACGCATCGGTGTCTGGCGTCGTTTCAGTCGCACTTCGAGCTGGACGGACTCATTTCGGTCACCGTGTCGTCGTCCGATCACGGGTTCATGAAACCGCATCCCAGCATTTTTCGCGCGGCGCTCGATCTGATGCGTGTCGCGGCGTCGGAGGCGGTCATGGTCGGCGACAGCCTGGCGCACGACGTCCTCGGTGCGAGGGAGGCGGGGATGCGCGGCGTGTTGCTCGCCCGCGGTCAGCGACCGCCCGACGTCGACGCCAACGTGCCGGTGATCCGCACGCTCACGGAGCTGCCCACGCTGATCGCGACGTTCATGGCGGTTCATGGAGCTTCGTGACATCCGCGATCTCGACGGCTGCCGGGCCGTCGTCGGCGTGCAGGAAGCGGTCTGGGGGCGGGACAGCGAGGTAGTGCCCGCGTCGTTGCTCGTCGCATCCATCAAGCGCGGCGGTGTCCTCGTCGGCGCGTACCAAGGGAACGAGCTCGTAGGATTCGTCTGGTCGCTGCCGGGCTGGCGCGATGACGAGCGCACGCACTGGTCGCACATGCTTGGGGTGGTGCCCGGCGCACGCGGACACCGAACGGGCGAGCGCCTCAAATGGGCGCAGCGCGATCGCGTGCTGGCGCAGGGTGTGAAGCTCATCGAATGGACGTTCGATCCGCTTCAGGCGTTGAACGCGCACCTGAATCTCTCACAGCTCGGGTGCGTGGCCGGTGCCTATCTCGTCGATGCGTACGGTCGCATGTCGGGGCCACTGCATCGTGGCACGGCCACCGATCGCCTCGTCGCCGAGTGGTGGCTCGAGCGTCCACATGTCGTGCGTCGGTATGATCGACGCGATCAAGCTGCGAGCAAATCCATCGCGCCGCTCACGGCGCGAAGCCGTGACGTCCTCGACGCTGCGGCTGTGCTGAATGTGCGGACCGACGGCGGATGGGACACGTGTACCGACGTCCGAACCGATCTTGACGACTCGCGCGTGACGATTGCGATTCCTGCGCGCTTCGGCGAGATGCAGCAGGCGGCGACGGATCGCGCGCTCGCCTGGCGAGACGCGACTCGCCGCGCGTTTCAGACGTACTTCGCGCGCGGATACCGCGCCGTGGATTTTTTCGTCGACCGCGACCGGGGCGGGGGAGCGTATCTATTGAGTAAGTAAGACGTAGGCCCAAGGCCCAAGGTCCAAGGCCCAACCACGGAAACGAAAACGGCTCTAGCCAAGGTTGACCTTTCATAACTGGTTACGGTGCCTGTCCGAAATTCGAAGTTCGAACTTTGAAGTTCGAAGTTCAGGCCGCGCATTCCACCGGCCTGGCGCTACCCCGGCGGCCAGCCCAGGGATCGCCCGCCGAGGACGTGCAGGTGGATGTGAAACACCGCTTGCCCCGCGTCGGCGTTGCAGTTGAAGACCGTCCGAAATCCGCGTTGTGCGTAGCCGCGTTCGGCGGCGATCGCGGCGCCGCGCCGGATCATCTCTCCGACGAGGGCATCGTGCGACGGATCGAGGTCATTCAGCGTCGCGATGTGCGCCCTGGGAACGACGAGCACATGCATCGGCGCCTGCGGGTTGATGTCGTTGAACGCCACGAGGCGGTCGTCCTCGTAAACCTTGGTTGCCGGTATTTCGCCGGCGATGATCTTGCAGAAGAGGCACATGGGGACGGGTTAGTTTTCCACAGATTTGCACAGGGGACGTCGACTGGGGTCAGACTCAGGGGTTCGGGGTCTAACCCGGCGACCTCCGTCCCCTCCTGTGGAAACCTGTGGAAAACTAACCCGTCCCCGCCACCACCCGCTCGATTCCCTGCAGATCGCGGGCGAAGCGGATCATCGAAAAGAATTCCGTGCCGTGAAGGATCCGGGTCACTTCGTCGGCCTGATCGATGCCGATCTCCATGACGAGCCAGCCGCCGGGACACAAGACCCTGGCAGCCGCCGGCACCAGCAGGCGGATGACATCGAGACCATCCCAGCCGGCAAACAGCGCACCGCCGGGTTCGTACTCGCGGACCTCCGGTGGGAGCGACGCCCGCGTCGACTCAGGCACGTACGGCGGATTGGCGACGATCAAATCGAAGTCGTCGGACGCATCGCCGACGAGCTTCGTGTGCCGGAACTCGATTCTCGCGGCATCCAGTTGCCGCGCGTTGCGTCGCGCGACATCCAAGGCCGCCGACGAGACGTCCGTGGCCACCACTGCGGCCGCTGGCACCTCGAGCGCGAGCGTGATGGCCACGCACCCGCTGCCGGTGCCGATATCGAGCACGCGCGGCCGAAGTTGTCCCCCGGACGCCTGCCGCCGCTCGAGCTGTTGAAGGCAGCGGAGCGCCTCTTCGACGAGGAGCTCCGTCTCCGGCCGGGGGATGAGCACGGCGGGCGTGACCTCGAACAGCCGGCCGTAGAACTCGCGCTCCCCGGTGATGTAGGCGAGCGGCTCGCGCCGCGCGCGACGCTCGACGGCGGCCTGAAACGCGCTCGAGAATTCCGCGGTCGCCGGCCGGTCGGCGCGCGTCAGCCAGTCGGCCGCGCTCCAGCGGAGACACCACCGGGCGAGGACGACCGCGTCGCGGCGGCTCTCGTCCGCGGTCAGCCCCGCGGCCTCGAGCTTCCGGGCCGCGTCAGCGGCCGACTGAACGAAGGTCAAGCTTCGACGGCTTCCGTTTCGGTGGCTTGCTTGAGCTTGTCGGACTGCGCGCGCGCGGCGAGTTGATCGATGATCGGGTCGAGATTGCCGTCGAGCGCGAGCTCGAGCTGGTGCATCGTGAAGTTGATGCGGTGATCGGTGATCCGGTTTTCCTTGAAATTGTAGGTGCGGATCTTCTCCGACCGCTCGCCGGTGCCGACCTGGCCGCGGCGTTCCTTGGCGATCGCCTCCTGCTGCTTCCGCATCTCCATCTCGTAGAGCCGCGATCGGAGCACTTTCAGCGCCTTCTGGCGGTTCTTGATCTGCGACTTCTCGTCCTGCTGCGAGACGACGATGCCGGTGGGCAGGTGGGTGAGCCGCACCGCCGAGTACGTGGTATTCACGCTCTGCCCGCCGGGTCCGCTCGAACAGAACGTGTCGATCCGGATGTCCTTCGGATCGATCTGAACGTCGACCTCCTCGGCCTCCGGCAGGACGGCGACCGTGGCCGTCGACGTGTGGATGCGGCCGCTTCCTTCGGTGGCCGGTACACGCTGCACGCGATGCACGCCGCTCTCGTGCTTGAATCGCCCGTACACGCCCTTGCCTTCGACGCTCGCGATGACTTCTTTGATGCCGCCGGTGCCGGTCGCGTTGCTCGACAGCACCTCGATCTTCCACCCGCGCCGTTCGGCGTACCGCGAGTACATGCGGAACAGGTCGGACGCGAACAACGCCGCCTCGTCGCCGCCCGTGCCAGCCCGGATCTCGAGGACGACGCTCCGATCGTCGTTCGGGTCTTTCGGAATCAGCAGCGTCCGCACTTCATCGCCGAGGGCCGCGAGCCGTTCTTCCAGACCTTTGATCTCTTCCTGCGCCAGCGCCTGCAGCTCCGGATCGGGCGAGCCGGCGACGTCCTGCGCCTGCGCCAGCGCGTCACGCGCGCGCTCGTACTCGCGAAAACGATCGACGAGCGGCTGCAGCTCCGCCAGCGTTTTCGAGTGCGTCCGGTACGCCGGCGGATCGGCCTGAACGGCCGGATCGCTCAGCAGCCTGGTCAGCTCCTCGTATCGGGCCGCGACCGATTTCAGCTTCTCGAGGACTTGGGGCGTCATCGACATAAGGGCAAAGGGCAGAGGGCAGAGGGCAAAGGTCAACCCCCGGACACCGGCGGAAGGAACGCCACCTCGTCACCTTCATGAACCGGCGCGGTCATCCGCGCGAAATCCGCGTTGAGCGCGCAGGAGATCGAGCCTCCGAACGGCTTCAGCGACGCATGGCGATCGGCCACGGCCTGCCACACGTCGGCGACGGACGATCCGGCGGGCACTTCACAATCGCACTCGCCACGACCAGCCAGCTCGCGCAACCGCGCGAAGAGCTGCACTTTTACGCGCATGCCCGCTCCAACGCCGCCTGCCGCGCCGCCTCATCGTCCGGATCCGCAGGCGCGCCTTCGATCCAGACGTCGCCGTCCTCGTAGAATTCATGCTTCCAGATCGGCGCAACCTGCTTCACGCGCTCGATCGCGTAGCGACACGCTTGAAACGCTTCGGCGCGATGCGGCGTCGCGACGACGATCGCGACGCTGGCCTCGCCAATCTCCAGGCGGCCGACACGATGATGGATCGCGACCAGCGCCCCGGACCAGTGGCGGCCGATCTCCGCCTCGATCTGCGCAAAGACTTTCACCGCGAGCGGCGCGAACGCTTCGTACTCCAGATGACGGACCCGGCGCCCCTGGTGCACCGCGCGCACGGTCCCCACGAACGAACACAGCGCGCCGCAGCCTTCGCCTCGATCGCGGGCCAGCCGTTCGAGCGCCGCCGCAATCCGCTCGACCGAGAGTGCCGCGTCGACGACTGCCAGCCGGTCCGCGGCCATCGGCTCAGTATAAAAGCAATTGGTAATGGGCAATTGGTAATGGGTAATTGGGAATGCCACTACGTTACAAAATGCTGAAGTGGGCCATGCCCGCGTCCAAGTCCGGGCGCCTGGGCGATCGCGCGCGTGACGTATGTTTTGGCGGCGCGGACGGCGGCTGGCAGATCGTCGCCAAGGGCCAGACGGGCGGCGATGGCCGACGACAGCGTGCATCCGGTGCCGTGCGTGTGCGGGCTGTCGATCCGCTCCGCTTCGAGTTCGATGGTCTGCTGACCATCGTGAAAGACATCGACGGCCGGGCCGTCGAGATGCCCGCCCTTGACGAGCACCGCGCGTGGTCCGAGGTCCATCAACGCGATCGCAGCCGCGCGCTGATCGTGCCGATTCCCGATCGGCTTTCCGGTCAGGGCCTCCGCCTCGAACACGTTCGGCGTCACGATCGTCGAGAGCGGGAATAACTGGGTGCGCATGGCATCGACGGCGTCCTGGTCCAGGAGCCGCGCGCCGCTCTTCGAGACCATCACCGGATCCACGACGACATTCGAGAGGCGATGGCGCCGCACCGCGTCGGCGACGGCCGAGACGATCGCCTCCGATGAGAGCATGCCGATCTTGGTCGCGTGAATCTCGAGATCGGCGAGCACCGTGTCGATCTGCGCGACCACCATTGACGCGTCGAGTTGGACGACGGCGGTCACGCCGAGCGTGTTCTGGGCGGTCACGGCCGTAATGGCCGAACAGCCGAACACGCCGAGGGCGGCGAATGTCTTGAGGTCGGCCTGGATACCCGCGCCGCCGCTCGAATCGCTGCCGGCAATTGTCAGCGCCGTTCGCATTTGACTAGAATCCCCGGTAATGAGCGACCAGGCGTCCACCGGATCGATTCTCGAGTCCCGCGTCGCGACACTCGAGCCGGCACCACTGCTTCGAGCCGCCGCCGTCACGCTGGCGGTGCTGATCACAGCGGCCGCCGCTCAGTTTACGATGCCGCTGCCGTTCACCGCGGTGCCGTTCACCTTCGGACCGATGGCGGTGCTCCTCACCGGCGCGGCACTCGGCTCCCGGCTGGGCTTCACGGCACAGGCGCTGTATCTGGCGGCCGGCGCCGCTGGGCTGTCGGTCTTCACGCCCTCTGCAACACTCCCGCCCGGCGCGCTGCGGCTGCTCGGCCCGACCGGCGGATACCTGATTGCCTATCCGGTTGCCGCCTTCGTGACCGGTTTTCTCGCGGAACGTGGATGGGATCGCCGTTATCTCGCGTCGCTTGCCGCGATGCTCGTCGGACTCGCGATCATTCTCGCCAGCGGGGTGACGTGGCTCGCTCTGGTGTTCACCGGCTCGCTGTCAGCGGCCGTCGCCCAGGGATTCGCGCCGTTCATCCTGCCCGATCTCGTCAAATGCGCTGCCGCCGCCGCCATCCTGCCGCAGGTCTGGCGGCTCTACCGGCCACGCACACGCTGAGGAGATCCTTCAGCGCAAGTACCCCAAGCTTCGCATTCGCTCGATCATTTCCCGATCGAGCGGCGCGCCTGATCCCGTTCGCGCGTTCGATCGGCGGGCGCCGAAGGATGCGACCTCACGCAGCGGATGCGCGTCCATGAACGCGCGCGCAAAAAGCTCGAGTACGGGCCCGCTCGCCAGATCCCGCGCGACCGGGACACCAAGCGCGTGCAGGACCGTCGGCGCCACGGCGGTCGCCGCCGCCGACACCTGCGCGGTCGCTGCCACCGCTCCGGACAGCGCGACCATTCCTGCCCCTGCCTGCTCGACACGTCCGGGTTGCGTCACGAGAATGATGGACCCGCCTTCGCCAAGGCTACGGCGGGCAGGCCGATCGCCCGCGCCGAGGAACCTGGCCAGCGACTGATCGAGAAACACGTAGTACTGCTCGAGAGCGGCGAGCCGGTCCGCTGCGGCCGACGGGGAAAGCGCGCCCGCGGACTGGCTCTCGAAAAGCGCGTGCTGGGCGATGTCCAGTCCGGGGAGGTACAACACGAGCAGATCAGGCGTTCCAAGGAGCGGATCTGCCGCGAGGTCGATCAGCGTCGCATCGAGCTCGGCCGATCGACGCATGGCCGCCGCCAGATCGCCCGGCAGCTCAGCCGCGATCGCTGCGGCCCCCTCCGAAGCCGCTCGCGCGCGTCGTTCGGACCAGCCGGCCTGAAGCGCCTGATACAGCGACGCCGGCGCAATCTCGCCATCCTGCGGGCCGCCACGTTCGAGCCGCAGGAGGGCACGATCGGAGATCACAATCCCGCTGTCATCGGGCGCCGGCCACGTCGCCCACCAGTGAACGACCGCGGTTCGCAGACCGGCACGCGCAGCCACTTCCCAGAACGCCGGAATCAGGCGCGTCTCGCCCGACGCGATCGTCGGCCGCGTGAGCCTGAGCAAGTCGGTGGCGGCGGTGATCGCCGACCATCCTGGCGCGCCGGGCTGCAGCCGTCCCTCGAGACCCGCGACGCGCCGTGCCTCGAGCGATCGCACGCCATGACGCTCCGGCGGTTGTCCCGTCGCGAGCGTGGTCCAGACGCGTGCCGGATCGCGATCGGGATCCGACGCAAGGCTGCCGACACCTTGCGCGAGCAGTCGATCGAACTGTGGCAGCCGGCCGGTCCGGCGCAGCCGATCGAGCGTTGGCCCGTCGATCCCGTCGATCCCCACGACCACGACCCGCTGATTCGTCGGGACGACGGTGAGCGCTGCAGGCGCCGGTTCGAGACGAGTACCCGGTGCCGCGACCAGCAGCGCGACAGCTCCGGCGAACGACAGCGCGGCGAGCGGCGCCGTCGTCCGCCACGACGACAACGGCAGGCCGGGTTCGAGCGACCGCGCCAGTCCAGACCTCGCGAGGAACGCCAGGACGGTCACCATCACGCCGTGGCCGAGCAGCAGGCTGATGGTCACTGCGATCAGGACAATCGCGATCGTCCACGTCACCGATCCCGAACCTGCGCCCGTTGCGGTGCGCCACCAGAGACTCAGGTACACGAGACACGCGAGCCCGACGAGCAGACCAGCGGCGGCCGCAACCTGCCGCGCCCGCCGCGGGAATCCGGGCGACGCAGCAGACCGGCGCGCGACGGCCGCACCCACCAGAATTGCGGCGCCGCTCACCAGGGTCGTCGCCACGCCAAAAAAGATCGCGAGATATGCGGCGAGCACGATCGCATCTGTCCCGCTCGCGACGAGACCAGGGACGCGCGCCCTCAGTCCAATCGCGGCCGCCGGGCCGAGCAGCACACCGGCGAGCGCACCAAGCCGGGCGCTCGCGGCAGCCGCAAGGGCTGCGCCCCGGCCGCGTTTCGCGCCGCCGCCCAGCACGAAACGGTCCACGCGCGCATCGAGATACCCGAGCGCTTTCAACTGCTCGCGCAGTTCGTCGACGCGAGGATCGGGTGAGGGCGACACGTCAGAGCCTGCGGCTCGCGACGAAATCGGCGAGCTCTCTCAGATGTGCGCCGCGACGGCCGAACGGCTCGAGCGCGGCGCAGGCGGTACGGCAGAGTTCTTCCGCGAGCGCGCGGGCGCCCTCCACGCCGCTGAACGAGACGAACGTCGTTTTTCGCGCGTCCTGACGCGTGACCTTGCCCGTTTCCTCCGAGCTGCCGGTGACGTCGAGCAGGTCGTCCACGACCTGGAATGCCAGGCCGAGATTCTTCGCGTACGCCGTGAGGACCGCGATGTCCCGCTCGCTCCCGCCCGCCGTCAGCGCTCCGGCCGTAGCCGACGCGCCGAAAAGCACGCCGGTCTTGCGGCGATGGATCCGCTCGAGTGTTTCGAAAGAGAGCATGGATTCAGTCGCCAGTACATCTTCGGCCTGACCGGCGACGAGACCGTCCAGGCCGACCGCGTCGGCGAGCAGCGTGACGAGCCGCGTCGCCAGCACCGCGTCGTACTCGCGCGACAGGTGCCCGAACGCGTTGTTGAGCAGGCCAAAGGCCGCCAGGATCGCGATGGCCTCGCCGAATTGCCGATGCGCCGACGGCCGTCCCCGCCGCAGCGGCGCATCGTCCATGCTCGGGAGATCGTCGAGCATGAGCGACGCCGCATGGACCGCCTCGATCGCGCAGGCGGCCGGCAATGCGCGGCTGTGGTTTCCACAGATGTCCGCCGAGAGCATGACGAGCACGGCGCGCACGCGCTTTGACGGCGCGAGCAGCGTATAGCGCATCGCTTCGATGACGGCCGGCGCGCCGCCGCTCGTGGACGCCGGCTCGCCCGGCACGACGCGCTCGAGCGCGCGATTAATCGCGTCCTGGTAGGGAGCGAAGAACGCCGGCAGGGCCGTCATCGCCTGCTATTTCACGAAGACCAGCAGGTACTGATACCGGAGAAATGTCTCGTGGGTGCGGAAGGTGAGCCCGGCGCGCTCGGCGTCCCGGCGGATGACGTCAGGCTCGAGGCGGTCTTCGAGCGCCGGTCCGGGTCCGCCCGCGCCATCCGTCTTGAAGTCGACGATGCCGAGCCGTCCGCCCGGGGCCAACGCCGCCGCGACATTGCGAAGCAGCGTGACCGGATCGCGGAACTGCGGGTACGTGTCGACGATGAGCACCGCTTGAAGCCCGGGCTGCAGCCGCGGGTCGGTGGCCGTTCCGAGGATCGGCTGCACGTTGGTCAGCCCCTCACGCTCTACGCGCCGGGTAATGGACTCGACCATCTGCTGCTGAATGTCTTCCGCGAAGACCTTGCCGTTCGGCCCGACGCGGCGCGCCAGACGAATCGTGAACCAGCCGCCCCCGGCGCCGATGTCGGCGACGCGCGCGCCGTCCGCGATGTTGAGCTTGTCCATGATGCGATCCGGCTGTTGCCATTCATCGCGATCGGGAGCCTCGAGCAACACCAGTTGCTCAGGAGGAAACAGGCGGCCCGACGTTTCGCGCTGCCGACCGGCCGGCATCGCGCCGGCAATCACCGCAGCGAGGGCGAAAACCGGGAACGAGGGCAGCCGCATGGTGTTCATCCTACCGGATGGGGTCCGGCTTCGGGCCCCTTCGTGGCCCGATCTCGCTGACCACCTTCATGATCGGCGTGGACACGTCCGCCTCCCGATCGTCGAAGTGATAGTGCACGACGTGGCGGCCGGCGGCCGCCAGCGCTTCGAAGTCGCCGAGCGCCTGTGCATGCTTGAGCACGGAAAACGTGAATCTGGTTCCCGGAATGGGCGTCTTCGTCGCGTCATCGGCCGTGAGCAGAATGAACAGGCCGGTATTCGGACCACCCTTGTGATATTGCCCGCTGGAGTGCAGGTACCGCGGCCCGACGCCATGGGTCGTGGCCACGCGAGTGAGCCGGCGAATGTCGCGACGCACGAGCGCAATCGCGGATCGGCGCGTGAGATCGGCAGGACGATAGTCGAGAATCGCGACGTAGCGGCGGTTGGGGCCAATCGGTTCCCGCGGCCGCGCTTCGCGCCTGAAGCCGTTGCCGGCCCGGCTGAGCGGCGGATCCGGTTGCAGTGAGCCCGTGCGATCGAACGCGTCGAGCTGTGCCTTCGTGCGTGCTTTCGCGTCTCGCACGTCCGGCTCGTCGAACGGATTGATCTCGAGCGCGGATCCGGCCACGGCGGTCGCGAACTCCCAGCGAAAGAACTCGGCCCCGAGGTGTTCTGCCGTCGTCTGAATCCGGAAGATCGGTTTGCCTGCCTTCTCCAGCGCCAGCGCGACGGACGCGACGTCGGGTGATTGCGGGGTCAGGATCGCGACAAACGCCCGGTCTGGTCCGACCTGCTGCAGGTAATCGTCTTCCAGGGGCTCGTCGACGATCGGCAGGAGGCCGCCGCCGTTCTTGCCGGTGCTCTCTGCGACGAGCTGTTCGATCCACGCGCCAAGCGGCGCGAGCGGCGCCGGCAGCAGCACGGTCAGCTTGTCCCGTCCCTGGCTCGCCTGTTCGGCGATGAAGGCGCCGAGCGCCAGCCCGGGATTCGAGGCGATGTTGGCGCGACAGTCGTCAGCCATCCGCCGGGCGCGCTTGAGCAGCGTGCCGAGATCGACGCCAAGCAAGGCGCCGGGGACCAGTCCGAAGTTCGACAGCACCGAGTAGCGGCCGCCGATGTCCGGCGGATTCAGGAACACGCGCCGATAGTGCTGCGTCCGCGCGAGGGTTTCGAGCGGCGTGCCGGGATCGGTGATCGCGATGAAGTGCCGGCTGGCACTGCCTCCGCGCGCGTCCGTCATGACGGCGCGGAAATAACTCTCGAGCGCCAGCACCTCGACCGTCGTGCCGCTCTTGCTCGCGACGAGGAAGAGGGCGTGTTCGGGCCGCAGAGTGTCCGTGGCGTCGGCGATCGCGCGCTCGTCCGTCGTATCGAGCAGGGTCAACCGGCAGCGCTCGCCCGAGCGTCCGGCGGCGACGTCGCGGAGCACTTCCGCGCACAAGCTGCTGCCGCCCATGCCCAGGAGGTAGACGTCGGTGAGGCCCGCATGCCGGGTTTCGTCGGCGAAGACGAGCAGCTCCGCGACCGCCCGTTCGTCCACCGACGGGGCCTGCAGCCAGCCGAGGCGGGCCGCGATCGAGTGCTGCGTCTCCCGAGGCGCGTTTGGCGGGGCAAATAACCCGGTTTCCTTGTTCCAGATTCGTGTGGCCAGACGTTCGTCGGCGAAGCTCTGCGCGAGCGGCGGGAAACGCGGCATGTGTCCTATAATCAAATCATGATCCACGTGACCGAAACGGCGGCTGAGAAAATCAACGAGCTCCTCGCGGAAGAGAACAAGGTCGGCGCGGGGCTGCGCGTCTTCGTCCAGGGCGGCGGCTGCTCGGGCTTTCAGTACGGCTTGATGATCGACGAGGGCGAGGGCGACCCGGCCTCGGACCAGATCTTCGAAGTCAACGGCGTCCGGCTGTTCGTCGATCCCATCAGCCTCCGGTATTTGAAAGGCGCCGAGGTCGACTTCGTGGACAACCAGATGGGCGGCGGGTTCACCATCAAGAATCCGAACGCGAAGTCGACGTGCGGGTGCGGCTCATCGTTCAGTGCCTGAACCCTTGTGTCCATCCAGTCTGCGACCGAGTTCGTCGAGAAGTTGCGGCCGGCGGGCGGACGACGATCCGGCAAGCGCGACTTCATCGCCAATGTCTTCCTCCGGCAGGAAGGACACATCAGCGCGGATGAGCTGGTCGATCTGATCCGGCGCGAGGACGCGCGCATCAGCCGCGCCACCATTTACCGGACGCTGCAGTGGATGGTCGAGGCCGGCATCGCGCGGCGCGTGGACTTCGGGGAAGGCCGGTTCCGGTTCGAGCACTCGTACCGTCATCCGCGGCACTTCCATCTCGTCTGCAAGTCCTGCAATCAGTCGTTCGAATTCCTGAGCTCCGACATCGAGGCGCTCGTCGAGGAAGTCGCCGCCGCGCGCAGCTTCTCGCCGAGTCAGAGCGTGCTGCAGATTTACGGGACCTGCGAAAGCTGCCAGACGGGCCATCCGGCCGCCGCCATGCAGACGACGGCATCGACCGAATCCGTGTTCGCGCGCGACGCGCTGCGCATCGCCATTGCAACCGAACGAAGCGGCCTGGAGTTCTACACGCGCGCGGCACGCCTGACGCGCGACGCCCGCGGCCGCCGCGTGTTCCAGCGCCTGGCCGAGGAGGAAAAGGAGCATCTCGGCAAGCTCGAGCACCGCTACCGGGATCTCGTCGCGCAGGACCCGAAGCTCGAATCGCAGCCGACGTTTCTCTTCTTCAAGGGCGCGGCGAACGGTCTGTTCGCGGCCGGCACCGAGGAGCTGAAGAAAGGCGTCGGCGACCGCCAGGCGCTGCTCATCGGCATTCGCTGCGAGCGCGGATCGCACAAGTTCTTCAAGCGGTACGGCGAGCGGTTCGAGGAATCGGAGGGCAAGCGGATCTTCCTCGAGTTCGCCGACGAGGAACACGACCACCTCGAGCTGCTCATCCGTGAGTACCGGTCGCTCGTCGCGCGCCAGCGCGGCCGGCCGCGCGAAGGGCGACGGCGCCGATCGGCGTGAGCGACGCGGACGCGCCGCTCGAGCCGTTCTCATTCGCTCGTAGCGAATCACACCACGGAATTGGGCCGCAAGTCCCAAGATCCAGCCGGTTATGCCCCACGCGGAAATGAGAACGGCTCTCGTTGAGCTGATTGGCGTCCGCAAGGACTACG
>JBLNGH010000451.1:0-5362 GCA_050264575.1 Acidobacteriota bacterium | reverse complement strand
GGGGGGGCCTCCCGCGGCCCCCCCCCCCACCCCCGGGGGGCCCCCCCCGGGCCCCCCCCCCACCCCGCCCCGACCGTGCCCTCCCGAAACCGTTCGAGCCGTTTACATCACGCTACGCCCAAATGAAAACGGCTCTAAGGGTTGGGACGTTCGTCCCGGTGCCGTGTCACGGATTGTAGCCAAACCGGGACAGAGTTCCCATGGCTCTCACCCAACCCGGCGCGCATCCTCGTGTAGTTGGATCTGAGCGGGCCGGACCGGAATGGTGCAAAACGAACACCGGCCGGCGCGCACGGGGAGGTCATATGACTGAAAGGGTTTCTCGCCGCGCATTCATTCAGGTTGCCGCATCAAGCGCCCTCATTGCGGGATTGGAACCGCGTCTGGGGTCGAGCGCGGAAGGGGCTCAGACGAAGGCGGCCGCGGCGGATTGGTCGATGGACGCCACCATCATCGAAGCCTGCACGTGCACGATGTTCTGTCCGTGCTACTTCAGCACGGTGCCGAGCGGCCACGGCCACGGCGACATGGCCGAGCACTACTGCAAATTCAACATGGGTTATCGCGTCAACAAAGGGACGTACCACGGCGTCAGCCTGAACGGCATCAAGTTCTGGGTCGCCGGCGATCTAGGCGCCGACTTTTCCAAGGGCGCCGAGTGGGCCGAAGTGACGTTCGAGCCGAGCGTCACCAAGGAGCAGCGCGATGCCATCGCGAAGATCCTCCCGAACGCGTATCCAGTCACCTGGAAATCGTTCACGATCGGCAAGGACGCGCCAATCGAGTGGAGCTTCACGAAGGAACGCGCGGTCGCCCGGCTCGACGGCGGCAAAGCCGGCGAGGTCGTGCTGCAGCACGCGCCGACCGGCATGACGGCCGAACCGGTCGTGATCAAGAACCTCAAGTACTTCGGCGTGCCGCGCAACACCGGGTTCGTCCTGATGCCGAACGAAGTGAACGCCTACCGCGTCGGCGCGAAGCCGTTCGAATCCAAGGGCACGAACGGGTTCATGATCACGTACGACATCAACTCGAAGGACGTGAAGACGGCGTAGCTTCCCAGCGAACCTGATTCTCGGCCGGCCTGACGCTCGTCACCGGCCGAGATTCAGTCTCACACCCACCAGCGCGCGTTCATTTGCCATGCAGCCGCTGCATCGAAGTAAGGTCGATGTGCCTCGCGATCGCTTCACCGTTCGCGCTGCTGATCTCGACGGTACTCGGGTAATGCATGCCGCCCCACACGCGCGCGTTGTTGCCGTCCGAGCGCGCTTGCGAAACGCTCTGATACGTCCGGCTCTGCAACCCCGGCGTCGTCAACGTAAACGTTTGCTCGTCGCCGAAATAAAGCAGAAGAACAGCCGCGGCGGCCCCGTTCAGGCTCGGGTGGCCCGCAGGATACTCCGGATGCGATGGGGTGACGATGAGCGGTTCCCACCCTGGCTCGGCAGCGGTATCCGGGTTGCCGTCGACGTCGGCAAGTGCAATGGCCGTCACCGGTCGCCAGGTGACCTCATGGGACGCCGACCCGAACTGGCGCTTGGCTGTCCAGGTCGTGATTGCAGTGTCGGCCATGGCGATGTTCAGAAGCGCGAGCAGCCGGTTGTTACTGGAGATCGGCCAATGATTGGCGCACGCGATCTGGTTTGCCGCTTGATTCCAGTGCACGCTGGCATTGCCATCCCAGAACCGCGCCAGCGTGGTCTCTTCGTCGCTGCGGGATGACCCCATCCGGCGACCGAACTCTTTGACCGCATTGAAGTCATCAGCGTAGGTGGCTGACGTCAACGCGCGCGGCGATAGAGGCTGGAAATCCGTGCTGCTCTCCAGGACGAACGGCTCGGTGAACGCCAACCCCTGCGCGCTCATCGGTCCAAAGGCCGGCGGCGTCGGGCGCCACTGGCCGATCTCCGTTCCGCCCGTGAAGGCCGACCGGCTCGTGTTGAAGCCATCGGCTGCGCGCCAGGTCAGCACCGCTTTTGCCACCGCGCTTCCCCAATCGAGGCCGCGCTCCCGCGACTGGCCGCCATCTCCACCGTCATCGCTGAGTGCGGCCAGCGACTCGGCATAGCTCAGATCGAGCTCGCCCTGACGGGACGGAAACAGTCCGGCGAGCGCTGTGTATCCCGCGGCGATGACCGCCGCTCGGCGTGACGCGCCCCGCGGAGCCGTCTCAGACACGTAGATCGGGGTGTAACGGCGCTCGATGCCGTTGTAGGCGTCGAAGATCGCGGCGTGAACAATTGCGCCGAGCCGCTGACTGGACGAATTCGGTGTATTCGTTGCAATCAGCGTGTCGATGAAGATCTGATTCCATTCGAGCACCTGATCCGGGTCTTCATTGCCGCGATTGCACGTTTGCGCGGCGGGCTTGGGGGCCCCCGATCCAACCGGCATGGAGGACGACGGCGCACTGGAAGTCGCCGACGCCAAGCCTGCCGAGATCGCCGCGACCATGCCCGCTCCAACAAGAGCCCTGTCCCAGAAATGGATTTTGGCCATACGAACCTCCAGACGGATGAGCTTCCGCGCCGCCCAACGCCGATTCGGGCCGCCGGTACGCTCAGATGCGGGAAAGCCGCGCCGGAGGGTGAAGGTGGGGTATGCGATACTCGCCGCGATCGAGAGACCAACATGGCGCCGTCACCTGGGACGGTCACCGAGCTGCTGCGGGCGTGGGGCAACGGCGATGATCGCGCGCTCGCGCAACTGACGCCGCTCATGGAGGCGGAGTTGCGCCGCCTGGCGCGGCAGTACATGGCTCACGAGCGGCGCGGACACACGCTGCAAACGACCGCGTTGGTGAACGAGCTTTTTCTGCGCCTCACCGGCGCCCGCCGCGTTCAATGGCAGGACCGCGCACACTTTCTCGGAATTTCGGCCCGGTTGATGCGGCGAGTCCTCGTGGATCACGCGCGAGCGCGCGGGTACCGCAAACGCGGCGGTGACGCCCAGCGGGTGACGCTGAATGAGAATCTTGCCACTTCCCCGGAACTGTCGTTAGACGTCGTCGCCCTGGATCGCGCATTAGAAGCGTTGGCGGCCGTCGATCTTCGCAAGAGCCGGGTGATCGAACTCCGCTTTTTTGGGGGCTTGACCGTGGAGGAGACGGCCGAGGTGCTGGACGTGTCTCCCGACACGGTCAAACGCGACTGGCGCTTGGCGAAGCTCTGGTTACTCCGGGAGCTCGAAGGCGAGAAACCGTGACCGAAGGCGATCGGCGACGCCGCATTGACGATCTGTGCGATGCCGCACTCGAGCTCGATTTCGACGCGCGAGCCGAGTTCCTGGCGGTCGCCTGCGAAAACGACGATGAGCTCCGGCAGGAAGTCGAGACGCTGCTCGCGCATGCGCCGGCGGCGGATGCCTTTCTTTCGACATCTCTAGGCGCCGTCGCCGCCCAAATCCTGACGGATCAGGGCGCGCCCTCCCTCGTGGGCCGGCAAATCGGCCCGCACAGGATTCTTCACTTGCTCGGCGCCGGCGGCATGGGCGAAGTCTATCGCGCCAACGACACGACGCTGGGCCGCGATGTCGCGATTAAGGTTGTGGCTGATGCCCTCCTGCTGGGTCCGGAACCGCTCGAACGGTTCGAACGCGAGGCGCGTGTCCTCGCAACATTGAACCACCCCAACATCGGCGCGATCTACGGCGTCGCCGAAACGGATGGCATTCGCGGTCTCGTCCTCGAACTGGTCGAAGGCGCGACGCTGGCCGAACGATTGGACAAAGGGTCGTTGCCCATTCGGGAAGCATTGACCGTCGCGCGACAGATCGCGGATGCGCTGGAGGCCGCCCACGAGAAGGGCGTCATTCACCGCGATCTGAAACCAGCCAACATCAAGATCACACCCGGCGGGATGGTGAAGGTGCTCGACTTCGGCCTCGCGAAGGTCTTCGGGGACGAGGGAGCCGGACACGGACTCTCGCCGTTCGACACGACGAAGGGCAGCGGATCGCAGGAAGGCTGGATCGCCGGCACGGTCGCCTACATGAGCCCGGAGCAGGCGCGCGGGACGGCCCTCGACAAGCGAGCCGACATCTGGGCGTTCGGTTGTGTGCTGTACGAAATGCTCACCGGGCGGGAAGGGTTTCCCGGCGACACGCCGGCAGACACGATTGCCGGGATTCTCGAACGCGAGCCGGACTGGAGTCTGCTTCCAACACAAATGCCGGCGGGCATCCGCCGGTTGCTCCAGCGGTGTCTCGAGAAAGATCCCAAGCGGCGTTTGCGCGACATTGGCGATGCGCGTCTTGACATTGACGATGCGCTGATCGCGTTGTCAGCTCCGCCTGCGGAAACGGGCGCGCGCCTTGATCAATCCAAGAGGCCGCGGAGCTCGAAGCGCCTCGTCTGGTTGGCCGCCGTCTGTGCTGGCCTGCTGCTCATCGTCGCGCTGGCTCTGTGGCCGCGTTTACCGACCGAGAATGCCCGGCCCAATCCCCTCGACGGCGCGACGGTCACGAAACTCGAGGACTTCGCGGGTGCGGAACATCACGCCACCATTTCTCGGGATGGTAAGTTGATCGCATTCCTCTCCGATCGTGACGGCGCCTGGGATGTGTGGGTGAGCCAGATCGGAACCGGCGAAAACCGAAACCTCACGCACGGCCGCGTGCAGGAATTACGAAATCCTGGAACTCGGACACTGGGCTTTTCTCCCGACGGCTCGCTGGTCATCCTGTGGAATCGCGTGCAGCACGCCGGTCGCAGTGGGGCGGTCGATTCCGGTTGGGCGATTCCCGCGATCGGCGGCCAGATTCAGCCGTACCTGAAGGGTCACGGCTTTTCCGAGCTCGACTTCTCGCCCGACGGGACACGCATCGTCTATCACACGCCCGACCTGGGCGATCCGATGTTCGTCACGCAAGCCAATGAGAAGAGCGGCCGACAGATCTTCACGGGCCGTAAAGGGTCTCACAACCACTTTCCACTCTGGTCGCATGACGGTGAATTCATTTTTTTCGTCCGCGGCCTGGTCCATGGATTGCCCTCAGATGAGAGCGACATCTGGCGGATACGTCCGACCGGCGGCGAACCCGAGCGGCTCACGTTGCACAATTCGCGCGTCACCTTCCCTACGCTGTTGGAGAACGGAACGCTGCTCTACCTCGCCACTGACGCCGACGGTCTGGGCCCATTCATTTACGAATTCGATCTCGAACGCCGGGTGTCCCGCCGCATCAGCACAGGCGTCGATCCCTACATGTCGCTGGCGGCGAGTGAGGACGGGCACCGGCTGGTCGCGACAATTTCACGGTCGACCACACGTTTGTGGCGAATACCGATTGTCGATCACATTGTCGACGAATCGGCCGCATCTCCGATCGCCCTCCCGACAGCGAGTGGGTTTTCGCCCCG
>JBLNGH010000450.1:0-2853 GCA_050264575.1 Acidobacteriota bacterium | reverse complement strand
CGAAATCCGTCCTTGAAGTCAAGAACTTCGGAACTCCGGAACCTCGGAACCGCCTTTGACCTAAGTCCAATGCAGCACCGCTATTTGATCACCGCTGTCCTGCTCGTTAGTGTTGCCGCGTGCACGACACCCAATATTCCGACGCCACCGGCGTTCGAGCTGCCCAACCGGATCACCGTGCGCCAGGGAACCCGGACGGTTTCCGTCCCGCTCGATGAGTACGTCCTCGGATCGGTCCTGGCGGAAGTCTCGCCAGTCGACGAAACGCCCCGAACGGCCGCGAGGATTTTCGAAGTTCAGGCGGTCATCGCCCGAACCTATGCCGTTGCGCATCTCGGCCGTCATCGATCACAGGGATTCGACCTGTGCGACACGACGCACTGCCAGCTCTACGACCCGGCACGCATCAAGACGTCCAGGTTCTCGACCATCGCGCGCGAGGCGGTGCAGAAAACGACGCGGCAGGCCCTCATCTACGCGCGACGGCCCGCGGACGCGCTCTACCACGCCGACTGCGGCGGTTCGACGACGAGCGCTGACGCGGTGTGGGGCGGCCCCGCGGTGCCCTACCTGCAGGCGGAGATCGACAATCAACCCTCGCTGATTCACCGGACGTGGCGCTTCGCCGCTCCGCTCGCCAAGCTGCGTGAAGCGCTCAATCGCGACAGCCGGAGTCGCGTGGGACGCCGGCTCGAGGGGATCGACGTCGTGAAGCGCGACGTGAGCGGCCGCATCGCGACCGTCGCGGTGCGCGGCGACGAACGCCATGTCCTGCGCGGCGAGGACCTGAGGTCGATCCTCAATCAGACGTTCGGCGATCGCGCCGTCCAGAGCACCAAGCTCCAGATCGCGCGGACCAGTGACGCCTACGTGTTCACGGGCGCCGGGTTTGGTCACGGCGTGGGACTGTGTCAGATCGGCGCAGCCGCCCGCGCCCGGCGGGCGGAATCGGTCGAGGACATCCTGGCGGCCTATTTCGGGGGGGCCTACGTGGTCACGGTCAGGTAAAAGAACCTGTCGCTATCGGTTCCGGGGTTCCGGAGTTCCGAGGTTCTTGAGAACTCCGGAACTTCGGAACCCCGGAATCCCGGAACCGACTGCAAGACCGTCGCTTTACCCTCGGCGATTACACTAATATCGTAAGTAAACTTCGACCCTGCCCGGACGTATCCAAATGTCAGGAGATCAGCCGCCGCCGGTGAGCGCCAAAGAAGCAGACGCCCGCGCGGCGGTGGACGTGAAAGCCCTGCACGCGGCGGGACGGCTGGAAGCTGCCCGCGAGCGGTATGCCGAGCTGGTCACGCGGCATCAACGCCGTGCCGTGCGCATCGCGTTTCATTACCTGCGCGACGCGGCCGATGCCGACGAAGCGGTCCAGGACGCCTTCGTGAAGGCGTACCTGCACATCGGCACGTTCCGTGAGGAGCTGCCGTTCGAAGTCTGGTTCACGCGCATCCTGATCAACGGATGCCTGGACCGGTTGAAGGCGCGCAGGCGCCGGGAGAAATGGCTGGCGCCCGCGACGACAGACGCGATGGGCGTCGAACGAAGCCCGGCGGATTTTCTCCCGTCCCGGGGGCCGAGCCCCGAAGACCAGGTACTCTCCGAGGAACGGCGCCGGCAGCTTGGCGCCGCGCTCTCGCAGCTGCCGGAGCGGCAGCGGCTGGTATTCATGTTGAGTCATTTCGAAGGCCGATCGTCTCGAGAGGTGAGCGCCATGACCGGCCTCAACGAGTCGACGGTGCGTGTGCATCTGTTCCGCGCGATTCGCCGACTGCGGGCGTTGCTCGCGGGCGGCGCGGCGGGAGGATCAGGCAGCAGGAGGATTAGTCGTGCGGCTCATTGACGGACTTCTTCGTCGCGGGCACCTTTCCGAGCGCGCGCTCGTCGACGCGCTTCTTTCCGGCGACCGCCCGGCGCATCTCGATTGGTGCGACATCTGCGCGGATCGCGCGGTCGATCTCGGCCGCTGGCTGGATGACGTGAAGACCGCCGGCATCGAAACGGCGGACGCCGCGTTCTCGACCGAACGGCTCGCGATGCAGCAGACGCAGATTCTGCGCCGGCTCGAACAGCTCGATCAGCCCGCGCGGGTCATCGCATTCCCGACGCAGGCCCGGCTCGGTCAGCGCGACCCGAACGGTCGGCGCGTCGCGCCCGCGTGGGTCGGCGTCGCCGCAGCCGCCGGGCTCGTGCTCGGTCTGGTCGGCGGACAAGTGAGCGCGCGGCTGGAACCGCGACCAGTGGTCGTCCAGGCCCCGGCCTCGGTGCAGGCCGCGCTCGACGACGGTCAGGCCAGCTCGACCATCAGGCTGTCACAGCCCGATCTCGATCTGGATCTCGAAGGTCTGAACATTCCGGCGCTCGACGCCGTCGACGGGATCACGCCGAAATTCACGACCGTCGCGTTGACTGGCGTGCGCAGATAGGCACGACGCTGCCGCAGATCATTTTTCGGAAAGGCTTCGACCTCAAGTCAGCCGTTGAGGCCGAACTGGCCGCCGCCTACCACAGTGGAATCGTCGATCAGGTTCGGCACGCGGGACATGTCTATCAGTCGGGCCGCCTGACGCTCCATCTCGCGACCGAATTCGGCTTCTGCTATGGCGTCGATCGCGCGGTCGACTACGCGTACCAGACGCGCAGGAAATTTCCGGACAAGCGCGTCTTCCTGACCGGCGAGATCATCCACAACCCCCACGTCAACGATCAGCTCCGCGCACGCGGCATCCGCATCCTGACCGATCCCGGCGAAGATCGCCTGTCGCTCGGACAGGACGACGTGGTCATCCTGCCCGCCTTTGGGGTGTCGGTCGGCGAGCTCGCGCAACTGGAAAAGCACGGCTGCACGCT
>JBLNGH010000449.1:0-6783 GCA_050264575.1 Acidobacteriota bacterium | reverse complement strand
TTCCCTCGACGTACACGATTACCGACGTCACGCTGCCGGCAGGCAAGTAGGCTGGCCGCAGACGCGCAGCAGGGGACCGCCGATGGGGTGGATCAACCGGCTCTCGAATCTTGTCCGGCAGCGCGACTTGAATCCGGAGATCGATGAGGAACTGCAGTTCCATCTCGATGCCCGCATTCAGGACAACATGGCGTCGGGCATGTCGGACGAGGAGGCCCGCCGTGATGCCTTGCTGCGCTTCGGCGGGCGCGCCAGCCTGCGGGAGAAGACGCGCGACGCGAACGTGTTCGTCGCGCTCGAGTCATTCGGTCAGGACGTGACGTTCGCTGCGCGGAGCCTCCGGCAGCGGCCGTGGTTCACGGCTGTCGCGCTCGCCACGCTGGCGCTGGGGATCGGCGCCAACACCGCGATCTTCACAATCGTCCAGGGTGTGCTCATCAGGCCGCTGCCGTTCGTCGAGTCGGAACGGCTGCACATCGTGTCGTATGCGGACCTCAGGTCGCCGTTCTGGCTCTACCCGTCCCTCGCCGACGATCAGTACCTCGCGTTCAAGAAGATCGATCGCGCCTTCGAGTCGCTGACCAGTTTTGCCAATGCTCCGTTTACGTTGAGCGGCGCCGGGGATGCGGTCCGCGTCTCCGCTGCGCAAGTTACGACGGACTTCTTTCGAGTGCTGCGCGTCAATCCTGTCCTGGGCCGATCGTTTGCGGCCGACGACGACCAGCCCGGCCGCGACCGGATCGCCCTGCTCGGTCACACGCTGTGGCGCAGCCGATTCGGCGCGAACCCGGATCTCGTCAACCAAGCAATCACCCTCGACGGCACGTCGTACACCGTCGTCGGCATCCTCCCGCCGGAGTTCTCGTACCCTCCGGCGACTGAGCTGTGGACGCCGCTCGCAATTCGAGCGCAGGAGCATCTGACTTTTTCGCGCCCGGTGATCGGCCGTCTCAAAGCCGGTGTCAGTCGGGTGCAGGCACAGGCGGAGCTGGAGACGTTCGTCGCGAGCCTGCCACAGCCTGCTGAAGGCCAGTGGACGGCGCAGGTCACGCCGCTCAAGCGGGCGGTCGCCGGCGACTCGTCGCGGTCGCTTCTCATCTTTGCCGGCGCTGTCGGGCTGGTGCTGCTGATCGCCTGCGCCAACACCTCGAACCTGTTTCTGATCCGCGCGTTCTCCTGGCGCCAGGAGATTGCGACACGTCTGGCGCTCGGGGCCAGCCGCGCGCGTGTAATGCGTCAACTGCTGACTGAAAGCATCGTCCTGGCTCTTGCGGGAGGTCTGAGTGGCGCGCTCCTCGTCGCAGTCGGCCTGCCGGCACTGCTGACGCTGATCCCGCCGGGCCAATTGCCGCGAGATGGAGAAATCCACATGGACGCCTGGACGGTCGCGCTAACCGCGGGCCTTTCGCTCGTCATCGGCCTCGCGGTAGGTCTGGGCCCGGCGTTTCAGGCCACGCGCGGCGATCTCGCCGGCGCGATCAAGCAGCGGTGGGATTCGGGCACCCGGGACGCGCGGCGGTTGCGTCAGTCGCTCGTTGTCGCGGAAATCGCGGTCGCTCTCGTGCTGGTCGTCGGCGCCGGCCTCCTGGTTCGCAGCCTCGTCAAGCTGCGCAGCGTCGATCCCGGCTTCCGTCCCGAACAAGTGATGTCGATGATGCTCAACCTGCCGGCATCGCGATATCCGACTGCGCCCGATCTCCAGGCTTTTCACGACCGGATGCTTGCGTCATTCTCGACGCTCTCAGACGTCACCGTTGCGAGCAGTGTGAACTGGCAGCCCTTCGGTCCTCTGTCATTGCGCGGGGACTTCAGCGTCGAGGAACCGTACCGGATTCCGCCGAGCTACAACGTCACCAAGGTCAGCGTGAGCCCGGGCTACTTCCGCACGCTGGACATTCGCCTCGAGGCCGGACGGGACTTCACCGATCGCGACGACGCGAGCGCGGCGGGTGTCGCGATCGTCAGTCATGCGGTAGCGCGCCTGGTCTGGCCGAACGACGATCCAATCGGCAAACGACTGTCGCTCGAAGGCAAACCCAAGCCGAGCGACTGGCTGACGATCATCGGCGTCGTGGACGACGTCCGGCAGCGGAGCTTGAAGGAAGCTGTCGTGCCGGCGGTGTACCGGCCGTACCGTCAAACATCGCGTGCGTCCTTTCTCAATCACGTGAGCTTTCTCGTGCGTACGAGGGGCGACCCGGCCGCGCTTGCGCCCGCGATGCGCGGGGTGCTCCAGGCCGTGGACAAGGATCAGGCGCCCCAGCGTCTCGCGAAGCTCCAAGACACGGTCGCCGGCACGATCGCCGAGCCGCGTTTCTACACGCGATTGCTCCTGATTCTTTCCACGCTCGCGCTCCTGCTTGCTGCCATTGGCATCTACAGCGTGCTGGCGTCGGCCGTGGCGGAACGGCGGCGTGAAATCGGGATTCGCGTCGCGCTCGGCGCTGAACCGGGAAAGGTCGTGCGCATGGTGCTCGACCAGACGCTGCGGCTCGCCGGTCTTGGACTCGCAATCGGCGTTGCCGGCGCGCTCGCACTCAACGGAATCCTCGAGACGCTGCTCTTCGAGGTGGCGCCGACGGATCTGCCGACCTTTGCGGGCGCCGGCGCCCTGCTGCTCGTCGTCGCCGTACTGGCCAGTCTCGTGCCGGCCCGAAGGGCGACCAGGGTCGATCCGCTCATCGTGCTGAAGAGCCTGTGAAATGTATGATCGATTTCGGTGACCGAGAGATCCGACAGCAATAATCCCAAAGGACCAATGCGGGCGCTCTACCGGTGGCTCAAGGGTGAGACACCAGTGCCGCCGTCCGCCCCCCGATCCCCAGCCGATGCCGCCGGAGATGCGCTGCCGGCCCGGCTCGGCCATTACGTGATCTCGCGCAAGCTCGGGCAGGGCGGCATGGGCGTGGTCTATGCCGCGCGCGACGAGCGGCTCGAGCGTCCGGTCGCGCTGAAAATGATGTCGCTCGGGCAGGACGAGACCGCGCGCAAGCGCTTCTGGCGCGAGGCCAGGGCGGCCGCGAGCGTCAATCACCCCAACATCTGCCAGATTTACGAGATTGGCGAGGACAACGGCGAGCTGTTCATCGCCATGGAATTGCTCGAGGGCGCTCCGCTCTCCGATCGGCTGCAGAAAGGATCGGTGAACGCCGCCGAGACCATCTCGATCGGCCTCGGCATGCTGGCGGCGCTCTCGGCGCTGCACGCGCGCGGCATCGTCCATCGCGATCTCAAGCCGTCGAACGTGTTCCTGACGCCGCACGGGCTCAAGCTGCTGGACTTCGGGCTGGCGCGTTCTGCGCCGGAAGTGGCGCAGACCACGGCGGATCTGACGCGCGTCGGCGCGGTCATGGGCACGCCGCGATACATGGCGCCGGAGCAGGTGCTGGGCGACACCGTCAGCACGCGCACCGATCTCTTTGCCGCCGGCGCCATCCTGTTCGAAATGCTTGCCGGCCGGCCGGCGTTCGGAGGCCGCACGGTCGTCGAGATCGCGCACAGCACGGTCTACGAGCACCCGCCCGCGCTGACCGGGCCTCCGGCGGTCACGGCGGTCGATCGGCTGATCCGGCGCGCGCTCGCCAAGAAGCCTGACGAACGTCCGGCGTCGGCCGATGAGATGGCCGATGAGCTGCGCGGGATCCATGCCGGCGATCCGAACGAGACGGCCGCGCTCACGCAGGCGCTCACGCGACTGGTCGTGCTGCCATTTCGAATCCTGAGGGCCGATCCCGAAACGGACTTCCTGGCCTTCAGTCTGCCGGACGCGATCACGACGTCGCTGTCCGGCATCGGCTCGCTGGTGGTGCGATCGAGCGCGACGGCCGCGCGATTTTCCGGCGAGGCGCCCGACTTCAAGAGTCTCGCCGCCGAAGCCGGGGTCGATCGCGTGGTCACCGGGACGCTGCTGCGGTCGGGCGATCAACTGCGCGTCGTCGCGCAGCTGGTCGAAGCCCCCGGCGGGACCGTCGTCACCTCGCAGACCGTGCAGGCGCCGCTCGGCGATCTCTTCCAGCTGCAGGACGACATCACGCGGCGGGTCGTCGAGGCGCTGTCACTCCCGCTGGCGGGCACGACGCCGCCGCCGACGGCCGATGCGCCGCATAATGCGCGCGCGTACGAGCTGTATCTGCGCGCGAACGAAGTCGGTCAGAGGTACGACGGTGTGGTGCGCGCGCGCGACCTGTATCAGCGGTGTGTGGAGCTCGACCCCGGTTTTGCGCCGGCGTGGGCTCGTCTTGGGCGGTGTCACCGTGTGATCGGCAAGTACATCGACGGTGCAGTCGGAAGCAATGAGCTCGCGGAGGCCGCATTTCGGCGGGCGCTCGAGCTCAATCCGCGGTTGACGATCGCGCACAAGTTCTACGCCAATCTGGAATCGGACATCGGCCACGCGCAGCGTGCGATGGTCCGTCTGATCCAGGAGGCCACGCGCCACGGGAACGACCCGGAACTGTTCGCCGGTCTCGTGCACGCATGCCGGTACTGCGGGTTGAACGACGAATCGCTTGCCGCCGATGCAGAGGCCAAGCGTCTCGATCCCAATATCTCCACGAGCTTCGAGGAAACCCTCCTGCTGAGCGGTGACCTCGATCGGCTCGTGACGATCACGCACGGCGAAAGGATCGAAGGCGCCGACGATGGGATCCGGGTGATTGGACTCGGGATGGCGGGACGTCGTGAGGAAGCGCGCGAGGCGCTCGCCCAGATGGGCCGGACCCCGCGCATTCCCGCGTTTCAGGCGTGGATCGCGTACCTCACCGCGTGGCTCGACGGCCGCACTTTGGATATGCGTGCCGGTATTGCCGCGCTCGCCAACTTGATCATTCTGGACGATCCGGAGGCGATGTTCCTCGAAGGCTGGATGCTCTGCGACAGCGCTGAGCTCGAGCGAGGCCTCGAACAACTGGAACGCGCCGTCGCGCGGAGCTATTTCGTGGCTCCGACGCTGGCCCGCGCCCGCCAGTTCGATCCGCTGCGCGACAATCCCCGGTTCCAGTCGCTGCTGGCGGATGCGGAAGCCGGACGTCAGCTGTCACTGCAGGCCTTCCGCGACGCCGGGGGGGACAAGCTGCTGGGCCGCTGACGTCAGATGAAAACGCTTGCTCGCGAGCGCGACCGGGAGGAAGTGCTCCGGCGCCTGCGCCTGCTGCGTCCGGACAGCGTCCGCCTGTGGGGACGGATGTCCGCGCCTCAGATGGTGTGTCATCTCGCCGACGCGTTCCGCATGCTGATCGATCAACTGCCGGTGAGCCTCGCGACCGGTCTCCCGCAGCGGACCGTCATGAAGTGGGCCGCGCTCTATCTGCCCGTGCCGTGGCCACGAGGGATCCTCACGCGGCCGGAGATCGATCAGGAGATCGGCGGTACGAAACCGGGCGGCTTCGCCGCGGATGTCGCCGCCGTCGAAGTGCTCGTCGATCGCGTCATCGCGGGAATCGGCACGCTCGACGGACGCGTGCATCCGATTTTCGGCGCGATGTCGGAGCGCGCGTGGCTGCGCTGGGGCTATCTGCACATGGATCATCATCTGCGGCAGTTTGGGATCTGAAGCTGGAAACGATTCGCGCGTCCGGGACCGTGAAGGTCGCCTGGCGGCGAGCCGCTCTAGTATCGTGGAAGCAGTGGCCGATCGCCCTCGCCGCATCGCCCCGCCGCCGCGCAGCACGTCCGCTGAGCTCACCTTGGGCCGCGCGCGGCCCGGCCTGCCGGAAGACCTGCTCCGTGAAGCCTCCCGCCGGCTCGGGATCATGTCGCTGCTCGCGGCAGCCATGTGGCTGCTCGCCACCGTTCTCTACCACATCGTCGATCGGATTGTCGGTCAGGCGGACGCCCGATGGACCGGTTTGCAGCCGAGCGATGCGATCGCGGGCACGAGCGTGCTGGTGTCGCTGGCGCTGTTCGTCTACACACGCCGGAGCGATCGCGATCCGCAGTTCATCTTGAACCTCGGCCTCGTGTACATGGTGCTCACGGCGTTCGCCATCGGGCTGATCTGGCATTGGGACGTAGGGAACCAGGAGCAGTCGTTGATGCCGATCATCACGTGGGTCGGCCCCGTCATCCTGATGTTTGCCGCGATCCTCCCGAGCACGCCGACGAAGATGTTCATCGCGGCCGTGATCGCCGCCTCGGCGAATCCGATCGGCATGCTGGTCGCGCGCGCGAGAGGCGTCTGGGACTTTGGACCGGCCGTCAACGTGTTGCTCATGCACTATCCCGATTACCTTCTCGCCTGCGTCTCCGTCGTGATCTCGCACGTGGTCGCGAGGCTCGGACAACAGGTGGCGAAGGCGCGCGAGATGGGCAGTTACCAGCTCGGCGAGCTGCTCGGCCGAGGCGGCATGGGCGAGGTGTACAAGGCCACGCATCGGATGCTCGCGCGGCCGGCGGCCATCAAGCTGATTCGTCCGGAGATGATCGGCGGCGGCACGGGCAAGAAGGCCAGAATGGCCGCCAGGCGATTTCATCGCGAGGCGGAAGCGGCGGCCACGCTGCGATCGCCGCACACCGTGGAGCTCTATGACTTCGGCGTGACCGACGATGGAACGCTGTACTTTGCGATGGAGTTTCTCGAAGGCATGGATCTCGAGACGCTCATCCGGCAGAAGGGGCCGCTGCCCGCGGCCCGCGTGATTTACCTCCTGCGGCAGGTCTGCGAATCGCTGGAGGAAGCACACACGCGCGGCCTGGTTCACCGGGACATCAAGCCGGCGAACATCCACGTCGGCCGCGTCGGTCTGCGCGACGACTTCGTGAAAGTCCTGGACTTCGGTCTGGTCA
>JBLNGH010000448.1:0-32622 GCA_050264575.1 Acidobacteriota bacterium | reverse complement strand
GAAGGCAAGCGGGTGCGCGCATAGACAAGGGCAAAGGGCAGAGGGCCAAGGGCCGTGGGAAGGGCGGAGGGCTAAGGTTCTAAGGTGGAGCGGAGCGTGGGAATGTTCGGTCGTACCTTTCCCCTTTGCCCTTCCCTTTGCCCTTTGCCCTCTGCCCTCTGCCCTGTAAACTCCCCCCACCGGGAGGCAAGTCATGCGAGTGAAGTTGATTGGCGCCGCTGTGTGTGTCGTCACGATTCTCGCCGTCAGGCTCATCGCGCAGGGCGCGCAGACGACGGCCCCGGCGACGGGCCAGGCGCAGGCGGGCGCCGCCCAGGAGCAGCCGCCGGATGATATTCGGACGCTCGTCGGCCGGCTGGAGCTGGAGAAATTCAAAGCGACGTTGAAGGGGCTGACGCAGTTCGGCGATCGCAGGGAAGGCACTCAGCGGAATCGCGACGCGGTCGACTGGATCGAAGCGCAGCTCAAGAGCTTCGGCTGTCCGACTGGCCGTATTACGTACGAAGTCCAACCGCGCGGCGGCGGTGGTGGCGGCCAAGCTGGTGCGGCGGCCGGAGGTGCCGGTGCCGCCGGCGCGCAGACGGGTCAGCGAGGCGCCGGGCAACAGGCGGGCGCAGCGCAAGCCGGGCAGGCCGGTGCGGCGGGTCAGCAGGCTGGAGCGCAAGGCCAACGAGCAGGTGGCGGAGGCGGTGGTGGTGGCGGACGCGGTCAGACGCTCGGACCTTTGCCGCAGCCGGTGCGCAACAGCTCAGGCGGATCGACGCTCTACGGCAATCGCGGACGGACGGGCGTCAACAACAACCCGGAAGCGCAGCCCGATGAAAAGCTGCGTGCTCTGAACGCGGGTCCCGTGATCCCCGGTCCCATTCCGTTCGTGTACTGCACGAAGGTCGGCGCGACGAATCCGAACGAGATGTACATCATCGGCGCGCACATGGACGGAATCGGCTGGGGCGAAGCCGCGAATGACGACGGTTCGGGTACGGCGCTCGTGATGGAGCTCGCGCGGGTGTTCAGTTCGCCGGATGTGGCGACCGATCGCACCATCCGCTTTGCGCTCTGGAATGGCGAGGAGGGCGGCCTCCGTGCCGCGCGCGCGTACGTGACGCAGCGCGAGTCGTTGCAGGGACGGGAAGATCCGCCCGGCTCCGGCCGCTATCCCGAGCCGAAGTGGCTCGGCATGATCCAGCACGACATGATGATGTTCGATCACGGGATGCCGCGTGCCGACGGGACCCTGAGTCCGGAGCAGCGCCCCGAGGCGGACTTCAACATCGAGTGGCAGAGCAACTCGAAGATGGCCGACGCGTCGATGAAGCTCGCGCTCGTCGTGAAGCTGGCTGCCGACAAGTACACGACGGATTACCCCGGCATGCTCGGTCCCCACATGACAAACACCGACTCGGGGCCCTTCCAGGACATCGTCGCGGCGATCAGCCTGCGTGAAAACGAGCGCGGGATGAACACCGGCGCCGGCTGGAATCCGCACTGGCACCAGCCGACCGACCTGTTCAAGACGTTCTCCGACAAGGATTTCAAGCTCGGACTGAATGCGGGGCAGGCGACGCTCTCGGCGATCGCGCAATTGACGGGGGCGAAGATCAAGAAATAAGAACTCTGTCGGTCCGACAGGTCCTGCAGGTCCTACAGGTCCTGCAGGTCCTACAGGTCCTGCAGGTTCCGCGCAATGACCGGAACCTTGAGGACCCAAAGGACCCGGAGGACCCCAAAGGACCGACTACTGTTTTCTCGCGAGCGTTTTCGCCGTCACGAAATTCGGCTCGATGTCGACCGGCACATTCTTCAGCTTGTCGAGCACCTTCTGCACCTCCGGCCGCACGACCACCATCTTCTTCAGGAGATCCTGTGCGCCGGCGTAGTTGCCTTCGGCCTGGATCGTCATCAAGTCATGCGTCAGTCCGGCGACGCCGTCGCGGATCTTGGCGTCGACCACCGAAAACGTCCCGTCCTGGTTGACGACGAAGGCGCCGCGGTCGAGAAGGTAGTTCAGCTGCAGCGCGATTCCCTTGCCGTGGGCCTCGGTGATTCCGAAGCGGATCGATCTGAACGTCGACGCGAGAAACGTCGTGTACATCGTCCGCCCGATCTCCGCCGAGACGACCCCTTTGTCGGCGAGCTGTTGAAGCGCCCAGAGGCCTGAGATGTCGGCTTTGGCTTCCTCGAGGGCCGAGTACGTGTCTTTGAGCGCAAGCCGCACGGCCGTGCCGCCGGGCTGCACCTGATGCGGCCCCAGTCCGTGCATCAGCTCGTGCATCAGGATGTGCGTGAAGAAGGCGTCGAACGAGACCTTCGACCGGTCGGCCGGGGCCAGAGCGACGGCCGCGATGGGCTGCAGCACCTTCGCGAACTTCGCTTCCTGGACGTTTTTCAGCATCACCCGCTTCGATCCCTTTTCCTTGATCACCCGGTCGTCGTTCGGCAGGTTGAAGGCGGCGGTCTGCACGCCGCGATTGCCATCGCCGGCGCTGAAGATGCTGTTGACCACGCGAATCGGCGCGAGAGCGCCCAGCTTCGGGTTGCGGTACTTGGGATCGATCGGCAGTGCGTTCTCGAGCCCCTGCAGCTCGGCGCCGAACACCGCCAGCTTTTTCGTCTCCGCGTCGTCTCGAAGCGTGATGAACGCTTCGAAGGCGGCTTTGTAGCCGAACCATTCGTCTTCGTACGTCTCGTACGGGCCGATTGTCGGCTCGATCGAGGCATCGAGCTCCATCCAGGCCATGTCGCTGGCGAAGTAGTCATTCGAGAGAAACGCGTCCGCCCGCAGCTCGAGAAACTTCTTGAGTGTCGGCTGCGTCGTGAGCCTGGCCGCCTCGCGCAGATACCCCGCTGCTGTCTGCAACGCGTTCTGGTACTCGACGGAGTACGGCACCGCGATGAGCTGACGATTGGCGCCGCGCCGGATGACCGTGAAGAATCCCACCGCGGCATCGTGCGCGTCGCCTTTCAGCGTCGCCGTCCACTTCTCGATCTCCTCGCGCGTGGCATCCGCCGGGTAGAAGTTCGCCTGCGGAAGTTTGGCGGGCGTTGCCGCCCGCAGGAACGGCTCGTTGTGGTCGATGCGCGACCACGGTCCTTTGTTGATTAGGAAGTAGTGCAGCTCGGCCTGGCCTTCCGGCGTGCGGTCGGCGGCCAGCTGGACCAGCGTGCTCGGATTGGCGGCCCAGACCTGTTCGAGAAAGAGTCCGTCCATCACGCTCGCCGCCTGGATCAGTTTCGCGAGCGCGGCAGCTTCGTTCGGCGGCAGCTGCGTCACGGGCGGCGCGAGATCGACCGGCGCGAAGCGCGCGATCTTCGGATCGAGCTGGCTCGTGGTCACCGGCGCCGCGTTCGCGGATACCGACGAAGGTGGTGGGCTGCATGCCGCCATCGCAATCAGTATGACAAAGGCCACACATTCGCGAGTCGGCGCGCGTCGGGGTGTACATTCCTGCATGTGCCCTATTCTGCACGGATTTGCCTCACGAGATGTCGGCAGCCGTCAAGAGTTCTAAAATAGATTGGATCATCGACCTCAAAGGACTCATGTCATGAAGAACATCGCCCCCGCAGACGCGGCCGCGCTCGAGGCCGTCGAAACCCGCGAGTGGCTGGAATCGCTCGACTACGTCGTTCGCCAAGGAGACAAGGCCCGCGCGATTCGTCTGCTTCAAGCCCTGCGCAGCCGCGCACGCCTGTCGGGTCTGCGCTTGCCGTACGAGGCGACCACCCCGTACATCAACACGATTTCGCCGCACGAGCAGGTCCCGTATCCGGGGGATCGCGACATCGAGCGCCGCATCAAGAGTCTGGTGCGCTGGAACGCGCTGGCGATGGTCGTCCGCGCCAATCGGGAGTCGGACGGCATCGGCGGGCACATCTCGACCTATGCGTCGTCCGCCACGCTCTACGAAGTGGCGTTCAACCACTTCTTCCGAGGCAGAGATTCAGGGCGCGACGCCGACGTCATCTATTTCCAGGGTCACGCGTCGCCGGGCATCTACGCGCGCGGATTTCTCGAAGGCCGGATTTCGGAAGAGCAGCTCCGAAACTTCCGTCATGAGCTGCGGGCGGGAGGCGGCCTGTCGTCGTATCCACATCCGTGGCTCATGCCCGATTACTGGGAATTTCCGACCGTGTCGATGGGCCTCGGGCCGCTCATGGCCATCTATCAGGCACGCTACGCGCGATACCTCACGAATCGCGGGCTGGTGCCGCCCTCCGACCAGAAGGTCTGGGCGTTCATTGGCGACGGTGAGACCGATGAGCCGGAAGCGCTCGGATCGATCTCGCTCGCGGCGCGCGAGAAGCTCGACAACCTGATCTTCGTCATCAACTGCAACCTGCAGCGGCTCGATGGTCCGGTGCGCGGCAACGGCCAGATCATCCAGGAGCTCGAAGCGAACTTCCGCGGAGCGGGCTGGAACGTCATCAAAGTGTTGTGGGGAGCCGACTGGGACGAGCTGCTGGCCCGCGACACCGACAGCGTGCTGGTGAAGCGGATGGGTGAAGTCGTCGACGGCGAATACCAGCGCTACGCCGTCGAGGACGGCGCATACCTGCGCAAGCATTTCTGGGGCGTGGATCCGCGGCTCCTCGAACTGGTGCGTCATCTCTCGGACGACCAGCTGAAGCAGCTCCGCGTTGGCGGACACGATCCGCTCAAGGTGTACAACGCGTATCGCGCGGCCGTGGCGCATCGCGGCGGGCCCACGGTCATCCTCGCGCGCACCATCAAGGGCTACGGTCTCGGCGAGGCCGGCGAGGGCAAGAACATCACGCATCAGCAGAAGAAGATGAACGAAGAGGATCTGCGAACGTTCCGCGATCGCTTCGGCGTGCCGATTCCCGACGATCGCATCGCGGACGCGCCCTTCTATCGTCCGGACGAGGGCAGTACGGAGACGAAGTACCTGCGGGAACGGCGAACCACGCTTGGCGGGTTCGTGCCTCGCCGCGTGGTGAGCGCCCCGCCGCTCAAGGTCGAGCTCGGCGACGTCTTCGAGGAGTTCTTGAAGGGCACGGAAAACCGCAAAGCCTCGACGACGATGGTTTTCGTCAAGATGCTGGCGAAGCTGCTGCGGAATCCGGAGATCGGCAAGCTGATCGTGCCGATCGTCCCGGACGAAGCGCGGACGTTCGGCATGGAATCACTGTTCCGGGGCGTCGGCATCTACTCGAGCATCGGCCAGGTCTACGAGCCGGTCGATATGGCGACGCTGCTGTACTACAAGGAGGCGAAGGACGGACAGATCCTGGAAGAGGGCATTACCGAGGCCGGGTCGATCTCCTCGTTCATCGCGGCCGGAACGGCGTACTCGACGTACGGCGTGAACACGATCCCGTTCTTCATCTTCTACTCGATGTTCGGATTCCAGCGGGTGGGCGACTTCATCTGGGCCGCCGCCGACGCGCGCACGCGCGGCTTCCTGCTCGGTGGAACTGCCGGACGGACGACCCTGGCCGGCGAGGGGCTCCAGCATCAGGACGGCAACAGCCACGTGCTCGCGCTGACAGTGCCGACCTGCCGCGCGTACGACCCCGCGTATGCGTTCGAGCTCGCGGTGATCATCGAAGACGGGATTCGACGGATGTATGGCGAGAACGAGCAGGCGTTCTACTACATCACGGTGATGAACGAACAGTACGAGATGCCGCCGATGCCTGACAACGCGCGTGACGGCATCATCAAAGGTCTGTACAAGTTCAAGCCGGCGCCGTCGGACGTGCACGGCGCGCGCGCGCAGCTCCTGGGCAGCGGCGCGATTCTGAACGAGGTCGTGAAGGCGCAGACGATCCTCGCCAAGTACGGCGTCGCCGCCGACGTCTGGAGCGCGACGAGCTACAACGAGCTGTACCGCGAGGCGCATCGCGCGGAGCGCTGGAATCTGCTCCATCCGACCGAGCGGCCGCGCGTGCCGTACGTGACCGAATGCCTCGCGTCGGCGCCGGGCGTCGTCGTCGCCGCATCCGATTACCTCAAGAGCGAGCCGGACATGCTTGCGCGGTGGATCGGCAAACCGATGGTCACGCTCGGCACGGACGGGTTTGGCCGGAGCGAGGACCGCGCCGCGCTGCGGAACTTCTTCGAGGTCGACGCGCGGTACGTCACGGCGGCCGCGCTCGCGACACTCTTCCGTGAAGGAAAGACGAGCGCGGAGGTCGTCCGGCAGGCGTTCAAGGATCTGGAAATCGATCCCGAGAAGGTCAATCCCGCGAATGCGTAGGGAAGCCTTATCGATGAGCAGAATGCATACCCTTTGAGGATTCCCCATGTCAGTCGAATTCACACTCCCTGAATTAGGCGAAAACGTCGAGAAGGGCGATGTGATCCGCGTGCTCGTTGCACCGGGTGACGTCGTCAAAGCCGATCAGGCGGTGCTCGAGCTCGAGACCGACAAGGCGACCATCGAAGTGCCGACGAGCGTCGGCGGCACCGTGTCAGAAGTCCGCGTGAAGCCGGGCGACAAGGTCACTGTCGGCCAGGTCGTGCTCGTCTTCGATGGCGCCGCGGCGAAGCCTGGAGCGCCGCAGGAGCCGGCCGCCGCGTCCGCCGGCGCACAAGCCCCGCGAGCCGAGACCCGGACGGACGAATCCGGGCCCGAACGGCCGAAAGAGGCCGAACCGGCCGCGAGGCAGCGGCGAGCCGAGGACGGACCGATGCCGGGTCGAACCCAACCGGCGCCCGAGGTACGGCCTCCTGCTCCGGTTTCGAAGCCTGCCTCGGTCGTCGACATCGCCGCCGCCCGTCAGGCGCCCGCGCCTGGCCGCAGTGAACCGGCGTCGGTTCGCGAGAACCCCGGCGCGTCGCCGGCGGTGGCGGCACGCGCGACGGAGGCGGGCGCCGCGATTGCGGCCGCGCCGTCCGTCCGGCGGTATGCGCGCGAACTGGGCGTCAACATCGCAGACGTCTCCGGCTCCGGCCCCGGCGGCCGAATCGGTCAGGAAGACGTCAAGCAGTTCGTGAAGGCGTCGCTCGTCAGTCCGTCAGGTGGCGCCGCGGGACGTGCCACGTCGCTGCCGGATTTCGCCAAATGGGGCGACGTCGACGTGAAGCCGATGTCGAACATCCGCCGCAAGACGGCGGAGCACGTCAGCGTTGCCTGGCAGGCGCCGCACGTCACGCAGAACGATCAGGCTGACGTCACGGCCCTGGAGGAATTCCGGAAAACGTACGGTCCGCGCGTGGAAAAGGCCGGCGGCAAGCTGACCGTGACGGCGATCGTGATCAAGATCCTCGCGGGCGCGATCGCGAAGTACCCGCAGTTTGCGGCGTCGGTCGACATGGCCAACGACGCGATTGTCTACAAGAAGTACCTGCACATCGGCGTCGCGGTCGACACTCCGAACGGCCTGCTCGTGCCGGTGATCCGCGACGTCGATCGCAAGACGATCACCGAGATCGCCGTCGAGCTGGCGGCCGTGTCGCAGAAGGCGCGCGATCGGAAGCTCACGCTGGACGAGATGGCCGGCGGCGTCTTCTCCGTGACGAATCTCGGCGGCATCGGCGGGACGTCGTTCACGCCGATCATCAATCAGCCCGAGGTCGCGATTCTCGGTCTGTCCCGTACGGCCACGCAGCCGCTCTGGAAGGGCAACCAGTTCGTGCCGCGCGAGATGCTGCCGCTGTCGCTGTCCTACGATCACCGCGTCATCGACGGCGCCGACGCCGCGCGGTTCCTCCGATTCGTCGCCGAGGCCTTGGAACAACCGCTCACGATGCATCTGTGAAAAACTTAGAACTCAGAACTCAGAACTTAGAACGCGGAACTGGATGGTCGCGGACCGTTCTTAAGTTCTCAGTTCTGAGTTCTAAGTTCTGAGTTTCAAATAATCTGTCTATGTCTTCTGTCCAGTTAGTTGTCATCGGCGCCGGTCCCGGCGGCTATGCCGCGGCGTTCTACGCGGCGGACCTCGGCATGCAGGTCGCGCTCGTCGACCCCGAGGCCAATCCCGGCGGTGTGTGTCTCTATCGCGGCTGCATTCCGTCGAAGGCGCTCCTGCACGTTGCGAAGCTCATCGGTGAGGCGCGTCACGCCTCCGCGTGGGGCATCACCTACAGCGAGCCGAAGATCGATCTCGACAAGCTGCGCAGCTTCAAGGACGGCGTGGTCGCGAAGCTCACGGGCGGGCTCGGCCAGATCTCGAAAATGCGCAAGGTCAACTACATCCGCGGCCGCGCGTCGTTTGCCAGCCCGACCTCACTCGACATCGCGCTCGTCGACGGCGGCCGCGAGACGCTGACGTTCCAGCACGCGATCATCGCGACCGGCTCGCGGCCGGCCGCCGTGCCGGGACTCTCGGTCGAGAGCGATCTGGTGATGGACTCGACCGCGGCGCTCGATCTTCCCGATGTTCCCAAGTCATTGCTGGTCGTCGGCGGCGGATACATCGGACTCGAGATGGGATCCGTCTACGCCGCGCTTGGCACGAAGGTCACCGTTGTCGAGATGACCGACGGTCTGCTGCCGGGCGCCGATCGCGATCTCGTCACGATCCTCGGCCGGCGGCTGGAGCAGACGATGCACCAGGTCGTCGTCAACGCGCGTGTGACCGAGATGAAGGCGTCCAAGACCAGTGTGTCGGTCCGGATTCAGCCACAGGCCTCGTCGAACCCTGCGCCCGCCGGATCGGCCGCGCCGGCGGCGGCTCCGCAGGCGAGCGAACTGACGTTCGATCGCGTGCTCGTCTCGGTCGGCCGCAAGCCGAATTCGGCGATCGACGGCCTGGACAAGACGGCGGTGAAGGTCGGCGATCGCGGCTTCATTCAGGTTGACGCCGCGATGCGCACCGCCGAGCCCACCATCTTCGCCATCGGCGACGTCGTCGGCGAGCCGATGCTCGCGCACAAGGCCTCGCACGAGGCGCGCGTCGCGGTCGAAGCCGCGCTCGGCCACCGCGTCGCGTTCGAGCCGCAGGCGATTCCGGCAGTCGTGTTCACCGACCCGGAAGTCGCGTGGTGCGGGTTGACGGAGACCGAAGCGAAGAAGCAGGGACGAGCGGTGGAGATCGCGAAGTTCCCGTGGGCCGCGATCGGGCGCGCGGTGGCCATTGATCGTACGGACGGGCTCACGAAGCTCGTCATCGATCCCGAGACGGAGCGCATCCTCGGCGTGGGTCTCGTCGGATCGGGCGCCGGCGAACTGATCGCGGAGGGCGTGCTCGCGATCGAAATGGGCGCCCTCGCGACCGATCTCAAGCTCACCATTCACCCGCACCCGACGCTGTCGGAGACGCTCATGGAAGCCGCCGAGGTGTTCTTCGGCCAAGCGACAGATGTGTACCGGCCGAAGAGGAAAGCTTGATCGTCCTGGCACAGAAAGCCTGGCGCAGACGGTTCCGAGGTTCCGAAGTTCCGGAGTTCCGAAGTTCTCAAGAGCTGGGTTCCGACGTTCTAGCGCAAAGCACTTAAGAACCCCGGAACTTCGGAACTCCGGAAGCGACAAACGACGGTACTCGCCCATCCGGGTGATGTGCCCGCCCTCGCTCATCGGACACGATTGCCCGTATGAGCGACTCAACTCTTTCACTGTTTTCCAATCAACTGGCTGACGCGGTTGCCTCGGTGGCTGGGTCGGTCGTCCAAGTGCGGGGTCGGAGACGGCCGGCCAGCGGCGTCGTGTACGCCCCCGACGTTGTCGTCACGACCGCGCGTGCCATCGGCCGGGAAGATGGTCTGCAGATCACAGCTCCCGACGGCCGCGTCGTCGACGCCGAGCTGGCCGGCTGGGATCTCACGACCCACGTCGCTGTTTTGAAGGCTCCGGGCCTGGGCGCGCCTGCGGCAACAACGTCGGCGTCGGCGCCGCGCGTCGGTCACATCTCGCTCGGCGTCGCGCGATCGTGGAGTAACGCCCTCACGGCGAGCGCGGGCATTGTCGCCGTGATCGGCGGGCCGCTGGCCACGGGCCGGCGCCGCGCGATCGATCAGGTGATTCGTGTCACGGCGCCGATGCACGACGGATTCGCCGGCGGCGCCTGCGTGGACGCGGCCGGCGGCGTGATTGGCATCACGACGGCCGCGCGCATCCGCGGTTTTCGAGTCATCATCCCGTCCTCGATCGCGTGGAAGGCCGCCCAGGACGTCCTGGAACACGGGCGGCCGAAGCGCGGCTTCCTGGGCGTGGCCGGTCAGGCGGTGACATTGCCCGAGGGCCAGCGCCCCTCTGACGATCGCGACACGGCCGTCCTCATCGTCGGCGTCACTTCCGGCAGTCCGGCCGCAGCTGCCGGCCTCCTCGTCGGCGACCTGCTCACAGACTTCGACGGCCAGCCGATAGAATCGCCGGAGGATCTCCTCGATGCGCTCATCGGCGATCGCGTCGGACGGCAGGTGGAGCTTCGAGTGATTCGAGGCGGAACACCGCGTCAGATGTCGGTGACAGTGGGGGAGAAATAAGAGAATTTGTGATTTGGTGATCTGGTGATTTTGAAACCTTGCTCGCAGGGCGGGAGACAGGTGCTTTCAATTCACCAAATCACCAGATCACCAGATCACAGATTCAAACGTCAGAGAAAATGCGGGTCGTCTTGATCGGAGCGGCCGCCGATCGCGATCGCCTGCGGGCCGAGCTCCGGAGATCGGGGATCGAGATCGCGGGCGAGGCGGCGACGCTTGCCGAGGCGCGCGGTGCGGCACCGGAAGCGGACGCATTTCTCATCGCGCGATCGAACGGACGGCTCGGTCGCTCAGTCGTTCAGGACTTTTCGGAAACGTCCGACGACGTGCCTCTCGAGCCGCTGACGCCGCGTGAGATCGAAGTCCTCGGGCTCGTCGCAGAGGGGTTGCCGAACAAAGCGATCGCGCGCCGCCTGGAGATCTCCGATCAGACGGTGAAGTTTCACGTGGCGTCGATCTATGGCAAGCTCGGCGCGGCGAATCGAACCGACGCCGTCCGCCGCGCAGTCCGGCGAGGTCTGGTGACGCTGTAACTCTCCATGTATTCCCGCGCCGCTTTCGAGCGCCAGGTGCAGACGGTCAAAGAAGTTGCCGGGCGCGAAGGCCGGCTTCTCGCGATCGTGAGCGTCGGACTGGGCGTCGCGCAGCTCGTCTTCGTTCGCTGGGCTGACATGCAACTCGAGAAACACACCGGGACGACGATCGAGGGCATCGTGTTCCTCGTGTATATCGGCCTCGTGGGGTGGTTGCTCTGGCGAATGCAGCGCCGGACCGCGGCCGTTCGTCCAAAGTGCCCGCAGTGCGGCCGAGCGCTCGAAGGTCTTTCCGAACGCGTCGCGGCCGCGACCGGCCGTTGCGACGCCTGCGGCGGACAGGTGATCGAATGATCGATTCCGCGACGCCGGACGCGGCGCGAATCGCCAGGATCATCCACTCCCAGTTTCCAGCACTGGATCCTGTACGCGTGCGATTCCTCGGCGAGGGATACGACAGCTGGGCGTACGAAGTGAACGATGTTCTGGTGTTCAGGTTTCCGAAGCGCGCCGACGTCGAAAAGCAGTTGCTGACGGAGGCAAGGTTTCTCGAGACGCTGGCTGCGTCGCGCCCGCCCGTGCCGGTTCCCGATTTTCAGTTTCACGGGATCCCCAACGCAGAATTCCCGCGCCACTTCGGCGGCTACACGAAGTTGCCAGGGCGACCGGCCATCGAGACCAATCCGCCCGCGACTGATTTGGGGCATCTTGCGCCGTCATTGGGCAGATTCCTCTCCTGGCTGCACGCATTTCCGGCGGACGAAGCCATTCGCCTTGGGGTGCCCGATCAGCGAGATGATTCGGTGCTGCAAGAGGCCAGGGCCGAAGCGCTCGAAGGGCTCGACGTGGTGAGGCAAGTCTTGCCTGACGCGCCGTTGAACGAGTGGCGTCGTTTCCTCGAGACTCTCCCGTCTTCGGCGACGTCAGCATCCTTTGCCGTCGTTCACAACGATCTCGCGGCGGAACATGTGCTGGTCGATGACAGCTCGCAATCGGTCACCGGAATCATCGACTGGAGCGACGCCGCGGTGGGCGATCGGGCGATCGACTTTGCGGGGATATACCACTGGGGCGGCGCCGAGTTCCTCGACAACGTGCTCACCAACTATGACGGCGCCGTCGATGATGGCCTTCAGGCGCGCGCCCACTACTTCGCGGCGTGTCGAGGCGTGCTCGATGTCGTGTTCGGACTGGCGCGCGATCGTCGCGAGTACGTCAGCGGGGGACTTCACGCGCTCGCGTGGGCGGTCGATCCGCGATCTCTGCCGGCACGACGCTGAGCTGACGACGATCGGCGCCGGCAATGGCGATGAGCTCCGAGCGCACTCCGATTCGATCCTCGGTCAGCAGCCGGTGCAGGTCGTCGACACCGGTCACGGCCTGTCCGTCGAACGCGACGATGATGTCGTACTGGCGGAGACCGGAGGCTTCGGCAGGACTGCCGGGTTCGATCGAGAGCACGCGAATGCCCGACGCCGCGGGCAACCGGTGATGCAGGACGAGGCGTCTGGGCAGCGGCACCTGCTGTCCCGCGACGCCCAGGTAGCTTCGTCGAATCCGGCCGTCGCGCAGCAGGCGCGACACGATGAAGCGCACGGTGTTGCTGGCGATGGCGAAGCACAGCCCCTGCGCGGGCAGAATCATCGCCGTATTGACCCCGATGACCTCGCCGCGCGTCGTCACCAGTGGTCCGCCGGAGTTGCCCGGATTGAGCGCCGCGTCCGTCTGGATGATGTCGTCCATCAGCCGGCCGCTTCGCGCGCGAAGCGATCGGCCGCGCGCGCTCACGACGCCGCTCGTGACCGAGCATTCGAAGCCGTACGGATTGCCAATCGCGATGGCCACCTGACCGACCCGGACGGCATCGGAGTCGCCGAGCATCACGAACGGCAGATGCCCTTCGTTCTGGCTCACGCGGAGGAGCGCGAGATCGGTATCGGGATCGTCGCCGACCACGTCGGCGCGATGGCGCTGTCCATCGGATCCGGTCACCGTCAGCTCGCGCGCGCCGCTCACGACGTGGCTGTTCGTCACGATGAAGCCGTCGGGGGCGATCACGAACCCGGAGCCGGAGCCCGCGGCGGGCTCGCTGTCACTATTCCGCGCGCGGCCATTCGGCCGCACGCCGTCAATCCGGACGACCGCCGGACTGACGATTTCGACCGCTCGAATCACCGCCTCGGAGTAGGCGTCGATGAGCTCGCTGTCCTCGAGAATCGCTGGAAGCCCCATGACATCATCCTAGAGACCCGATTCGCGGAGCGCGCCCCCCGGATGGGCGGGTGGGTGCAGCTTTCTCCCGCCCGTCGTCGTATTGCGCTTGGGACGATGGAGGTGTGCGTCCCACCCGCCGGGGCGGCGTTCATCCCTGGCGGGGCGACAACAGGACCTACATCGGATATCGTTAAAGGCACGCCAACCGGTCAGTTGTGACGACTCCGACGTCTGCAAATCACCGTGTGCGCGAAGCCGTTTCGCGCGCC
Source organism: Acidobacteriota bacterium (assembly GCA_050264575.1). Taxonomy (GTDB): domain Bacteria; phylum Acidobacteriota; class Vicinamibacteria; order Vicinamibacterales; family SCN-69-37; genus DASQFI01. Next base: position 19,210 of record JBLNGH010000448.1, on the reverse strand, counting down.
GATCGCCGCCGCCGCATGCGGCTGGCGATGTCGCTGGTGGCCCGCCTCGCGCCGGCTGCCGCGGGCGTCGGGCTCCTCGTCGCTCTCGCCACGAGAATTGCGGGCTGGCCGCTCGCGATTCCAATTGGTGTGCTCGCCACCTTCGCCGCCGGTTTCGTCATTTTCATCGGTCACCGGCGTCGAGATCGCGACATGTCCGACCGGGTGGCGATGTCCGTCGACACCGACGCCGGTCTCGGCGGCGAGCTTCGGAGCGCCCATTGGTTCGCGACGAGCGGGACCGACGACGAATGGGCCGCGTATCACGTCGAGCAAGCGGCGGATCGCGTCGGACGAGTCGATTGGAACGCGCTGTACCCGCCGGTCCGCGCCGCGCGCGCGTGGGCGCTGACCGCGCTCTTCGCGGCGGCCACGCTCGTGCTTTCCTTCAATGTTCCCGGCCTCGGTCCCAAATCGCAGGGTGCTGCGGCGGCGGTTGCCAACATTCCGGCAGAACAGGTTCCCGCTGAAGTGCAGAGACGGCTCGAGGAGCTGCTGGCCGCGATGCAGGCCAACAAGCTGTCCGAGGCCGACGCGAGGCTGAAGCTGGCAGAGCTGAAAGATCTGATGGAGAAGCTGGATCCGGAGCTTCAGAAGAAGCTTGCGGAGCTCCTGAACAAGCAGCCGCTCGGCAAAGACGCGCAAACGAAGCGCCGCGATCTCGACGAGGAAGACAAGGCCGAGAAGGCCGAGAAGGGCGGAAACACCAACGCCGGCCTGCCCGAAGACGTCCGATGGGGTCTCGAGGATCTGGCGGCGCGATTGGCGAGCGCGAATCTCGAGCGCAAGACGGCCGAAGGCAATCAGGCGGCGTCGCCGGAAACGGGCGAGCTCGGCCGCGGATCGGCGCAGGCCGAAGCGCAGCCCGCCGGCCAGATGTCGATGCAGCTCATGCGCGAGGCCGCCAAGGACGCGGGTCAGGCGTCGATGATGATGGGCGGCGGCGGCATGATGGGCGGCGATTCGCAATCCGGCGCGGGCGGCAACTCCGGGCAGAAGACGGGCCAGGCCGACGTGAAATCGATCGCCGAAGCGCTGCGCCGCGAGCTCGTCGAAGCCGCCGCGGACGCGCGCGGTGAAAACGTGCCCATCGAAGACATTCGCCGCAAGACCGAGCAGGGCCGTTCGACGCTCGGGTTCAGCCGGGTCATGCCTCTCACGTCATTCGATCGCGGCTGGACGGCCGCGCCGCCGGCGGTCCCTGTGGCCCGCCATCCGTTGCTCTACAACTATTTCATCCGCAAACAATGACGACAGCTACGGTCGCCCAGCACATCGACGTTTTTCGCGAACGCTTCGTTCGCATCACGAAGGAAGTTGGCAAGCGCATCGTCGGCCACGAGGACATCGTGGCGAATACGGTCACGAGCCTGCTCGCCGGCGGCCATGTCCTGCTCGAGGGCATTCCCGGCGTCGGCAAGACCAGTCTCGTGCACACGCTCGCCGACGTGCTGCATCTGAAGTTCTCGCGGATTCAGTTCACGCCCGATCTGATGCCGGCCGACATCGTCGGCACGAACATCGTGCAGGAGCACGCGCACGGCGGCGGGACGTTCTTCGAGTTCCAGCAGGGGCCGATCTTCGCGAACGTCGTGCTCGCCGACGAGATCAACCGCGCGACGCCGAAGACGCAGTCGGCGCTGCTCGAGGCGATGCAGGACGTGAGCGTGACCGTCGGCAAGACGACGTACCAGCTCGAGCAGCCCTTCCTGGTGTTGGCGACGCAGAATCCGCTCGAAATGGAAGGGACCTATCCGCTGCCCGAAGCGCAGCTCGACCGATTCTTCTTCAAGCTCAAGGTCGCGTACCCTCCCGAGGACGCGATGCATCAGATCATCGATCGGACGACGCAGACGATCGACTCCACCGTCAATCGCGTCGCCGACGGTCCGGAGATTCTCGAAATGCGTCACGTCGCGCGGTCGGTGCCGATCGCCCGGCCGGTGCAGGCCTACGCCATTCGGCTGACGCTCGGCTCGCACCCGGAATCGCCATATGGAACCCCGCTCGTCAAACGGTACGTGCGGTACGGCGCCAGCCCGCGTGCGGCTCAGGCGCTCGTGCTGGCCGGCAAAATCCACGCGCTGACGCGGGGCCAGGCGTTCGTGTCGGTCGACGACATCCGCGCCGTCGCGATGCCGGCGCTGCGGCACCGCGTGCTTCTCAATTTCGAGGGCGAGGCCGAACAGGTCAACCCCGACACGATCGTCGGCGAGCTGATCGCTGGCACACCGACGGAATAGACAGAGGCAGGGTTTTCTGCAGTGGCACGCCTCCGGTTCGAAGACGACTTTCTCAAGAAGCTCGAGTACCTGCACGTCATCTCGAAGCGCGCGTTTGCCGGGCAGAACCGCGCGGATCGCCTGGCGCGCAAACGGGGACGCGGACTCGAGTTCGCTGATCATCGCCAGTACGCGGCGGGCGACGACTTCCGCCACATCGACTGGAAGGCCTATAAGCGCCTGAACCGGCTGCTGCTCCGGCTCTTCGATGAAGAGCAGGACCTGCCGATCTATCTCTTCATCGACGCGTCGCGCTCGATGTCCGAGCCCGCGAAATTCGATCAGGCGCGGCGGATTGCGGCGGCGCTCTGCTACATCGGCCTGGCGCATCTCGATCGCGTGACGATTCTGACGTTCGGCGGTACGCTCGGCGACGAGACGATGCCCGGGCGCGGCAAGGGGCGCATTTTCCGCGTGTTCGAGCAGCTCGAACGCCTGGAACCGGGCGGCCCGACGAATCTTCGCGAGACGTTCAAGCAGTTCGCGTCGCGCAGCCGGCAGCAGGGGCTCGCCGTCGTCATCTCGGATTTTCTCGATCCTCAGGGGTTCGAACCGGGGCTCAAGATTCTCGCCTCGATGGGGCATGACGTGTTCGTCGTGCACATCGCGTCGCAGGCGGATCGGACGCCGGGCTCGCTCGGCGAGGTGCGGTTCGTCGATACGGAGACGGGCGAACTGCGCGACGTCGACGTGACGCCGGCGCTCGCGCGCGCGTACAGCGAGATGTGGGAGACGCACGCGGCCGAGCTCGCGCTGTTCTGCGGCCGGTACAACCTGGGCTACGTGCGGGCGGACGCCGAGCGGGCCTTCGAGCAGATCATCCTGCACACGTTCCGCAAGGGACGGTTCCTCGCATGAGCTTCGGCGCGATGGCCGCCTGGCAGGCCGTGCTGCTCATCGCCGGCGCCGCGGCGGCGGCCGCCTGGATTTTCCTCATCAAGATCAAGCCGCCGCGCGTCCACGTGCCGTCGCTGCTGTTCTGGCGCCGCGTGCTCGATCAGAAGCGGGACGAGACGTGGTGGGAGCGCGTCCGGCGCGCCGTGTCGCTGGCTGCGACGATTCTGATCGCCGTCGCGCTGGCCATGGCGGTCACCCGGCCGGGCGCTCGCGCCGCGACGTCGTCTCGCGGACGGATGCTTATCGTGCTCGATTCGTCCTGGTCGATGCTGGCGTCGACGGACCGCGGCGACACGCGCTGGGATCGCGCCGTGCGCGAAGCGCGCGCGCTCGCGGCGTCGGCCGGCGGCGACGACGTCGCGCTCGCCACGACGGTGGACGGGATCGTCGAAGGTCCGACGAGCGATTTGGCGCTGATCGAAACGGCGCTCGAGCGGCTGGCGCCGTCGGGCGGCGCGCCTGCGCCCTGGCCGCGCGTCGGCGGCGCCGATGTCGTGCATTTCCTCACCGATGGCGCTCAGGCCCGCCGGCTGGATCCGTCGGTCGTCGTCCATTCGGTGTACGAAGCCGCGCCGAATGTCGCGATCACCGCGTTCGACGCGCGCCCGGTGCCGGCCGGCGGCGCCGCCGCCGCGGAAGCGTATCTGGAGATCGCGAACTACTCGGAGCGGCCCCAGCAGGCGCGGGTGACGATCACCCGCGGCACGGCGGTCGCCTTCGATCAGCCCGTCTCGCTTGCCGCCGGCGAGCTGGTCCGTCAGGTCGCGCCGCTCGCGGCCACCGGCGGGCCGCGGCTGATGGCGCGGATCAGCGCGCCATCCGACGCGCTGGCGATCGACAACGAAGCCGTCGCGTGGATTCAAGGCGCCGAACCATTGACGGTCGTCGTCGTGAGCGAGCGGCCGAGCGCCGTCGCGCAGCTGCTCAAACGCGATCCGGCGGTCCGGGTCCTGGAAATCGCGCCGGCGAGCTATCAACCCGGCAAGGAAGATGTTGTCGTCTTCGATCGCTGGGTGCCGCCGGCTGCGCCGCCCCGGCCGGCGTTGGTCATCGCGCCGACCCCGTCGCCGTGGATCGGCCGTGTCTCGGGCGACGAGAAGAATCCGCGATGGACGGAATCCGCCGTGCACCCCGTGCTTGCCGGCGTCGATCCGCTGACGATCGACATCAAGCGGGCGTACGCGTACGACGGGCCGGGCCAAACGGCTGTCGCCAAGTCCGAACGTGGCACGCCGCTCGTATCCGTCGTCGATCTGCCCGACCGGCGCGCGGTCGTCCTGGGATTCTCGGTCGCCGACTCCAACCTGGCATTCGCGCCCGCGTTTCCCGTGATTGTCGGCAACGCGTTGGAGTGGCTGGCGCGGCCGACGTTCGACGCGGCCGGCCAATCGGGTCCCGTCACGCTGCCGGCGAGCGTCACACGCGTCGTCGCTCCGGACGGTGACGTGGTGCCTCTCTTGCGCGCGGGCAACCGCACCGTCGTGAGTCTCCGAAAGCCAGGGCTGTATCGCGTCGAGTCGGGTGGGGCCCGTGGCGTCGTCGCCGTGAACGTTGGCGATCCGGAAGTGTCCAACCTCGGCAGGACGACGCTCACGGCGGGCGCGCGATCGGTGTTGCCGGCCGGACTCGGCTCAGGACAGCCGTGGTGGATCTACGGGGTGATCGCGGCGTTCGTCCTCGTGGCCGCGGAGTGGTGGACGTGGCAGCGGCGGATCACGGTGTGACATGTCATTGAGCTGGACCGAACCCGCCGCGCTCTGGCTGCTTGCCGCCGTCCCGCTCGTGTGGGTCGCGCGGCGGTGGGGACGCACCAACTTCAACCGGCGGCAGCAGATCCTGCAGGCCTCGCTGCGTTCGCTGCTGCTGGCCGCGCTCGCGCTGGCGCTGGCGCGGCCGGTGATCTCGATGGGGTCGTCGCGGCTGTCGGTCGTCTACCTCGTCGATCTTTCTCACAGCATCTCGAGCCGCGCCGTCACCGAAGCCGCCGATCGCATCGACGCGCTCAATGCCGGCGCGCGGCCCACGCATTCCCGCATTGTGGGATTCGGCGCCGATGTGATCAACATCGAGAGCACGGCTGCGCTCCGGCAGCTCGCGCAGCCTGACGCCGCGGGGAATGAAGCCGGCGTCACCGGCGGCGCGACGGACCTCGAACGCGCGCTCGCGGAAGCGCGCGCCACGCTCGCGCCCGGGCATGTTCCCCGAATCGTTCTCTTCTCGGACGGCCGGCAGACGAGCGGCGATGTCCGCAGCGCGGTTGCGCGGCTGGCCAGGCAGGGCATTCCCGTGTTCGTCGAGCCGCTCGGTGTCCGCGATTTGGGCGATGCGTGGGTCGACGCGGTGACGCTGCCCGAGCGGCTTACGGCAGGCACGACCGCGAACGTGGCGGTCGATCTCGGCAGCCAGCGTCCGGCGGCCGGCCTGCTCGAGATTCGCGAGGGCCCGCGCGTGTTGTCCAGCCGTCCGGTCGCGCTGCCGGCCGGCGTCACGACAGTCCACAGCGAGCTTACGTTCGATACGGCGGGCGCGCATGCGATCGATGTCCAACTGACGGTGCCGTCCGATCCTCTGGCGGTGAACAATCAGCTTTCGCGTGAGGCGTACGTCCGGCCGCGCGCGCAAGTGCTCTACCTCGAGGGCGCGCCGGCGAGCGCGAAGTATCTCCAGAGCGCGCTCGTGCAGTCAGGCTTCGACGTGACGGTCCGTCCGACCTCGTCGCTGCCGACGAATCCGGCGCAGCTCGATCCGTGGGACGTCGTCATCCTGAGCGACGTGGGCCGCGCGTCGATTCCCGATGCGGCGATGTCGGCGCTGGCCGACTGGGTCGAGCACGACGGCGGCGGCGTCCTCATCGCCGGCGGCGACTCGGTGTACGGCGAAGACGGCACGGGCTCGACGGGCGGCTACCGGCACACGGAGCTGGAGCGGCTGATGCCGGTGACGTTCGAGCGGAAGGACGAACCCGAGGTCGCGCTCATCATCATTCTCGACAAATCGTGGAGCATGGCCGGCCAGGTGATGGAGCTGTGCAAGGCGGCGGCACAAGCGGCCGTCGACGTGCTCGCCGACGAGCAGTCGGTCGGCGTCATCACGTTCAACGACGGCTTGAACTGGGATGTCACGCTGCGCAACGTCGGCAAGAACCGCGAGGCCATCAAGAAGACGATCGCCGCGATCGAGCCCAGCGGCCACACGTTGATCTATCCGGCGGTGGAGCAGGCGTACATCGCGCTCAAAGACGCGCGTGCGCGCGCCAAGCACGTCGTCCTCCTGTCGGACGGCCGTTCCTATCCCGATGATTACGAAGGTCTCGTGACCAAGATGGTCGAGGCCAAGATGACGGTCTCGTCGATCGCTGTCGGGCCCGCTGCGGACGTCGAGCTCCTGTCGAACATCGCGAAGTGGGGGAAAGGACGGAGCTACACCGTCGAGGACGCGAAAGAGGTGCCGCAGATCTTCGTCAAGGAAGCGAAGAACGCCGCGACGCCCGCCTTCGACGAGAAGGCGCTGAAGCCGGTGCTCAAGACGCGCGCGTTTCTCGAGGGGGTCGATTTCACGCAGGCACCGCGGCTTCGCGGCCGCACCGCGACGGTGATCAAGGACACCGCGCTCGAACTGCTGACCACCGAGGACGGCGATCCGCTCCTGGCGTTCTGGCCGATCGGGCTTGGCCGTACGGCCGTGTTCGCGTCGGACGTCAAGGATCGATGGGCAAGCGACTGGGTCCGGTGGCGGGGGTACGGTCCGTTCTTCAGTGCGGTCGTTCATGCGCTCGAGCGCCAGCGGCCGCCCGCGCTCGAGATGGCGCTCGACGAGGCGCCGGTCCGCGGCAACGCGAGACCGATTGCGGTGATCATCGAAGCGCGGGATCCGAAAGGGCGGTTCAGGGACTTGCTGACCTTGCCGGTCGAGGTCACGTCCGGTGACGGCTCGACGGCGAAGGTGTCGGCGCGTCAGGTTGCGCCGGGGCGGTATGAGGCACGCGTCACGGCGGATGCGCGCCAGCGGCTGACCGTCCGCGTCGCCGACGCGAATTTCACGGCGCCCGCGCGCCTCGTCGTGCCCGATCTCAATGCGGAGTACCGCTTCCACCCCGCGGACGAGGCGCTGCTGCGGTCGATCGCCGAGGGGACCGGCGGCGCGTTCAAGCCGACGCCCGAGGTGCTGAAACAAACCTCGGGATCGCATCAGACGGCGCGCCGCGCCCTGTGGCCGGCGCTCGTCGCGATCGCGCTGGGGCTCTGGCTTGCCGATGTGTTGCTGCGCAGAGTGCGGGTGTTCGAAGAGAGTGTACCCGTATAGATGTAGGCCGGCCCTTCAGGGCCGGCAGTCACCCTCCGCCCATCCGGATGTCCTGAACCTTCTTCTCGCCTTCGCCGAGCGTGATCTTGAACGCGGCGGCCGTGAGCTGCTCGAGAAAAGACGCGTCGTACAAGTCCGTGTACTCGTAATCGGTGACAGCCGCCATGTAGTACTCGCCGGGGGGCAGGCCGGCCAGCTTGAACTTGCCGTCGCTGGCGGGCGTCACTGGACGGATACGACGCGAGTTCATATTCCAGAACTCGCGGTTCACCGGAACCACGATGATGGATAACCCGGAGGTCGGTCGGCCGGCGGGATCGAGAAGCGTACCGGTGATCTCCGTGACTTTGTCCGTGAAGGTGATCACGATTTCCGGGGGCTCTTCGCGCGGCCTGATTTCGAGCGGCTGATCCGTCACGTCGCGTCCGTTCGCGGTGACCGACTTCAGAATCCAGGCTGGTGTCTGGTTCGGCCCCGTGATGCCGCCGCCGAACCCGCTCGCCGAGTACGTCCCTGGCGAGACGCTCGGGAACCGAAAGCGGCCTTCCGCGTCTGCCTGCACACTCGGAATCGTGAAAGAAACGGTCGCACCCGTCCCGGAGCGCCAGGGCCCCAGACCGGCACGGTAACTGGCGACGTTTGCGGGCGTTTGATTCGTCGCGCTCTCGAACTCGAATCGACCAGCAACCACCATGCCCGGCTCGAGGCGAAGCTCGAGGCCGGAGATATCCTGCCCGGAGACCGTGAGGTCGTTCACTGCCCACAGACTTGCGGCCGCGGCGACGCGGCCACTCGCTGGTGCGGCAACAGGTCCGGCGCCGCGGCCTCGAGCGGTCAGAGCGTAATCGCCCGGTGCGATGCCGGCCACCACGAACCGGCCATCGGCGCCAGTCGTCGCGCGAGGAAACGTCGGGATGATGACGCCGACGACCGTCTTTGGCAGCAACATGACCTGTACGCCATTCGCGCGGCGTCCCTCGGCATCGGTGACTGTCCCTTCGATGCGCGACGTCGGTACCAGCTGAAGCGGGATGTCCACGCCCGTTCGTTCTTCTCCGGCAGCCAACGTGATGGCTGACGCGGCCGAAGCGTCCCCTGTGCCGGGATAGTAAATGGATGCATAACCAACGGTTTGTGGCAGGGGCGGGGGAGCGGCAACGCCGGCCGGGAGACCGGCCGTGGGGGCTCCGCCAGCCGTCTGCGCGAACTGCCGGGCCCAGTGGATCTCTTCCGGCGTCACAGGCCGCAAATCCCCGGGCGTCGAACGCACAGTGGCCGACACGATGTACTCGCCTGGTGGAAGCCCGTAGAGCCGGTAGACGCCGCGATCGTCGGTGCTGGAACCGAACGTCGAAAATCCTGGCGCCGGCCGCAGCGTCCGCTCGCCGCCGATTGTCTGGTACTGCAGCGCGGAGACTTGCGCTTGTGTGGGCCGGCCCGCCGGGTCGGTGACGATCCCAGTCAGCACCGCTCCACGCGCCATTTTCAACGCCACCGTGACGCGCTGCCCGTCGGCAAGGGCAATCGGCACGCCGGGTCCGCGGCCGGGTCTCTTGCCGCCGTAGTACGTCGTCACGTAGCCGGCTTTGTTGGCCGAGACCGAATAGTTTGCCGCGGGCAGCGACGTGAACGTGAACCGCCCGGCATCGTCCGTGACCGTGATGCGCGTCCGCAGAAAATCGCTGCCGGAAAGATTGACGATCGCGCGGCGGATCGGCCGGGCCGAGGCGTCGTCGGTGACGAGCGTTCCGGTGATGACCGCGCTGCCGATGATCTCGGGCTTCCGCTGGGTGTCACGTGCTGGTGCGCGATCCTGCGCGGCAAGTACCGCCGTGAGCAGAACAGATCCGACACCGGTGAGCGTCTGCGTTCGTGTAACGATGCGCATGGTGGTTCCTCAGCGGAGTCGACTGGTGACAAGGTCCTGAGTTTTTTTGTCCCCGGCGAGAATGGTTATGCGTGTGGCGACGGCCGCCGCCGCCTCGAGAAATTTCGGATCCTGCCACTCGCGCGTGGACGTGGATCCGATCGCGACGACGTAGTAATCGCCGGCGGGCAGTCCCTGGATCGTGTACATACCGGTTTTTGCGGCGCGCACGCTGCGGGCACGTCTGGTGTTGAGGAACTCCTTCCATCGCTGATGGTCGGCCGGAAAGATCACCACGTCCGCGTCCGCATCTCCCTGGCCCTGCGCATTGCGTACTGTGCCCGAGAGTTGAGACTGCTTGTCGGTGAACACGAGGACAATGCCACCGACGTCTTCGCTCGCCAGCTCGAGCGGATCGTCGGAGACGTCGCGTCCGCCGAGCATCGCGGCCTTCAGGGTCCAACTGGCCCCTGCGCCGCCGGCGGTGACGTAATAGCGTCCCGGCGGATAGCCGAGCGTCCGAAACTGGCCATCCGGTGTCACGCGGCCAGGCGTGACGACGCCGGCGACTCGAGCGTCGAGTGGCTGCAGGGTCACCGACATTCGCTGAAGTTGATCAGCTGCTGGAGGCGCTGCGCTCCCCTCGAACTCGACGCGACCGGTCACTCGGAATCCTGTGCGAAGCGTCACATTGAGTCCCGTGACGTCCGTCTCGGAGACGCTCACTGGCAGGGATCCCCACAAGGTCGGGTCGTTGGGCAGCGGCGCAGGGGGCGCGGTCGGGCCCAGAGGCGTGCCGAACGCAATGCCACCCGTTCCAGAACTCACCATCACCGTCCCCTCCGAGAGTGCACTCTGAAACTCGGGCCGCGGCGTCTTCAGTACCTTCAGCGTGTAGGCGCCGGCTGGCACTCCGAGGAGCATGAACGTGCCGCGAGCATCGGTCGCGGTAATGGCGGTTTCCAGTCCAAACTCCGACGTGAAGTCGTCCACGCCGGCAGGCAGCAATCGCACGCCCATGTTCGCCGCTGGTCCGTCCGATCCGTTGACCACCCCTGAAACCTTGAATGTCTGGACCAGACGCAAATGAAGATCGACGCTCGTCTTTTCCTCGCCCGAGGCGAGAGTGAAAACGGTCATCTGCGCCGCCGATGTTGCCGAGGGGTGGTACGTCGTGGGATAGGTCAGGATCTTCCCGTCCTCGCTGGGCGCGGGACTCGCGGCACCTCGTCCAATCACCGAAGACTGCTGCAGAACCTGATCATCGATACGGATCCCGCCAAATGACGGGAAGGGCGCGCCCGATGCCTGCAGCTCGCGCAACAGCGGCGGCGACCCTCCCGGACTCGATTGAATGGCCTCGCGGTAGGCGTCAACAGTCGAGGTGGGCAATGACGACGTTGAGGACGCCAATGCAACCGAGTAATCGCCGGGCTGAAGACCGGATATTCGATAGATGCCGCGGTCGTCCGTCGTCGCGCCCAGCGTCAAGGTCCAGCGCGTGCGGCCGCCGGCGAACCCACGTCGCAGCGTGCGTACGAAAGCGCCAACGACCGGCTCGCCCACCTCGTCCAGGACGGTTCCGGAAATCGTGGCGGATTTCCACATGCGGAAGACCGCATCGAGAATCTTCTCGCTGGCTTCGAGCTCCAGCGGGAGCGTCGGGCCTCCAGCGCGTTTCTGGCCGTAGCCGCCCACCAGATAACCAGGTGCGCTCGCCGAGAATGAATACCGTCCTTTTGCGAGATTTCGAAACACGAAGCGGCCCTCGCCGTCGGCGATGACTCTGGTCGGGACGCTTGGCGTCTGAGCAGCGGACATCTCGATGAAGTCGGCCGCGTTGGTTACTCCCGCTGCCGACGCCACCGGGCTGCTCGTGAGCGAAACGACAGCCCCGGGCACCGGCCTCCCGGTTCCGGCATCGACAACCTGTCCGAGAATCATGCCGGTCGGAGGCGGTGCGTTTTGCTGGCGATCGGGCGATAAGGGATACGGCGTTTGCCAGCTGTGCAGACCCTGGCCGAGCCACACAGCCAATAAAGCGACCAACGACGACCGCCGCGCGAGCCGGCGCGCAGGTCTAGACATGGTCACCTCCGGGGGTGCCCGTTTTGACGCTGGAACTGAGGAGTTAGCTGTGGATTATAGTGCCGCTCATGCGTAGATGGATCCTCTACATCCTCGCCGGCCTGGTTGGCCTAATCGCGATCGTGGCAATCGTCGGCGCCATGCTGCCGAAGGCACACACGGCGTCACGCGCGATGCGATTTCGTCCTCAGCCGGCCGTGCTGTTTGGTGTCGTCAGCGACTTCGCGAAATACCCGGAGTGGCGCTCCGATGTCAGGAGCGTGGACGTCCAGGGTCCCGTCGCGATGGGATCCATCATCCGTGAGCACGGGCCGAACGGCCCCATCGCGTTCCGCATCGAAGTCTTCGAGCCGCCATCGAAGATCGTCATGCGCATCGCCGACGACACGCTCGCGTTCGGCGGGACGTGGACGTTCGAGGTGTTTCAGAACGACTCGGGATCCGAGCTCGTCATCACGGAGAACGGCGAAATCTACAACCCGTTCTTTCGGTTCATGGCGAAGTTCTTCTTCTCGCCGTACCAGACAATCGACACCTATCTGTCTGACTTGAAGAAGAAGCTCGGCGAAAACTGAAATCTTGAATCTGGCAATCTGGAATCGGACGGGTAATCGGGGAATCGGTTAATTGCCAGCGTGAATCCGATTCCCCGATTGCAGATTCTCCGATTCCAGTTTCCCGATAGATTGCAGATTCCCCGATAGATTGCAGATTCCCCGATTCCAGCTTGCAGATAAAGATTCCAGATTCCCCGATTCCAGATTCCAGATTGACGGCGACAGCATCAGTACTTCGGCAGGCCGGGATCGATCCTCTCAATCCACGCCAGAATTCCGCCTTTGAGGTTCTTCGCGTGGTTGATGCCGTGCTCCTGCAGCAGCTTCACCGCCTTCGCGCTTCGGACGCCGGACTTGCAGTGGACGATGATCTCGGGCGCGCCGGCGCCCTGCGGCACTTCGGCCAGCCGCTTTGGCAGCTCGCCGAGCGGAATGAGCGTCGACCCCGGAATCCGGCAAATCTCGAACTCGCGCGGCTCGCGGACGTCGAGAATCCAGATCGGATCGCGGCGATCGATCTGCGATTTGAGCGCCTCGACCGACGTCTCCTGTTCAGCCTGCAGCGTCGACGTGCTGCTGGCTTGTGCCGCCGGCGTGATGCCGCAGAACTGCTCGTAGTCGATGAGCGCGTGAATCGTCGGCGCGTCGCCGCAGATGGGACACGCCGGATCACGCTGCAGCTTCAGCGTCCGGAAGCTCATGCGAAGCGCGTCGAAGAGCAGCAGCCGGCCGACGAGCGGCTCGCCCGCGCCGATGATGAGCTTGATCGCTTCCGTCGCCTGAATCGTGCCGACGACACCGGGCAGGACGCCCAGCACGCCGCCTTCGGCGCAGCTCGGGACCAGGCCGGGCGGCGGCGGTTCCGGGTAGAGACACCGGTAGCAGGGACCGCCGCGAACCGCGAAGACCGACGCCTGTCCGTCGAACCGGAAGATGCTCCCGTACGCGTTCGGCTTGCCGAGCAGCACGCACGCGTCGTTCACGAGATACCTGGTGGGGAAGTTGTCGGCGCCGTCGACGATCACGTCGTACCCGCTGAGGATGTCGAGCGCGTTCGCGGACTTCAGCGCCGTCTCGTGCACGACGACGTTCACTTCGGGATTGAGGCCGGTGAGCCGGGCCTTGGCAGCCGCCAGCTTCGGCCGCCCGACGTCCGCGGTGTCGTACAGCACCTGCCGCTGCAGATTGCTGAAATCGACCGTGTCGAAGTCGACGAGGCCGAGGGTTCCGACGCCGGCCGCGGCCAGATACAGTGACGCCGGCGAGCCGAGACCGCCGGCGCCGACGCAGAGCACCCGCGCGGCCTTGAGACGCCGCTGACCGGCGACGCCGACCTCCGGCATGATGAGATGCCGGCTGTATCGCCGGACCTCGTCGTTCGTGAGCGGCGGCAGCTCGTCCTCCTGCACGCGATCCGTGACGCCGTCGGTCACCGTACCCGGCGCGCCTCCCGCCACCGACGGAATGATGCTGAGGGTGTCGCTCTCCGCAATCGTCGTCCGCTCCTTGTCGAGGTAGCGGATGTCGTTGTCGTTGACGTACACGTTCACGAAGCTGCGAAGCTTGCCGTCGGGCGTGAAGAGATGCGGCCGCAGCTCGCCGTGCCGCGCGACGAGATTCTCGAGCAGCTCGCCGACATTGCGCCCCTCGAGGCGCAGCTCCGCTTGTTGACCGGTGAACGCGCGCAACGGCGTGGGAATCAGGATTCTTATTGCCATAGATGTTCCTCATCGTAGCCCGATCGATCCGCGCGAAGCCGCCACGAACGCGCTTCGGCGGCGCGTCCGCTGCGCACGGAGACGATCAGGTAGCTCAAGTTCGGCCAGGCGTGCTCGAGATCGAACGCCGACGGGATCGCCGGGTGATCCGGGTGCGAATGATAGAAGCCGATCAGGTCGTGGCCCGTAGCTGAGGCGCGCGCCTCCGCCTCGCGATACTCGCGCGGGCCGACGAGAAACCGGCGCCGCCGTTCGCCGTCCGTCGTGTTCGACAGCGCAAACGCTTCGACCACGGCCGATCGGGAGCCGATCAGCGCGCCGCAGCATTCATCGGCGTACGCGCGCTCGCCGTGACGGCGGATGTCGTGAAGGACCGCGTCCGGAACGCGCAAGGCGGGTCCTGCGGGACGCTGCGGCTCGTCGGATTCGACCGACCAGAACGGCTCGCTGAGATAGCGATCGCCGCCGTCCGGGAAGATCGTCACGATCACGCCTCGTTCGAGCGAAGCCGCGACGCGAAGGACCCCGGCGAGCGCCGCTCCGCTCGAGGGGCCGACGAAAAATCCTTCTTCGCGGGCGAGCCGGCGCGTCAGCCGGTACGCCTCTTCGGTCGGAACCTCGAGCGACTCGTCGGCGAGATCGGAGTCGTAGATGCCCGGGACGATCGCCGTCGTCATGTGCTTGAGGCCTTCGATGCCATGGAGCGGCGAGTCGGGCTGGACCGAGATCAGTCGGACCGACGGCAGGAGCTGCCGCAGCCGCCGGCCGGCGCCGACAAATGTGCCGCTCGTTCCGAGTCCCGCCACGAAGTGCGTGATCCTCCCGGCCGTCTGTTCGGCGATCTCGATCCCGGTTCCTTCGTAGTGGGCGCGCCAGTTCGACGGGTTGTTGTACTGATCGGGATAAAAATAGCGGCCCGGTTCGGCGGCATGAATCCGCCGCGCCTCCAGAATCGCGCCGTCGCTCCCCTCCATCGGGTCGGTGAGCACGAGCTCGGCGCCGTATGCCTGAAGCAGTCTCCGGCGCTCCTGCGTGACGTTCGACGGCAGGCAGAGTCGAACGCGATACCCGCGCGCGGCGGCGATCATCGCGTAGGCGATCCCGGTGTTGCCGGACGTCGCGTCGAGGAGCGTCCGATCCGGCGTGCATTCGCCCGTGCGCTCGCCTTCGAGGATCATCGCCAGCGCCGCGCGGTCCTTGACGGATCCACCGGGGTTCTTCGATTCGAGCTTCGCGTAGATCTCGACCGCCGGACGCGGCTCGAACGACCGCAGCCGGACCAGCGGCGTCCGCCCGATCAGCGCCTGAATATCACTTCGGTCACGAGTCAGGGTTTCGATCATCTGTCCCCGAAAAACAAAAAGGCCCGGAATCGCTTCCGGGCCTGTGTGATGCCAGCGCGCGAGCGCTGGAAAATGTCTACCCCAGGCTCACCAGCTCGTGGACGCGCGGACGATCAGCATCAGGCCCATGACGGGCCGGCAACAGATGCAACAGCGTCCACACGCAGCAAACGGGAGCATATCTTTTGTAGGCCGGGGCTTTAGCCCCGGCATTCCTCCGGCCCTAAAGGGCCCGGATCTACAGAGTACCCACGACTCGGGGACGCGTCAAATCGAGGGGCTGGCCGGCAGATGGCGACGCGCGGGCGACTTCGGCCACGGCCTTTCGAAAGACGCTCCGCAGCATTGCCGGCGTCAGCCGGCCGGTGTTCGTGTTCTGGCGGCTGGGGTGATACGACGCGATGATCGTCCCGGCGGGCGTGCGATACACCGCGCCATGGGCGAACGCAGGCGGCGTCCGTCCGGCCCCGCGCTCGGCCAGCAGCCGCCGGCACGCGTCGAACGCGATTCGGCCGAGAGCGACGTACACCCGCGCTTGCGGCAAAGCCGACAACTCGGCGCGCAAGTGCCGATGACAGGCGGCGATTTCCTTCGGGGTCGGCTTGTTGTCCGGGGGCGCGCATCGGACCGCCGCGGCAATCCACGCGTCGCGGAGCTCCAGGCCATCGTCGATGCTTCGCGAAAACGGCTGACTCGCGAGGCCGTTGGCGAACAGCGCCGCCATGAGAAAGTCGCCCGATCCACCCGCGCCGTCGCCGGTGAAATTGCGCCCGGTGCGGTTCGCACCGTGCGCGGCGGGGGCCAGACCCACCAGCACGATACGCGCCGACGGATCGCCGAATCCCGGAACCGGCCTCGCCCAGTAGGTCTCGTTGCGAAACGCCGCTCGCTTTTCACGGCCGATCCGCGCGCAGTAATGACGCAGACGCGTGCAGCTTTCACACGCGATGATCTCGCGCCGGGCGTCGTCGAGGGAGGGCATCGGTCAATGGTACATGTGGGCCGACCCTTCAGGGCCGGCACCCAACGCCGGGCCTGAAGGCCCGGCCTACATCTGTATCGCCGCCATCAACCCATCCGCAATCTGATCGACGTTGTCCTTGACGGCGAGCTGCGCGAAGACATCCTCGAGCGAGGGCAGGTGCATCAGCTCACGCAGCCGCGCGGGCGAATCGTCGGCGACGATGCGGCCGGAGCGGAGAATGATCACACGAGTACTGATTTTTTCGATCGTCTCCAGCTCGTGCGAGCTGTAGAAAATGATCCGACGCTCGGCCGCCAGCGTGCGCACCACGGCCCGGAGGACGAGCGCCGTCGACACGTCCAGACCCGACGCAGGCTCGTCGAGCACCACGACGCGCGGGTTGTGCAGCAGCGCCGCCGACAGCAATATCTTCTGCCGCATCCCCTTCGAGTACGAGGTGAGCGGCGCATGGTAGTCGGTGTCGAGGCCGAAGAGCGCGAGAAAGCGATCGATCTTCGACTCGAGTCGGACCGGCGGGATGCCGCGCAGACGGCCGACGAGCCGCAGGTACTCGGGTCCCGTGAGGTATGAATAGATGTGTGCCTCCTCAGGCACGTATCCAACTTGAGCCTTGTACGCGATGAGATCGTCCTGGATGTCCGAGCCGTCGAACAGCACGCGGCCATGTGACGGCGGCATCAGGCCGACGAGCATCTTGACCGTCGTGGACTTGCCGGATCCATTCGGACCGAGATAGCCGAGGACCTCGCCCGGACCCACCGTAAAACTCGCGTGGTTCACGGCCACCAGCCCGCCGTAGCGCTTGGTCACGTCTTGCACTTCGATCATTTGAAACCCCTTGATGGCGGCATGGACAGATCGAGCAGCAGAAGGGAACCGGTGTCTTCCGATCGCGCGGCGACCACCGCCGCGGCAATCGACGCACGCCTGATGACGATGTAGAGCAGCCCGAGGAGCGCGATCATCACGAAGAGTCCCCACTCGGTCCCGGCCAGCGTGACTTCGGCCTGCGGCAGAACGACGCAGAAGAGGACCAGTCCGACTACGTATGCCGGCCAGCGCGCCTGAATGTTTGCCGATCCCGGGCTGAGCAGCCGCGTGCAGGGGATTGCCGCGACTCCCCAGAGATGGATTTCGATGAGCGTGAGAGAGGCCAGCAGCGTCACCACCACGTGACCGCCGGCCAGCGCACCGCCCCAGTAGATCCACCACACCGCACCGGACAGAACCACGATCGGCATCGAACCGAGGGCGATCATGATTCTCCTGAGGGCTTCGCGACCCGCGAGCGGCGGCGCGGGCGCGACCGCGAAGACCCAGCGCGCCGGCAGTTCGGCTGGCGCGGCGGCGGCGACGCGGAGAGCTGTGACGAGGCAGACGATCAGCAGCACGGGGAGAGTGGCCAGAGCCGTCATCAACCGTCGCGACGGCGGTCCGGATCCCTGCGAGAGCCAGGCCAGCGCAATCGGTGTCACCGCGGTGACGCCGACACCGATCGCGGCACTGACGATGAGGCGCTGACGGCTGACGCGGCTGAACGTCGACAACGCGAACTGGATTGCCGCGCGGGTTGGCAGATTGCGGGCGAGGAACGCGGGCAGCTTCGCCATCGCGCTGCGCACCCACGGCGTGGCGCCGGCCGCGCCGCCTTGAACCGTCGCCAGCAGCACGCGCCGGCAGGCGATCGGATACGCGGCGACCGTGACGAGCAGCGACAGCGCGAGCGCGAACATCGCGGTGCCCGCAAGGTCGTGCATGATCGCCAGCTCCGATCCGGCAACGGTCTCGTAAAGTCCCAGAAACCAGATCGGCGGCGTGTACAGGATCCAGGGCGTCGGCACCGCGCGTCCGAGGCCGGCGAGCGTCGCCGGCGCGGCGGCCGAAATCGGCGGAAGCGCGATCAGCGCGGCCGTCGCGATGCCGACGAACAGCACCTGGAGCACGGCCGAGATCCGCGCGAACTGCCTGGGGCCGAGCAGCGCGAGCGCCGTGGCCTGAACCCCGGCCGCCGCCGCGAAGACGAACAGCCCCAACGCGGACGATGCGATCAAGTGCGCCGCGATGCCGCGTCCGACCATGTCGAGGCTGATGCCGGCGCCGAGCGCGCCGCCGACGAGCAGAGCCGTAAGCCCGTGCATGCCGGCGCTCAGAACGAGGATGTAGACGCCGACGGCGACGAGCTTCGCGGCCACGATCACCCGCAGGCGAATCGGAAGCGCGCCGAGTATCAGACCGTCGCGCCGGTCCAGGCTGAGCGACGGCCATGCGACGGCGCTCACGAAGCCGATCGCCACGAACGTGATCACCAGGTAGAGCGACTTGTCGAAGAGCACGTAGGCGGCGAGCGCCTCGCTCCCGTGGCGCATCGTGATCTCCGTCCACGCGAACTGGCGATAGACGACGCCGAGGAGCCCCGGCCCGGCCAGGACGGCGACGACCCAGAAGAACGATGTTCGAAGATCGGTTCGGCCCGACGTGACTTCGTTCTCGAAGAACCGGGCGAGGAACGTCTCGGTGAGCGGTCGGAATTGTGCCGACGGCGTCGGACCGCTGCCGCGATCGACCATGAATTACACGTTAGACACCGGTCTTGGCCGCGTAGCTCTCAGCCTGCTCGTGCGCGTGGTAGGAGCTGCGCACGAGGGGGCCCGACTCTACATGACCGAACCCGAGATCGAGCGCGACGCGCTTCAACTCGCGGAACTCGTCGGGCGTGTAGTAGCGCGTCATCGGCAGATGGGCCGCCGATGGGCGCAGATACTGACCGATCGTCAGAATCCGGCAATCGACGGCGCGGAGATCGCGAAAAACTGCGACGAGCTCGTCCCAGGTCTCGCCGAGCCCCACCATGAGTCCCGTCTTGGTGGGAATGTCCGGCGCCCATCGGCGCGCGCGATCGAGGAGCTCGATGGCCCGCGGGTATCGGCCGCCGGGCCGCGCGATCCGGTACAAGCGGGGCACGGTCTCCGTATTGTGGTTGAGCACATCGGGCCGCGCCTCGAGCACGGCCCGCAGCGGCCCTTCGTGCCCCTGAAAGTCGGGAATCAGCACCTCGACCCGGCACTGCGGCCGGCGGGCCTTGATCGCCCGGATGGTGGCGGCAAACGCGCCGGCGCCGTAGTCGGGCAGATC
>JBLNGH010000447.1:0-16112 GCA_050264575.1 Acidobacteriota bacterium | reverse complement strand
ACCGCCGGCCCGTCTCCTCGCCAACATCAACACGCCCGACGATTACGCGCGGATACAATAGCCAGCGCGCGTCCGCGCCGCCGTTTTTCCCATGATTCTTCCCGTTCACGCTCGAATCCGGTCACGAATCCGCCAGGCGCTCGGCGAGACCTTCGGGCTGGGCGCGTCCGATCAACCGGCGATCGTCATCGAAATGCCGCCCAGCCGGGCGCTTGGCGACCTCGGCGTGCCGGTCGCGTTCGAGCTGGCGCGCCGCCTGAAGCGCGCCCCGCGGCAGATTGCGAGCGAGCTGGCCGAGCGGCTCGGTCCCATCGACGGGGTCAGCCGCGTCACCGCCGCGCCCAACGGCTACCTGAACTTTTTCCTGGATCGCGCTGCGTTCCTGCGGGCGCGGCTGGCGGGGTCAGACCGGGGTCAGACCGGGGTCAAACCGGGGTCAGACCAGGGTCAGACCACCGGACAGCGGGCCGACTCCAGCGCAGAGAAGGTGATCGTCGAGCACACCGCGATCAATCCGAACAAGACCGCCCATATCGGGCACCTCCGGAATGCGGCGCTCGGCGACACGCTGGTGCGCGCGCTTCGCTTTCTCGGCCATCCCGTCGAAGTTCAGAACTACATCGACGATACCGGCGTTCAGGTCGCGGACGTCGTCGTCGGTCTGACGACGCTCGAAGGGTACGACCTCGACCAGGTCCGCGCGCTCGCCGATCGCGCAGATTCCAAGTTCGACTATTACTGCTGGGATTTGTACGCACGGGTCACGGAATGGTACGGTGCGGACAAGGCGCGACTCGACGCTCGAGCGCAGGCGCTTCATGGGCTCGAGGCAGGCGGCAACCAGCTCGCTGAGATTGGTGCGCTCGTCGCCGACCGGATGGTCCGCAGCCATCTCCGGACCATGGCGCGCATCAACGTCGACTACGACCTGCTGACGTGGGAAGGCGACATCCTTCGTCTGCATTTCTGGTCGACGGCCTTCGAACAACTGAAGTCGAGACACGCGGTGTTCCTCCAGACCGAAGGACGCCTGAAGGGATGCTGGGTGATGCCGATCGAGGAGGAGTCTGCGGACGAGGCGCGATCGGCCGATGCCGATGACGAGGAGGATGACGCGGACCAGCGCGAAAAAGTGATCGTCCGATCGAACGGCACCGTCACGTACGTCGGCAAGGACATCGCCAACCAGTTCTGGAAATTCGGGCTGCTCGGCCGCGACTTTCACTATCGCATTTACGAGCAGCGCAACGGCCATGCGTTGTGGGCCACGACGTCCGACGCCGGCGCCGATCGCGGGCATCCGCCCTTCGGCCGCGCATCAGCCGTCTACAACGTGATCGATTCGCGGCAGGCGTACCTCCAGCAGTTGCTCAAGCAGGCGCTGGCGACGATGGGGTTCCGAAAGGAAGCCGAGCGATCGACGCACTACTCGTACGAAATGGTGGCGCTCTCGCATTCGACCGCGCGGGCGCTGGGGTATGACGACGCCGACAGCGCCGGCAAACCGTTCGTCGAGGTGTCCGGCCGGAGGGGACTCGGCGTCAAGGCCGACGATCTGCTCGATCGGCTGGTCGAGACGGCACAGCGTGAGGTCGCGTCGCGCAATCCCGAGCTCGGCACCGAGGATCGTCGCCGGATCGCCCAAGCGATCGCCACGGCTGCGCTTCGGTACTTCCTGATCAAGTTCTCGCGCGGAAAAGTGATCGCGTTCGACATCGACGAAGCGCTGAGCTTCGAGGGCGAGACCGGTCCATACATTCAGTATGCGGTCGTACGTGCCAACAACATCTTCGCCAAGCTCAGC
The DNA here is from genome assembly GCA_050264575.1 of Acidobacteriota bacterium. Taxonomy (GTDB): domain Bacteria; phylum Acidobacteriota; class Vicinamibacteria; order Vicinamibacterales; family SCN-69-37; genus DASQFI01. The sequence goes on along the minus strand of JBLNGH010000447.1, from coordinate 14,308 downwards.
GATCGGGAGGGTCTCAGCGAACCGGGCGTGATCGCGCAGCTGGATGCGGTGAGCCGCGACGCGCTGGAGACGGGCGCAGAGGCGGACGAGCTCTGGGGACTGGTGCTCGACGCCGCACGGCTCGACGAAGTCGTCGAGGCGTCGGTGCGCTCGCTCGAGCTGTCGGTGCTCGCCAAGTACGCGTTCGGCCTGGCGCAGGCGTTCAACGCGTTCTATCACCGCCAGCAGATCCTGCGCGAGGAGCGGCAGGATGCCCGATTGTGGCGCGCGGCCGGCGTGGCTTACCTGCGGCGCCAGCTGACTCGGGCGCTCGATCTGATGGGCTGCGACGTTCCGGTGCGGATGTGACGGCTCCTGTCGTCGCGATTGCATGGCCGAAGCCCGACTACCTGGCGGCCCTCGACCGTGCGGGTGCCGCGGTTCGCGTGCTCGATCCGGCCCGGGACGATCCGCGCCAGGCCGTCGAGACCTGCGATGCGGTGCTGCTAACGGGCGGTGTCGACGTCGATCCGCGAGAGTACGGCGACACGGAGCGGCATCCGAGCGTCGAACTGGATCCGGCGCGTGACCGCTACGAGCTCGCGCTGGCGCGGGCGGCCCTCGCACGCGACCTGCCGATGCTGGCGATTTGCCGCGGCGCGCAGGTGCTGAACGTCGCCGCCGGCGGGACGCTGATTCAGGATCTGCCCTCGTCGCGGTCGTCGACGGTCGACCACACGATCCTCCAGCCCAAGAACGCGATCGCGCACGATGTGATCATCGCGCCGGACACGCGGCTTTCCGCGCTGCTCCACGCAGGCCCCCGGACCGAGCCTCGGGTCCCGGTCAACAGCCGTCATCACCAGTCGGTCAAACTGCTCGCACCGTCGTTCGTGGTCTCCGCGACGGCGCCTGACGGCGTCATCGAGGCAATCGAGAACCCGGCGGCCGCCTTCTGCCTCGGCATCCAGTGGCATCCGGAGAATTTCTGGCAGACGGGCGAGTTCGCCGGACTGTTCGAGGGACTGGTCGAAGCCGCGCGGAAGAGAAAGACCTTCGAGGGCGTTTTACGAAAACCCTAAACGGCTCGCGATGTCATTTCGCGAATTCCGCAACCACCTCCACGTGCGGCGTGTTGGGGAATAAGTCGAACGCGGCGATCGACCGGAGCGCGTAGCCGGCGCCAAGGAACCGGGCAGCGTCGCGCGCGAGCGTCGGCGGATCGCACGAGACGTACACCACGCGCGGGACAGTCCATTTGAGAAGTGCACTCAGCGCGTCGGCCGACACGCCGGTCCGCGGCGGATCGAGCACGACGACATCAGGAAGCGGATCGATCGATCGCGTCAGAAATGCCTCGACCGACGAGTGGACGACTTGGAGGCGGCCGCGCCACGGCGCGGCGTTGGCGTCCAGATCGGATCCGCTGGAACGATCACCTTCGACAGCGGCGCCGGAGGCACCCTGCGCCGCGAGCGCCACCGCGAAGAGACCCACTCCCGAGTAGAGATCCAGAAATCGATTTCCTGGCGCCAATTCGAGGACGCGAGTCACGAGCGCGCCCATCAGAAACCGGTTGCCCTGGAAGAACGACGAGGCCTTCCGCGACCAGGCCGGCAGCGCGCCGATCGGCGATTGATCGCCGAAGAGAGCGGTCGCGGTGTCGGTGACGGTCGTCGACCCGGCGATCGGAACGATCCGGCCGCGCACCTCCGTCGTGATTCCGGTGACGCCGGCGGGCAGCGCGAGTCGCCGCGCGAGATCGTCCAGCCGCGCTCCCTCACGCGGTTCGAAATGCAACACACGCTCGGTCGCCGCGATGTTCTCGGCGATGACGATCGCGCCGCACTCGGCGGCGCGGCTGGCGAGCGCCGCCGTCGCGCGCGCGACGCCGGCGAGGCCTTCCGGGAGCAATTGGCCGGTCGGCTCCGGGTCGCAGATGTCATGCGTGCCGGCGCGGAAGAATCCGACGTGATGCCCGCGGACGTGCAGCCGGGCACGCAGCCGGTAGCCGCGTTCCGGAGATGGGGTGATTTCGGGCGCGGGATCAAGGTCGATCTTCGCGAGTCGATGGAATGCGTCCGCGACGACCGCGCGCTTCAGCGCCGTTTGACGCTCGTACTGAATGTGGGCGTACGCAAGTCCGCCGCACGCCGCGTCACAGGCGGGCGCACGACGATCCTCGCTCGGCGTCAGGACCTCGACGACATCGCCCCAAAGCGCGCTTTTCGTTTCGCGGGTGATGCGGACGCGCACCTGCTCGCCCGGAATCGCGCCGGCCACGAACACGACGCGGCCGTCCAGGCGAGCCAGCATCCGCCCGCCAGCGACGGGACGCTCGATGACGAGGGGGACCGGCGTCACACCGGCAGCCCGTAGCGCTCCCGCAGCAGCCGGTCGGTGTTGGCCGTCACGGCGTCGTGCCAGGCAGGAGGCGAGAGCCGGCCGCGATAGCCGGCGAGCTCCGACTCCGCTTCGCGGCGGACGTCGGCGACGATCGGTTCCGGCGCGAGCGATCGCAGCGTCACCGTCATGCCGGCGTTCAGGGTCTCGACGCGGCGCGGCAGCTCCTCGCGCGCGGCGCCGCGCGCTTTTCTGGCGGCGTCGCGGAGATCGACGAGTCCCTGCAGCCACTCGTCGAGGGCCGGGCGCAGCGCGTCAGGGATGTCGTTTCTGCCGATTGCGCGGGTGAGGCGATCCACCGCACGGTCGAGATCGCGAGTGAGCGATCGCTTGCGCGTCTCACGATCCTCTGAGGCTCCCGGTGTCGCCCCGCCCGGGGCGTCCGGCTGCGAGTCCTCATGACCGTTGAGAGACTCATCGCCGGTGAGACCGATCGCGCGGCGCCAGGTGCGATACACCTCGCGGACATCGGCCTCACAGAACTCGATTCGCAGCGGCCGCTTCGCGCGGCCGGCGTGATGGCGCTCCGCCTTGAGATCGATGCCCCGAAACACGATGCTCGCCGGAATCCCGCGTTCGGCCCATTGACGGACGAGCTCGAAGCCCGGACCAACGATGCGCACCAGATGCCCGCCGTTCACACGCGTGAGGTGATCCTCGACGAGACGGCAGTATTCCCCGACGTCCAGGGCTTGCGTTCCGCCGGTCGAGTCGCGCTCGTTCATGACAGCTCGGTTCCGGTGCCGGGCCTGTCCCATCGGACCTCGCCGGCAATCAGCCGTTCCACTTTCCCGGCCGATTCCACCAGCAAGGCGCCGGTGTCGTCGAGATCCCGCGCCAGCCCCGATCGCTCGATGCCCTGCTCATCCCATCGCACGCGCGCGCCGCCGAGTCCCGGCCGTCCGAACCGCCGCCACTCGTCGCAGACGGCAGATCGCTGTCCATCGCGCAAGCGGTTCAGGATCGCCCGGAGTTCCGCCAGCACTTCCACGACGAGCCGCGATCGCTCCACAGGCCGGCCCAGCTCGGCCTCGATGGACGTCGCGACGTCCGCCAGTTCCGGCGGCGTTGCGGCCAACTCGAGATTGACCCCGATGCCGACGACCACGGCCTCGATTTCCGTCCCGCTGCCGGCCGATTCGCACAACACGCCGCCGACTTTCCGCCACGGCCTGCCAATCACGAGGTCGTTGGGCCATTTGAGTCCGATCGGCAGCGCCGAGACGGAGATCACCGCGCGAGCGACGGCGACGCCCGCCGCCAGCGTGGTGAGCGACAACCAGTCAGCCTTGCCGGGACGGACGATTACCGAGAGATACATGCCCGCGCCGGGCGGCGAGAACCAGGTCCGGCCCAATCGTCCGCGGCCGGTCCGCTGTTGATCCGCCAGAATCGCCGTGCCTTCGCCCGCGCCGGCAGCCGCAAGCGAGAGCGCGACGTCGTTCGTCGATCCGACGTCCACGTAGTAATGAAGCCGGGCAAAGTCACCCAGCCGCGAGCCTGACGCGTCGAGCACCTCGGCCAGGTCCTGCGGGAGTCGATCGGACATCGAGCGCTACTCGGTGTGAAACTCGAGACTGAGATCCGCCGCGGGCGCCGAGTGCGTCAGCGCGCCGACCGACACGCAATCGGCGCCGAATGTGGCGAGCGCCGGCACCCGCTCGAGGGTGATGCCGCCGGAGATCTCGACACGCGCCCGTCCCCCGATGCGCGCGATCGCATGACGCACCAGCGTGTCGGAAAGGTTGTCGAGCATGATGACGTCGGCATTGGCCTGCAGCGCATCGTCGACGTCGGTCAGACTCTGCGTCTCGACTTCGATCGGCAGGCCCGGCCGCCGCGCCCGCGCCCGGCGCACCGCCTCGACGATACCGCCCGCGACCCGGATGTGGTTGTCCTTGATCAACACGCCATCGTGCAGCCCGACGCGGTGATTCGTGCCGCCGCCGCATCGCACGGCGTACTTCGCGAGTGCCCGCAGCGTCGGGATGCTCTTGCGCGTGTCCAGAATCGTCACCCGGCCGGCCGAGGCGTCGACGAAGCGGCGCGTCAGCGTCGCGATTCCGGACATGTGCTGCAGGAAATTGAGCGCCGTCCGCTCCGCCGCGAGGAGGGACGCGGCGTGCCCGGCGACCCGGCCGCACGTCTCGCCCGCCGCACAGTTGTCGCCGTCGGCCTTCAGGCATTCGAAGACGGTCGACGCGTCGATCTGATCGAACACTTCTCGCGCGACGTCGAGGCCGGCAAGCACGCACGGCCCCTTGGCGAGCAGGACGCCGCGGGCGCGCACGTCATTCGGCACGATCGCCTGGGTCGTGATGTCGCCGGCACCCACGTCTTCGGCGATGGCCCGGCGCACGAGATCGCGATACAGCGCAGGGTCGAGCGGCGTCATGACCCGGGCGGTACGGCGAAGTCGATGCGGAGGTCCGGCCCGAACGTCACGCGCGCCTGGCTGGCGTTGTTGCCGGCGAGCACGTCGCCCGAGACGCGCGGCCAATCGCTCTGCAACGCGTCAGGCAGACTCACGGCGGCGACCGGCACGCTGAACGGCAGCTTGCGCAGCGATCGTTCGCGACGAATGAACGCGGTGACTTCGGATGCGTGTCGCACCGCGCGATCGGCTTCGGCATCGACCGCGCCGCCGAGGAGACGCGTCAGCTCGGATTCCTCCGGCCACGAGGCGCGATGGATCGAACCGGTCTGCCACCACGACCAGACCTCTTCGGTGACGAACGGCAGGAACGGCGCGAACAGTCGCAGCATGACCGACACCGCCGTCAGGCAGCCGGTCGTCGCCGACGCGGCATCCTCGCCGTGGCCCGCGCGCCGGCGCTTGATGTGCTCGATGTGATCGTCACAGAACCACCAGAAGAACGCCTCGATGTCGCGCAACGCCGCCGTGTAGTCGTACGCCTCGAAGTTGTCCGTCGACGTCCGGACGAGCTCGGCGAGCCGCGTCACCATGCCGCGATCGAGGACATGTGAGACCGGGCCGGTGGGCGCGGTCTTCCCCAGAACGAACTTCGACGCGTTCAGAATCTTGATCGCCAGCCGCCGCCCCACCTGCATCTGACCGGCATCGAAGGCCGTGTCGACGCCCGGTCCGCCTTTTGCCGCCCAGTAGCGCGCGGCATCCGATCCGTGCTCCTCGAGCAGGGCCATCGGCGTGACGACATTGCCCTTCGACTTCGACATCTTCTTGCGGTCGGGATCGAGGACCCAGCCGGAAATCGCGGCGTTCTTCCAGGGCAGCGTGTTCTCCTCGAGGTGTGCGCGAAGCACCGTCGAGAAGAGCCACGTTCGGATGATGTCGTGCGCCTGGGGCCGCAAATCCATCGGAAACGTGCGCTTCCACAAATCGTCGTCCCGCTTCCAGCCGCAGACGATGAACGGCGTGAGCGACGACGTCGCCCACGTGTCCATGACATCGGGATCGCCGACGAAGCCGCCCGGAACGCCCCTCTGCTCGTCCACGTAACCGTCCGGCACGTCGGTCGAGGGATCGATCGGCAGCCGCCACTCGGTCGGCAGGAGCCGCGCGTGGTAATCCGTCGAGCCATCATCGCGGACGCGATACCACACGGGGAACGGCACGCCGAAGAATCGCTGGCGGCTGATGCACCAATCGCCGGTCAGGCCGTTGACCCAGTTCTCGTAGCGCGCGCGCATGTGCTCCGGAATCCATCGCAGCTCGCGGCCGCGCTCGAGCAGCGCCTGTCGCACCTCCATCGTCTTGACGAACCACTGACGACTCGTGACGATCTCGAGCGGGCGATCGCCCTTCTCGTAGAACTTGACGTGATGCGTGATCGGCCGCGGTTCGCCAAGCAGATCGCCACTGTCGCGAAGCTGCTCGACGATCCGCGCGCGCGCCTTCACGGCCGGCAGACCGGCGAGCGTGTCGTAGTGCCGTTGTGCTGTGGCGCGATCGAGAGACGGCCAGCCCGGCTCGCCCCAGGTGACGGCGCGGAACGTGCCATTCGGTTGAATCAGGGCGCGGACGGGCAGGCTGAGCTCGCGCCACCAGGTCACGTCGGTGACGTCGCCGAACGTGCAGATCATGGCGAGGCCGGTCCCTTTTTCCGGATCGGCGAGCGGATGCGCTTTGATGGGGACCGGCGCGCGGAAAAGCGGAGTCACGGCCTCCCGCCCGATCAGTTGCCGATAGTGTTCATCGTCAGGATGCGCGACGAGCGCGACACACGACGGAATCAGCTCGGGCCGTGTCGTTTCGATCTCGACGCTGAAGTCGAGATCGCGGAGGCCGAAGGCGATGCGGTGGTACGCGCCCGGGGTCTCGCGATCCTCCAGCTCAGCCTGCGCGACGGCCGTCCGGAAGTCGACATCCCACAGCGTCGGCGCTTCGACCTGATACAGGCGATCGTTGGCGAGCAGATTGAGAAACGCGCGCTGCGACACCCAGCGTGAGCCCTTGCCGATCGTGGCGTATGTCAGCCCCCAGTCGACCGACAGGCCCAGGTGGCGCCACAGCGCTTCGAACGCCTTCTCATCCTCGACGGTAAGCGTCGCACAGAGCTCGATGAAGCCGGGCCGTGAGACCGCGACCGGCGCGCTCCCTTTCGCCGGCGTTCCCTTTTCGGGTGACGCCGCCGCCGCTTTCGCGTGGACGATCTTCCCGACGATCTCGGGGTCGTACGGTAGTGAAGGATCGCAGGTCACGCCGTAGTAGTTCTGGACGCGCCGCTCCGTGGCCAGCCCGTTGTCGTCCCATCCCATCGGGTAGAAGACGGCGCGCCCGCGCATTCGCTGAAACCGCGCGATCAGATCGGTGTGCGTGAACGAGAACACGTGACCGACGTGAAGCGAACCGCTGACCGTCGGCGGCGGCGTGTCGATCGAATAGACCTTCGACCGATCGGCCGAGCGGTCGAAGCGGTAGAGAGCATCCGCTTCCCAGCGCGCCTTCCATTTCTCTTCCAGGCCTTCGAGAACCGGCTTGTCGGGAACCTTCGCGACGGCGGACAAGCTTCTAACTTTACTCTGGATTCGTCTTGATTCTCTCGATCTCTTCGCGCACGAGCTGCTCCGAGACTTCGACGACGACACGGCGGACGGTCGCATCGGTCATCGTGGTGAGCACCCGGTGGACGGTCTGTTCGATCTGCTCGTCGAAGACGTGCGGGCCCGGACGGTTCGCCCCTTCTTCTTCCAGGATGCGACGAACGATCGCCTCAATGGTGCCTTCGGAAATCGATCCCGATGGCGGCAGCTTCGCCTGTTCCGTGTGGAAGACACGCATCGCGGTCGCGGCCACTTCCCGTTCGGTCCACACGGGAATGGGCGGCTCGTTGGCCCGCTCGGCTGCGTACACCCGATGCGCGGTGTGCTCCACCATTTCCTCGGTCATAGCCGGCGGCGCCGGCTGCTTCGCGCGCTCGACTTCGAAGACCTTGCGGGCTGCCTTCTCCACCATCTCGCTGGTCATGGCCGGCGGCGGGGGCGGCTGCTTCGCCTTCTCGACCTCGAACACCTTGCGCGCGGTCTTCTCCACCATCTCGTCGGTCATCACCGGAGGCGGCGGCTGCTTGGCTTTCTCAGCCTCAAACACCTTCCGGGCGAGCTTCTCGATGGTCGCTTCCGTGATCGCCGGCGCGGCAGGCTGCTTGGCCTTCTCAACCTCGAAGACCTTGCGCGCCGTCTTCTCCACCATCTCGTCGGTCATGACCGCCGGCGGCGGCTGCTTGGCTTTTTCGGCCTCGACGACCTTGCGGGCGAGCTTCTCGATGGCGGCTTCCGTGATCGCCGGCGCCGCAGGCTGTTTCGCTTTCTCAGCCTCGATCACCTTGCGCGCGGTTTTCTCCACCATCTCGTCGGTCATGACCGGCGGCGGCGGCTGCTTGGCCTTCTCGACTTCGAACACCTTGCGGGCCGTTTTCTCGATCGTCGCTTCCGTGATGACCGGCGCGGCAGGCTGCTTCGCCTTCTCCGCCTCGACGACCTTGCGGGCGGTCTTTTCCACCATCTCATCGGTCATGAGCGGCGGCGGGGGCTGCTTGGCCTTCTCGACTTCGAACACCTTGCGGGCCGTCTTCTCGATCGTCGCTTCCGTGATGACCGGCGCGGCAGGCTGCTTCGCCTTTTCGGCCTCGAAGACCTTGTGTGCGGTCCTCTCGACCATCTCATCGGTCATCACCGCAGGCGGTGGCTGCTTCGCTTTTTCCGCCTCGAAGACTTTGCGCGCTGTGGCTTCGATTGTGGCGACGCTGATCGCCGGCGTCGACGGTTGTTTCGCCTTCTCGGTCTCGTACACCTTGCGCGCCGCAGCCTCGATCATCGCCGGCGTGACCACCGGCACCTCGGGCTGCTTCGCCCTCTCGGCCTCGAAGACTTTGCGCGCCGTCGCCTCGATCGTCGCGACGTTGACGACCGGCGTCGCCGGCTGCCTGGCTTTTTCCGTTTCGAAGATCTTCCGGGCCGTGGCCTCGATGGTCGCGACAGTGATCGCGGTCTCCGGCTGCTTGGCGTGCTCGCTCTCGATGACCTTCCGGACGATCGCCTCGATCGTGGCCTGTGACATCGCCGGGGTCTGCGGCGTGGAAGTTTTTTCCGCGTCGAACACTTTTCGCGCGATCGCCTCGATCTCGGCGGCGGACATCGCCGGCGTCTCGGACTGCTTCGCGCGCTCCGTCTCGAACACCCGCCTGGCGACGGTTTCAATCCCGCTCTGCGTCACGGTCGGCGCGGTCGGAATCTTCGCGAGCTCGGCCGCGAGCAGCCGCATCACGGTCGCTTCGATGAGCGCTTCAGGAATGCCGACGGGCGGCAGCGGCGCTGGCGCTGGCGCCGCCGCCGCCGGTGCACGCGAGACCGTCCTGCGCTCGGGCACTGACGGTGCGAACGCCTGCTTCACGGCAGCTGCCGGACGGGCCGGTTCCCCAGCGCGTCGGGCCGGCGCCGCGGCTGCGGCGTCCGTCCGGGCCGTGACGGCGGGCGGCCCGCCGTTCTTCAACAGTTCTCTGACGCGCGTGACGAGCTGCTGGGGCTCGAACGGCTTCGTGATCACGCCATCGCAGCCGATGCTCTTCGCGCGCTCCTGATCGACCGGCTCGAAGGCGCCGGCCAGCAGCAGCACCGGCACGTGGCCGAGCCGCGGCGATTTCTTCACATGCGTGGCGACGGCGTATCCGTCGACGCCCGGCACCTCGACGTCGACCAGGACGATGTCGGCTTTCTCGGAGTCGAGGAACTGCACGGCCCGCTTGCCGTCGTTCACGGAGACGACGCGCACGTCCTCGTGCACGAACGTCAGCTCGACTACGCGCTGAATGGTCACACTGTCGTCGGCGAGAAGCAGCGTTTTGGACATCGGGGAGTCAGAGCGCCTCGGCGCGAGGCTGCACGCGGGTGTTGATGAAATCGACGATGTCTTGCATCGGGCTGCCCGGGAGAAAGATTCCGGCAATGCCCATGTCGCGCAGCTTGGGTATGTCGACGTCCGGGATGATCCCGCCGACGAGCACGATCACGTGGTCCAGCCCCTTTTCACGCACCAGCTCCATCAGGCGCGGGCAGATGTGCATGTGCGCGCCGCTCAGAATCGACAACCCGATGACGTCCGCATCCTCCTGCAGCGCCGCGGCGACCACCTGCTCGGGCGTCTGCCGGAGCCCGGTGTAGATCACTTCCATGCCCGCGTCCCGCAGCGCCCGGGCGATCACCTTGGCGCCTCGATCGTGCCCGTCCAGGCCCGGCTTGGCGATGACCACTCGGGTCTTGCGCGTCCCTGGAGTCATCTCGCGACGTATCGGGCTGCCGGGAGGATGCAAGGAAAATGCCTGCGATTTCGTCCGAGTTCGACGGACCGCCCGGCGGAAACGGCCCAAAATCGTGATCGCGCGGCACAACCGCGTCCGCGGCGTCCATCCACTGCCAAAAGCGTCGGCGGCATACCTAAATTGACGGCACTTCCTCGTACTCGCCCCACACCTTCCGGAGGGCATCGCACATCTCACCCACCGTCGCGTAGGCGCGCACGCACTCGAGCAGCGGATACATGGTGTTGCCGGTCCCGCGCGCGGTCTCAGCCAGATCGGCGAGCGCGCGCTCGACCCGCCCCGCGTCGCGGCGGCTCCGGACGTCGGCGAGCCGCGCGAGCTGCGCGTCCGCGGCCGATTCGTCGATGTAGAGAATCGGCACCGACTCCTCGCCACCCTCGACGAAATCGTTGACGCCGACGATGATCTTTTCCTTTTTTTCGACCGCCTGCTGGAACCGGTAGGACGCCTCGGCAATTTCCCGCTGCGGGAATCCGCGCTCGACGGCTTCGACCATCCCGCCCATGCGGTCGATCGTGTCGAAGTAGCGCAGCGCGCCCTCTTCCATCTCGAGGGTCAGGCGCTCGAGGAAGTACGACCCGCCGAGCGGATCGGCGACGTTCGTGACGCCGCTCTCGTGGGCGATGATTTGCTGCGTGCGCAGCGCGAGCGTCGCGGCTTCCGCCGTCGGCAGCGCGAGCGCCTCGTCGAGCGAGTTCGTATGCAGCGAGTTCGTCCCGCCGAGCACGGCCGCCAGCGCCTGCAGCGCGGTGCGGACGACGTTGTTGTACGGCTGCTGCGCGGTGAGCGACACGCCGGCGGTCTGCGTATGGAAGCGCAGCTTCCACGATCGCTCGCTTTTGGCGCCGAAGCGGTCGCGCATCACCCGCGCCCAGATCTTGCGGGCCGCGCGATACTTCGCCAGCTCCTCGAAGAAATCGCTGTGCGCGTTGAAGAAGAACGAGAGGCGCGGCACGAAGTCGTCGACGTCGAGTCCCGCGTCGACGCCCCACTGCACGTACTCGATGCCGTTCCGCAGCGTGAACGCGAGCTCCTGCAGCGCCGTCGCGCCGGCTTCGCGGATGTGATAGCCGCTCACCGAAATCGTGTTCCATTTCGGGACTTCCTTGGCACAGAACGCGAAGACGTCGGTGATCAGCCGCATCGACGGACGCGGCGGGAAGATGTACTCCTTCTGGGCGATGAACTCTTTCAGGATGTCGTTCTGAATCGTGCCGGAGAGCGTCTTCCAGTCCGCGCCCTGCTGCTCGGCCACGACCAGGTACATCGCGAAGATCATCGACGCCGGCGAGTTGATCGTCATCGACGTCGTGATGTCGCCGAGCCGGATCCCGTCGAACAGCCGTTCCATGTCGGCCAGCGAGACGACCGAGACACCGCACTTGCCGACCTCGCCCAGCGACAGCGGATGATCCGGATCGCGTCCCATCAGCGTCGGCAGGTCGAACGCGACGCTGAGCCCGGTGCCGCCGGCGCGCAGCAGCTGCTTGTATCGCTCGTTGGTCTCCTCCGGCGTGCCAAACCCGGCAAACTGGCGCATCGTCCACAGCTTGCCGCGGTAGCCGCTGGGATGAATGCCGCGGGTGTACGGGAAGACGCCGGGATCCCCGAGGTCGCGCCCGTACTCGAGGTTCTCGAGATCCTCGGGCGTGTACACCCGGTCGACGGGATGGCCGGAAATGGTGGTGAACGAGGCCGCGCGCTCGGGCGATTTTGCGAGCGAGGGCTCGAGGACCTCACGCTCCCAACGGGACCTGGCGGTGTCGGAAGTGATCGACTTCACGCGGACAATTATATCGACCTGCGTTGGTGTAGACTCCACAGCCGCCCAACCGACTGGAGTCCCATGCTTCGAAAGCTCGCCTGGTTGTACACCGCCGGCTTTCTCGGGATTTTCATCATTTGTCACACACCCGGTCTGACCGACGAGGCGGGCCGGCTGCTCGGGCTCTTCCGGATTGATCCCATCGACGATTTCGTGCACCTGTTGTCCGGGCTGGCCGGCGCGGCAGTGGCGTGGCGGGCCACGAACCTCATCCCTGCGTACTTCAAGATCATCGGCGCCCTCTACGAGCTCGACGCCCTTGTCGGCCTGACGATGAGCCGCTGCTGGATCTCAGCCTCTTCAAGCAGCCTCCCGGTCCAGCCGATTTCACGCTGACCAACTGGGCGATCAATCTCCCGCACATCATCCTGGCCACACTCGCGCTGTGGATCGGGTTCGGCCGAATCGGCCGGACCGCCGGCCGCGCGACGTCGTAGCGCCGTGCCGCGACGTCGATCCGGCGGCGTGCCGCGAGCTCGTGACCGCGGTGCGCGCGGACGGGGTTTCCTCCGTCGACTCGTGACGCGCCGGAGAATCGTGGGCGCGTTCGGGCTGTTCGTCGCCGTGGTCGTGGGTGCGCCGATGCTCTTCATCGCGACGCAGTGCTACGGAACCGGCACGCAGAGCGAGGTCCCACTTCCGGACGCCGTCAAGGCGTTGCCGAACTACACGCGTGCTGAAGCCTTCACGTACTTGACTCTGCCCGAATGGTTGATTGTCTACAGCGGCGACGAGTACGGACGGTTCATCGCCAGCGCGCCACCGAGCCGGTTTCCGTACTTCGGCTCCATCGTCCAGTACTGGCGCGGGTACCGCGACGTGTGCCGCATCACCCGGCGCGACTACGCGTTCGAGAGCGGCTACCACGTGATGCTGGGCGTGATCGGCGCGAGCTTCACCGTCGAAAACATCGGCAAGGGTCTGTACGAAAACACGATCGGACGCATCACGGAATGGATCGCCACGCGCGACACGCCTGAGGATGCGTTTGCCGTGAAAACGGCGCAGGAATACGGCCGGTTCATGCACACCGTGCCGTGGTACGAGTTTCCGTTCGGCGCGCGGCTCGCCGCGCTCTGGAGAGAGACGCCCGCCTGGGGTCCGCATGTCCTGCGGAAATGGGAACGGCGATGTTTCCTGACCGCCGAATACGGGTCGAAAGCGATCTATGGCTGGCTGATCGGGAAAGCGACCGGCACCGCGTACGCGCCCGAGGATCTCCAGATCCATGCCTGGGTCGAGGGTCTGCCGGGAGCGGGTTCTTCCGACGCGCGGGTTCAAACGGTGCTGCGCCTCGGCGAGACCAGTCAGATCGTGAAGCTGCCGCGGTACGAAGCGTTCACCCAGATGGCGCTCGCGCTGCACGCGCAGGGCGTCCGCTTCGTGAACATCGCGGGCAACGACGAGATTCTGGTGACGGCGATTGCCCCCGCGGCAGGCTCGCCGGATCTTTCACCCGCGCGGATCGCGTCGCGCCTGGCGCTGCCGACGGATGCGTCACGCGTGCGGCTGGCGCTGCGCGTGCCGGTCCGGTCCCTTCACGAGGTCTTGACGCGCCTCCTCGCCGAGGGAATCACCATCGAACATCTCTATGACTACTGACGCCCCATCGCGCGCACGCTCCCGGTCGAAGCGGCTGCTGGCTGCGGGGCTCGTGGCCATCGCGCTGCTGCTCTATCCCATCCGCAAAGCCGTGCAGTACGCGGCTGATCCGACGGGGCCCAAAGACTGCCCGCCGCTCGAACCCGAATCGGCGCGCGGCGCCCCGGCCACACCGGTCCGCGGTCAGGCGCCAGCGAGTCTGGAGTGGCGTCAGCACGGCGGTTCGATCAACGACGCCAGTTGCCTGAACCGTACGCCGGTGTACGGCGTGGTCCAGGTCCGGACGATTGAAGACGTGCGCAGGGCGCTGCAGTTTGCCGCCGCCAACGGGCTGAAGGTGTCGGCCGCGGGCGTCAGACACAGCATGGGCGGCCAGGCCTTCGCCCGCGGCGCGCTCGTGCTGGACATGACGCGCTTCAATCGCATGACGCTCGACGAGTCGCAGCCGATTCTGCGTGTCGAGAGCGGCGCGACGTGGCACGCGATCCAGAACTACCTGCACCCGAAATTCGCCGTCAAGGCGATGCAGTCGACCGACATCTTCACGGTGGGCGGATCGATTTCGGTGAACGCGCACGGGATGGATCATCGCGCTGGGTCTGTCGGCCGGACGCTTCGCGCGATGCGCGTCATGCTGGCGGACGGATCCATTCGGCACGTCAGCCGTTCGGAGGAGCCGGAGTTGTTCGGCCTGGTGGTC
>JBLNGH010000446.1:0-2595 GCA_050264575.1 Acidobacteriota bacterium | reverse complement strand
CCGTCGGGAAGTCTGAAGACGCCGTCAAAGGTCTTCGGGTCTCGCGCTTGTGCAATCAGGGCCGGGTCATCCGTCCGGCTCCAAAAATTATCGATCTCGCGAAAGGCCCGTTCACCCGCCGCGATCCAATCCGCTGTACTTCGAATCGTCGAGACGTCCACGAGCGGCTCGGGCTTCTTCTTCTGCAGTTCCTCCCAGTAGCCGGGCGGCTCGCTGTCCGGATGATAGACAGGGTAGGTTCGCAGATTTTCCGCGGGCACCCTATAGTACTCGGCCGACGAATAGTGAGCTGGACGAACGTTTAGTGTCGCAACAGGAGTCGCCCAGTCCGCCAACGCGGCGTCATCCCAGATGCGAGGTGCCCGCGTCGGCGCTTGCGCCACGAGGGCCGCGGAAAGCGCGGCGAGCAGGCCAAGTTGGAGTACGGCCCGAGCATTCATCGCAACGGGCTCCTTCCGCAAAACCCCGTACCGGTAGCCCGAGCGCCGGAGCACCGTGGCCCCCCGCGTCTCGCATTTCATCGCGATGACCTTAACCGTCGGCACCGACGACATCGAAATAGATATACGTATGCGGGTTGACGAAGTCGACCCGTGTCAGCTTGCCCTCGAGCACCACGTTCTTCCTCATATCGTAGAGGCCGGCGCCGTGGTGCGCGTAGGCGCGTTCGACGAGCACTGGTGCAGTGAGCAGGGTGGCGACAAGTATCGCGTGTGTCACTCTTGTCATCTTTGTGCCCCCTGGGCGAATCGACGACGATACGCTGTCGGTGAAATCTGAAACCGCTGCCGAAAGTGGTGCCTGAGAGTTTCGGCCGTCTGTATCCCTACCGCGTTGGCAATCTCATCGATCGATGCCGCAGTCGTTTCGAGATGACGCTGCGCCGCCAGCAGACGCTGATGCGTGAGCCACCGATACGGCGTCGTCCCTGTCTCTGCGAGAAAGCGTCGAGCGAAGCTGCGCGGCGACAGAGCCGCCTTGCGCGCCAGCGACTCCACGGTCAGCGGACGATGAAGATTCCGCTGCGCCCATTCGAGCAGCGTGGCAAGCCCGCGTGCGTTGACCGCTGGCAACGGTGCCGACACGAATTGTGACTGCCCACCCTCGCGGTGCGGAGGAACGACGAGACGTCTGGCAACCTGATTCGCAACCGCGGCTCCATAGTCACACCTGACGATGTGAAGACAGAGATCGATGCCGGCCGCGCTGCCTGCGGACGTCAGGATGCGCCCTTCATCGATGTACGGGACGTCGGGTTCCACGTGTACTCGAGGGAAACGCCGGGCGAGCCGATCGGCGTACCGCCAATGTGTTGTGACTCGCTTCCCGTCGAGCAGGCCGGCGGCGGCCAGGACGAAGACCCCTGAACAAATCGAGACGAGTCGCGCTCCGTGCCGATACGCGCGCTGGACGGCGGCGATCAGAGGTTGGGGCGGAGATTCATCCGGGTTTCTCCAGCCTGGAATCACGATCGTGCCGGCGCGTTGCAGCGCGCCAAGGCCGGACGAGGCGTGCACGGTCACCCCACCCATGGCCTTGAGCGGACCGGCCTCCGCGGAGCAAACGGTGAACGAGTACCACGGCACGTGAAGCTCCGGGCGTGGCAACGCAAACATCTCGACGACGACGCCGAACTCGAACGTGCAGAGGCCTTGATACGCGACCGCGGCCACACGACGAAGATCACGCATTGGCAGAATCTTAACGGATGTTGTCAATCCTGCCTCTGGCCGGCTCGAGTCCATGACTCCACAATCGGTCCATAGACAGGAGGTGGCTCGTGAGCCATTCGGCGAATATATCCCCGGCCATTGAAGTCGACCCGGCCGACGCTTCATCCGCGCTACAGCACTTCGAAGCGCTTCTCCGTTTCGAAACAGATTGCTGGGATGTCCAAGTCTCGTTGGCAAGCCCGGAGCCTGGTTTCGTGCTGCTGGACGTGCGCAGCCCGGATGCATACGCGACAGGACACGTGCGAGGAGCCGTGAATCTGCCTCACCGTCGGATCACGGAATCCAACATGGCGACGTACCCTCCCGGCACGATCTTCGTGGTGTATTGCAACGGCACGCACTGCAATGGCGCTGACAAGGCGGCGGTTCGTTTGGCACGTCTCGGCCGCCCGGTGAAAAAGATGATCGGTGGTATCGAGGGCTGGAAGGACGAAGGGTTCGAGCTCACGAGAGAGTAAATTCGTGGTCGCGACCAGAGCCCATTGTGATCGGCCCCAACGGCATCATGGATTCCCCTCCGGGTCATAACGCTTTCGGTCCGCCAGCACGATCGCCTTCCAGCGCTTTTTCCACTCGCTCTGCGCTTTCTTGTCTTGCTGCGAGCGAGAAATGCGAGCTCGCGTCCGACTTTGAAGGTGCGTTAGCAGAATTCAGGAACCGGATCTTGGATGTGTGATTCGGCTGCTACGAGGAGACCGGCGTGTGGTCCGGACGCGCTTCAGATCAGAAGCGACGGTGGGCGGAAGGCAGGCCGGAATCGATCGTGGCGATACGAGAGTTGAACTGCATTTTCATTTTCCGACCTCCTTGCGATTCATCTTACCGACACTCCTCGGCAGCGCTCGACCGACTCACACCACGC
>JBLNGH010000445.1:0-8330 GCA_050264575.1 Acidobacteriota bacterium | reverse complement strand
GACCCGATGACCGGCACGCCGGCGGCAAGAGATTCCAGGACGACGAGGGGACCCGTCTCGAGCAACTGCGACGGCACGACGACCGCATCGAACGCCGCCAGACGTGATGTGACGTCGGCATGATCGATCGGCGGCAGAAACCGAATCCGTCCGTCGCCGCCCGCGGCCTCGCGGAGCCGATCGAGTTCGCGCTGATCGGCGTCGCTCTGGGTGACGCCGAAGACATCCAGCGTGATTGGCGCGTCGGGCAGCGTCCGCAGCGCGGTGATCAGCAGGCGCGTGCCTTTGTTGACATCGAGCCGGCCCAGGTGCGCGAGGCGGACATACCGGGCATCCCAGGCGGCGCGGTCTCCTGGCACCGCGGGTTCGATACCGTGCGGCGAAGGCACGAGCTTCTCCGCTGGAACACCGTTGGTACGCAGCAGCCGGTCCACCCACTCGCTGAGCACGACAATGCGGTCGACCGACGCGAACACCTGCCGAATTTCTTCGTGCCGCCGGCGCATCAATCCCGGCATCCGCAGTGCCGTCCATCCACCCCCGGCGAGTCCCGCCTGGGCGATCGCGTCGCCGATTGCTTCCGGCGTCGACGCGAGCATGCGGCTGACCGTGCGGTTCAACCCGAGACCGGTCAGCGTGCAGGCGGCGCATCGGCGGAAATCCAGCTCGCCATCACAGATCTCGCTGCCCCACCGAATGAGCGTTCCGCGCTGACAGGACACGGCCGGCGTGTGGTACGTGAACACCACGGGCACGCCGCGGCGTTGCGACCGCGCGATCAACTCGCCCGAACAGGCAGGCGTCAGCGCATGCTGATGGACGAGATCCGGCTGTTCCGCGTCCAGCACGGCGTCGAACGCATCGGCGGCCTCCCGGTTGCCGCCGTACAGCGCATCGAGATCGTCCTGACGAGGCCGGAACGCGAATCGGTGAACGCGCAACCCGTCGATCTCATAGACGTCGGACCGATCGGCTGGTGCGGCGATCACGCCGATCGTCCCGAGCGATTGAAGGCGCCGGCACATCTCGCGGACATAGACCTCGGTCCCGCCCATCGGGTCAGGCGCGAACGAATAGGTGACGTGAAGGACCTTCATTGGCCGCGACCCAGGAGCGCCTTTGTCCGGTCGTACATCTGACGACCGAGCACCGTTGCTCCCAACCGGCGTGCGATTCCCGGGTCGCTCAGATAGACAGGCCGCAGCCGGATCGCCGCCAGATAACACCGGCGAGCGTCCTCGTTGCGCCCAAAACCGAAGTACTTGTTCGCAAGATCCAGGTAGTGCGCCCCGTAGACGCGGCGGGCCACGGCGTCTTTGCTCGGCTGAAACACCGAGTCGTCGGCCTTCGCGTCGAACACGCGATCGAGCAACCAGAAAATCGATCGCTCTTCGGACCCGTCCTTCGACACTCGCGTGTGATGGTTGGCGGCGTGCACCCGGTAATCCGCGATCACATCGTCGACGAAATAGAACGCATGACGCCGGGCGATCAGCAGGCTGAAGTACCAGTCGTGGAACGCGAGGCGGTCGGGTACCGGCAGGTGCTCGATCCACGCGTCCCGTCTGCCTGCGGACGCCGGCGCGCAGATGAAGTTGCGCTCGAGCAGCCGGATGAACTCGCTGCCGTGATAGTCGCCTTCGTGCGGCGCGACCGTGATCGTCCCGGTCTCGAGGCCGCGGTCGTTGATGATGGCCGCCCGGCCGTACATGAACCCGACGTCCGGATGCGACTCGAGAATGCGGCAGACGGTCGCGAGGAAGTGAGGCCGGTAGCGATCGTCCGGATCGATGCGCGCGACGAAGGTGCCGCGTGTCAGCGGCAGCGCCTGGTTGATCGTCGCGACGTGACCGCGGTTCTGCTCGTGGCGGACGACACGGAGCCGGGGATCGGCGAACGTCTCGAGCACTTCCGCCGTCTCGTCGGTCGAACCGTCGTCGACCAGCACGATCTCGAACGGCGGCGCGTCGACCTGGCTGAAGATGCTGCTGAGACAATCGCCGAGAAACCGGGCGTAGTTGAAGCTCGGAATGACGACGCTGATGAGCGGCGTGGACGTCATCGCTGCTTGATCACCCGGGCAGGTACGCCCACGGCCGTCACCTGTGGCGGCAGATCGCGGACGACGGCGGCGCCGGCGCCGACAATCGTCCACTCGCCCACCGAGATCCGGTCGATCACGGTCGCACCCGCGCCGATATAACAGCCGTCGCCCAACCGCGTGTTGCCGGCTACGACCGCTCCCGGGTTGAGATTCACGAAATCGCCGACCACGGCATCATGCGAGACGGACGCGTTCACGTTGACGATGACGTGCGCGCCAAGGCGCACGCGCGTCGTCACGATGCTTCCGGGCGCGAGCAGCGTGCCGGGTCCGATCGTGACGTCCTGGCCGACCAACGCCGCCGGATGACGCAGCATCATCCAGATACCTGGAATGCCGAGCGCCTCGACTCGCTCGACCAACCGCTTGCGGGTCGGGTTGTCCCCGACGGCGACGATGCATCGCAATCCGGGCTCGGTGCGGGCCAGACGTTCGACCATGCTGAAGTCGCCGACGATCTCCACGGAGCCGCAGCGGCCGACAGGCTTCTTGTCGTCGACGCAGCCGATCAGCCGGAGCGGCAGGCCGCCGCGCCGCATATCGATCACGTACGAGCAGATTTCGGCGGCGTGCCCGCCGGCGCCGACGACGAGCACGGCCATCTCGTGCGCGGGTCCCGTCGAAGGAGTCATCGTCGTCAATCGCTCCGAGGGCTAGCCCCGCGCCACGGGGCCCGCGTGCTTGAACGCCTCGATGAGGCCGACGAGCTCACGATGCCCCATCGATCCGATCTGCGTCAGCTCTTTGAGCCATTTCGCGTTGCGATAGAAGATCGACTCCGGATCGGGAATCAGCCCGGCCACAATCGCGTCGACCATCTCTTCACTGCCGAGCGCGACGCTCATCCGTGGACGGAATCCCTCCTCCACCATGCGCCGCGTCGAGACGCGGTAGTTGCGGCGATCCTGATCGGGCGTCGGAACGTGCAGGACCTGCAGACGCGGGTTCAGCGCCTCGAACACGCCGACGAGATCGGCGACCCGCAGGTTCTCGTTCGCGATGTTGTAGCAGGCGTGCCGGCGCTCCGGCCGCTCCAGAAAGTGGATGAACGCCCGGGCGCAGTCGCCGACGTGCAAGAACGGGCGCCATTGCGCGCCGTCGCCGAAGACCTTGATTTGCCCGTACAAGACCGACTGAAAACTGAAGATGTTCACGACGAGGTCGAAGCGCATGCGCGCCGAGTAGCCGAAGAGCGTGCCGTTGCGGAGAATCGTCGGCGACCATTGCGCGTCGGCCAACTCGCCGAGCATCTGCTCGGCGGTGACCTTCGAGCTCGCGTAGACCGTCAGCGGATTCGTCGCGCCGCGCTCGTCGATGTCGCCGTCCGCCTCGCCGTAGATCGAACAGGAGGACGAGAACAGAAACTGCACACGCTGCTCGCGGGCCAGCTCCGCCAGCCGCCCGGTCACCCCGACATTCACTTCTTCGGTGAGATCGGGATGCAGATCGGCCGACGGATCGTTCGAAATCGCGGCCAGATGGATGACGGCGTCGCAGCCCTCCAGCAGCTCCCGCCCCAGCCGGGGCGAAGTCGAAATCGCGCGGAGATCTTCGCGGACGACCTCCGGTGCCGGCGTGAGCCGTTTGAGGTGATCGAGGCCGAAGTACCCGAGGTCGACGATGCGGACCCGGTGCCCGCGGGCGATCAGCTTCGGGACGAGGACCGAGCCGAGGTAGCCCGCGCCGCCCGTGACCAGGACCCTCATGCGCGTGCCTCCTGCCGGACGCGGCCCGCCGGGTCGGGCCGGCAGGCGGCTTCCGCGTCGGCCAGCGCCGCGGCGACCGCTCGCATCTCGTCTTCAGAGATGGTCGAGTAGAACGGCAGCGTGATGACGCGGCGGCTGAGATCCTCGGTTACCGGCAGCGGCCGATCGGCAAACTGCTTGAAGAACGTCTGCTCGTGAATCGGCGGATAGAAGTACGCCCGCGTCTCGATGCCGCGCGCGGCGAGGAACTCCATGATCGCGTTGCGCCGGGCCTTGAACCGCGGCGGCAGCAGGATCGTGTAGTCCTTGTACGTCGACAGCGTGCCCGCAGGCGCTTCCATCACGCGGAACGACGTCGCCGCGTGAATCTGACGCGCATAGAACGCCGCCCGGCTCGATCGCGCTTCGAGCAGTTCGTCGAGCCGCGCCAGGTTGCGCAGCCCGACCAGGGCGTGAAACTCGCTCATCTTGCCGTTGAGACCCGGATACTGCGCATCGTAGTTGGACTCGATCCCGTAGTTGCGCATTTTCTTGAGCCGCGCGATGAGCTTCGCGTCATGGCTCGAGACAATGCCGCCTTCGACGCTGGTCATGACCTTGGTGACCGACGTCGAGAAGATCTCGGCCGCGCCTTCGCCGCCGACGCGGATGCCATGCCGCGCCGATCCGAAGGCGTGCGCCGCGTCGTACAACACCGGCAATCCCGCTCCGCGCGGTCCACGTTCCTCGCGGACGACGGCATCGATCGCGTCCGTCTGGCACGGGAGTCCGTACATGTGTACGAGGAGCGCCGCGCGAACATCGAGCCGCTGCCGCAGCGTCCGCCGGAGGTCCTCCGGATCGACGTTGCCGTCCTCGGTAATGTCGAGGAACACGGGCGTGCAGCCCGCATACAACACCGCCTGTCCCGTCGCGACGAAGCTGAAGCTCGGCATCGCCACGCGCGAGCCCCGCGGCACGCCCAGCGCCTGCAGCGTCATGACGAGGCCGGCGGTCGCCGACGAAAGACAAACCGCGTCGGTGCCCAGATAATGTCCGGCCTCAGCTTCGAACTGCTGCACGTACCGGCCGAAATTCGTGACGCGTCCGTTGCCGAGGATCTCCCGGAACTCGGCTTCGAGCGACTCGAGGGCGGGCAGGTCCGCTTTGATCAACGGAATGCGTGGCGAGGTCATAGGTCCATCTCACAGGCGCGACGGTAGACCGCGTGATGGCGGCGTGCCATCTCTCGAGGTGTGAACAGCAGCGCCCGTCGCCGTCCGCCCTCGCGAAGCCGTTCCCGCAATGCCGAATCGCCTGCCATCCGATCGAGCGCGTCCGCGATCTCGCCGGTCCGCTGCGGATCGAAATAGAGCGCCGCGTCGCCGGCGTACTCCTGCAGCGGCGCGATGCTCGAGCAGGTCACCGGGACCCCTTGCTCCATGGCCTCGAGCACCGGAAGCCCCGCACCTTCGAAGAGGCTCGGAAACACGACGAACTGCGCCAGCTGGTAGAGCGCGAGCAGGTCCTGCGCCGGAATGAAACCAGGAAATCGCACTTGCCCTTCGAGCCGCAATTCGCGCAGGCGTTTTCGGATCGACGGCCAGACGTGATCCTGCCGGCCGGAACACAACAAATGGATGACGCGCCCTTTGTCGCGAAGCTGCGCGACGGCCTCCAGCAGGCGAACGTGGTTCTTGTGCTCGTTCGTCATCGCCGGATACAGCGCGAATGCGTCCGGGAGCTGCAGACGCGACCGCACTTCTTCACAGAAGTCGGGAGTCGGACGCGCGTGGAACTGCAGCGACGACGCCAGCGGAATCGCCACGACTTTCTCCGCGGGAACGCCGTACTGCCGGACGATGTCCTGGCGCACGAACTCCGAATCGGCAACAACCACGGTCGCGTGCGCCAGGGCGGCGGGATACGCCTCTTCGCGCCACGCGAGATGGCTTGCGGAAAAGAACTGCGGAAAGTGCCGGTGCTGCAGGTCGTGGATCGTGAGCACCGCCGGCAGCGACGAATGCTCGTAGTGCGCCACGTACGGAAAATGAACGACGTCCGCATCCAAGTGCTCGAGGAAGCCGTCGGACGGCACGACCGCCGGCTGCTGCCGTTCGGCCGCGCTCCGCCCCGCGAACTGCAGCGTCTTTCGCCAAATCCGTCCTGCAGGACGGCGCGCCGGGCCGAGCCAGCGCTTCAGCCCTGCGCCGGCGGATTCGTCCGGCGCGGGACGAGCCACGATGGCATGGCCGGACCCCACGAACGGACGCAGCCACTCCCGGTTCTCATGGGACGCGACGATCGTGTACGTCCATGCGCTGCCGGCTTCGTCGCGAAGTCCCGCCGCGAGCGCCATCAGATACTGCTCGAGACCGCCCTGGACGCCGGGCGTGATCTGGGCTTCGATCGCGACGCGAAGCGGTCGCGTGACCGGTGATTGACCGCGTGTCCGCTCACCGGGTGCGTGGGCGGCTGTCGAGCTCATGCCGAAAGATTGGCCTCCGCCACGATGTCTTCAGCCGCCGTGCGGACGGTGAACTGCGACGGAAAATTGAGCACGCCCGCGTACTCGTCGCGGTAGTGCGTCATCGGCGGGGTTGAGACGATGAGATCCGGCAGGCAATCCCACAAGTCGATCATCCCGTCGTCGGTGTAGACGCTGACCTGCCAGTAGTACACGCCCGGCTGAAGCGGGATCCCGGGCAGCGAATGCGTCAGCTCGTACGTGCCCGGCGAGAATTCGAGACCGGTCGCGGCGGTGCCCCACAGGTTCTGTCCGGTCGGCGACAGCAGCGCGATGCCGTGCTTCGCGCGGCGAATCGGCGTGCGCACTTCCAGCCGGAACGTGACTTTGACCGGCCCGGTCGTGCTCAGCACGTTGTCGCGCGACCTTTCGTGCGCCTGGAGATGCCAGCTCAGGAACTTCGCCTGTTTCACGCCGTCGTCGTCAGTCGTGTCGCGCTGCGCGCCGCGCTGGAACGACGATTCGTAGGCGCCGAGCACCTGCGCCGTGGGGCCGGCGGCGGCCAGTCGCCCCGATTGGAGCCACAGGCAGCGCGTGGACAGGCGACGCAGCTGATTCATCTGATGGCTGACCAGCAGGACCGTCCGGCCGGTGCGATTGACCTCCTGCATCTTGCCGAGGCACTTCTGCTGGAAGGCGGCGTCGCCGACCGCCAGCACTTCGTCGATGAAAAGAATCTCCGGCTCGAGATGCGCCGCCACTGCGAACGCGAGACGCATCTGCATGCCGGACGAGTAGTGCTTGACGACCGTGTCGACGAACGACTCGACCTCGGCGAACGCGACGATTTCGTCGAACTTCCGCCGAATCTCGGCGCGGGGCATCCCGAGAATCGCGCCGTTCAGGAAGACGTTCTCGCGCCCCGTGAGCTCGGGGTGAAACCCGGTGCCGACTTCGAGGAGCGACCCGACGCGCCCGCGCACGACCGCCTTGCCCGCGGTCGGATCCGTGATGCGCGAGAGCACTTTGAGCAGCGTGCTCTTCCCCGACCCGTTGCGTCCGACGATGCCGACGATCTCGCCTTCGGCGATCTCGAACGACACGTGATCGAGCGCAGAAATCCATTTGCGCCGCGGCGGCCGCGGCTCCGCCTGGCCGGCGAGATGGCGAATCGCGCGGACGGGCGCCTGCGCGGCGCGCGCGATCGAATCACGCAGCGCGCCGTACGCGTCGCGCTCGCCTAGCGCATAACGCTTCGTGAGCCGGTCGGCGTGAATGGCGACCGTATTCACGTCAAATCACGTCCGCGAACGTGCGTTCCATACGGCGGAAATAGAAGAGACCGGCGACGAGGATGACCACGACGGCGCCGATCGAGATCAACACCGTCGCATCCGGCGCGACCGGCGAGCCGAGCAGCGCCCAGCGGAATCCATCGACGACGCCGACCATCGGATTGAGCGCGAACAACGGCCGCCACGGCTCCGGGACAATCGACGTGGGATACACGACCGGCGTCGCGAAGAACCACAGCTGAGCGAGAAACGGCACCGTATAGCGAATGTCGCGATACTTGACGTTCAACGCCGACAGCCAGAAGCCCACGCCGAGTGCCGTGAGGACGGCCAGCAGCGCCCAGATCGGCACCGACCAGAGTCCGGCGCCGACCGGGACGCCGTAGTACCCGCCGTAGAAGCCGATCAGGCACAACAGGACGACCAGCGAGATGGCGAAGTCGAGCAGCCCGACGCCGACGGCGGCGATGGGCAGCATCACGCGCGGAAAGTAGACCTTGGTGATCAGCCTTTGATTGACGACAACGCTGTTGCTCGACTCGGTCAGTGAAAACGTGAACAGCTGCCAGGGCAGCAGCGCGCAGTACGCGAAGATCGGATACGGCAGCCCGTCGGACGGCATGCCGGCGAATCGTCCGAAGACGACGCTGAAGATCACCATCGTCAGCACCGGCTGCAGCACGGCCCAGGCGACGCCGAGCGTCGCCTGCGTGTAGCGCATTTTCTCTTCGCGCCAAATCAGGACGTACAGCCGTTCGCGGTTCTCCCAGAGCTCGCGG
>JBLNGH010000444.1:0-3442 GCA_050264575.1 Acidobacteriota bacterium | reverse complement strand
GGTATCGCACACGGTCGATTCATCGGCTTCGAGAATAGGGACATCGCGCTGAAGTACATCGTCCTGCTCGACTCGCTCGCCTACGTGATGCTCCATGACAAGCGACTCGGAGGCACGTTATAGATGCCGTGCCTTGGTCGCCACGTGTCTCGGTGTCCTCGGCGGCCTCGCTCTGGTGCGGGCGAGCATCGGTCTAAATGCGGTCGTCGCGTTCGCGGTCGCGAGGCGGTCGCGCGAGATCGGCATTCGGATGGCGCTTGGCGCCCGGAGTCAGCAGGTGGTCTGGAGCATCAACCGAGGGGTGGCGGGGCTGATCGGCGTGGCGACCAGCATCGGTCTCGTCCTCACGGTCCTGATCGTGCTCGCGCTGCGCGCGACGCCCGGATCGGCGGACATCGGGATCGGCAGCATGGACGTGTATCGCCCGAACATCGACCCGGTGGCGCTTGTGGCCATCGCGGCCGTTACGGCCGTCGTCGGCGTCGCCGCCGCATTCGTGCCCGCGGGCCGGGCCGTCCGAATGGATCCACTTATGGCCCTGCGCCACGAGTGATGCTACGCTACCCCGCGTGGTCAACGACATCAGGCTTGCCCTGAGGCGGCTCGGGGCCACACCGCTCTTCACTGTCTTCGCGATCCTCTCGCTCGCGATCGGCGTCGCGATCACGACGGCGGTGTATTCCATCGTCGACTCGGTCCTTCTGCGCGGCCTCGGCGTCCGAGAGCCCGGTCGGGTCGCCATCGTCGCAACGCCCTACAGCGGACGGCTGCTCGCAGGCACGGTGTCGGCGCCGGACTTCCACGATCTGCGAGCGGCGCAGACATCGTTCTCCCACATGGCCGCGTCGGCGACGCTCATTCGGCGCGTGGCTCTGCCTTCCGCGACACAGATGCTGATGGGCGAGGCCGTCAGCGGCTCGTACTTCGCGACGCTCGGCGTGAGCGCCGCGCGCGGACGCGCGATTCAGCCGGCCGACGATGACGGCGCCGCGCGCGTGGTGATGCTGGGCGACGCGCTCTGGCGGCGAACCTTCGCGTCCGATCCCCGCGTCGTCGGCACTGTCGTGACGATCTCCAGCCAGCGATACGAGGTGATCGGCGTCGCGCCGCCCACGTTCACAGGTCCGCGCGGATGGCTTGCCAGCACGCAGTTCTGGATTCCGCTCGGCACCCAATCAGACGAGGGGCGCGAGAGCCGGCGGCTCACGATCTTCGGCCGCCTGGCTTCAACAGTGACGATCGCCGCGGCGTCGTCGGAGGTGCGGACGATCGCCGCGCGCCTCGACCAGTCGTTTCCACCGCGGTACCCGGGGAAGAGCCCCACCGCCACGGATCGGC
The DNA here is from genome assembly GCA_050264575.1 of Acidobacteriota bacterium. Classification (GTDB taxonomy): domain Bacteria; phylum Acidobacteriota; class Vicinamibacteria; order Vicinamibacterales; family SCN-69-37; genus DASQFI01. The sequence goes on along the minus strand of JBLNGH010000444.1, from coordinate 2,104 downwards.
CATGGCGGGCAAAGACGATGGCCGAGATCGCGGACGAGGACACGGCCGTGCGCCGGTTCGGGATGACGCTCGTCGCGCTCGTCGGGCTGGTGCTGGTGGTCGCCTGCACGAACCTCGGCAACCTCGTGCTCGCTCGAGGGACGACACGGCTGCGCGAGATCGCGGTGCGCCGCGCGCTCGGCGCGTCGAGGTGGCGGCTGGTGCGGGAGCAGTGCCTCGAGAGCGTGATGCTCGCGGCGGGCGGGGCGATCGCGTCCTACGTCGTGTTCGAGCTGCTGCGCGCCGCGATAGACACCGAAATCAGCCTCGCGATGCCGTTCGGCGGACGGACGACGCTGTCGTTTCATCCGGTGCTGAACGTGACGGCGTTGGGCGTCGCCGTGTCGTCACTCCTCGTGGCGCTGGTCGTCTTCGGCCTCGAGCCGGCGATCCAGCTGACGCGCACGATCGACGTGCGCGGCGCGCTCGCCGCCGGATCGACCCCCGGGCCGCCGCGCCGCCGGCGCCAGCGCGCCCTGCTGCGGTGGCAGGTCGCGATCGCGGCCGGGTTCTTCATCATCGCGACGATGTTCGTGAAGTACTCGATCGCGGAAGCGCGGCACGACTCCGGCGTCGATCTGGATCGGATCGGGGTCGCGGTCCTCAATCTCGACGGGCCTGAGTGGAGCGAGGCGCGCGCGCGGCGGACGCTCGATCGTCTGCTCGGCGAATTGCGCGGCCATCCGTCGATCGAATCGGCGTCGCTCACGGGCGGACTGCCCTTCGGCGTGTCGAGCGCGCTGCGTCTCTCGATGGCGCCGGCGGAACAGGCCGGCGCGGCGGACACGCCGCCGCGCATGGTCACCGCGGTCGCCGCGACGCCGTCGATCTTCCGGACGCTCGGAGTCGAGATCCTTCGCGGACGCGGCTTCGACGATCGCGATGGGCCGGGCGCGCCGCGCGTCCTCATCGTCAGCGAGTTCACCGCGCGGCAGATTTTTGGAACCGCCGACGCCGTCGGACGGCAGGTCGCGCTCGCCGGCCAGCCGGCCGCGCGCGCGACGGCCACCATCGTCGGCATCGCGGCCAACACGGACGTGGGCAGCCTCTTCGCGGATCCGCGGCCGCTCGCCTACGCGCCGTTCGAGCAGTACTATCAGCCGCTCGTCACGGTCGTCACGCGTGCATCCGGATCGGTGCCGACCGCCGTGGGCGCGATGCGCGAGGCGATCCGGCGCGCGGATCCGGACGTCGCGATCGACAGGATCGGGACGGGACGCACGGTGCTCGCCGGACCGTTCCAGGTCATGCGCGGGTTCGGCCTCACGGCGATCGGCCTCGGCGCGATCACGCTCCTTCTCGCGATGGCGGGCCTCTACGGCATCCAGTCGCACGTCATCGCCAATCGCACGCGCGAGATCGGCGTGCGGATGTCGTTCGGCGCCACCTCCAGCCAGATCAAGCGCATGGTGCTGCTGGACGGGTATCGTCCCGTGCTCGACGGGCTCCTGTTCGGTTTGTCGATCGGCCTCGTCGGCCGGGCGATCGCGCGCGCGTACCTCGAGCTCGACGTCGCCATCGTCGATCCCTGGATCCTGGTCGTGACGCCAATTCCGTTAGTGGGGGCCGCGTTTTTCGCCTGCTACCGGCCCGCCCGCCGCGCCGCGGCGGTCGATCCCAATGTGGCGCTCCGGTGCGAGTGAGGCGATTGGTAGATTTCTGCCCCCGTCCTGCAAAAACTTACCGCGAGCCTGTCGGCGCAGACGGTGATCAAGCTTCCGAAGAAAAAGTACACGCCGAAGCAGGACGTGCAGCTCGGAAAGGAAGCCGCGTCGGAAGTCCGCAAGCAGTACCCCATCATCGAGGACCAGCACATCGCGAAGTACCTCACGCAGATTGGCAACCGCCTCGTCGCCGCGGCGCCGACGGAACTGAAGCAATCGGTCTACGAGTACTCGTTCACGCCGGTGAACCTGAAAGACATCAACGCGTTCGCGCTGCCGGGCGGACCGATGTTCGTGCAACGCGGCATGTTCGACGCGGCGGCCGAAGAAGCGGAAGTTGCGGGCGTGATGGCGCACGAGCTGTCACGCGCGCTGCTGCGGCATGGAACGGCGAACGCGTC
>JBLNGH010000443.1:0-12330 GCA_050264575.1 Acidobacteriota bacterium | reverse complement strand
TTGATGGGCGAAGACGAGCCGCTGTTCGTCGTCAACGGCATTCCGCTGGGCCCGAATCCGTGGGGCAACCTGAACGCGATCAATACCCATGATATCGAAACCGTCGAGGTGCTGCGCGATGCGGCCGCGACGGCCGAATACGGCTCGCGCGGCGCCAACGGCGTCATCATCATCAAGACCAAAAGCTAGCGAAAAAACAGCGGCCGGTCGTTGTTGCGCGCGACGATGTACAGATCGCCCCGGCGCGTGCGCAGCCGCTGAATGTCCCGTGTTTGTCCCGGCACGACGAACCCGCTTTCGGCCGCGCCGACCGGCGTGAATCCGCCCACACCGTCGCCTCGCAGCAGCAAGCCATAGCTCGCCATCATCGAGCCGAATGCCGGCTGAACTCCAGCCAGGTTTCCGCCCAGGAGTACGTCGAGCTTGCCGTCGTGATCGAAATCCCGGGCGAGGATACCGTAAACCGGGGCAAGCTGAGCCTCGCGCGGCAGCGGGACCAGGGTGAACGAGCCGTCGCCGTTGTTGCGCGCCAACACCGAGGCGAAGGTGTCGACGCGCTTGACCAGCGCGCTGTCCAACGCGGCGCCGAAAATGTCTCGCACGCTCTGGCGCGCGTAGTCGACGTACTTGGGGTAGCGCGGTTTCAAAAAGGGCAGGGCCGCCGTGAGCTCATCGCGCAGCGCCAGCGGCGTCTCTTGTCCGCCCTCGACGGTCGTGAGCACCTGCTCCGGGAATCCGTTGTGATCGAAGTCTCTCACGTACATGCGGGCGGGCTCACGGGCCGATGCGTGCAGGCGGAAATTCAGTCCGGCGTTCCCGACGATAAAGTCCACGCGGCCGTCGCCCGTGAAGTCCCCGGCGACGATCCGGTTCCACCATCCCGCGCTCTGCTCGAGGCCGCGTGTCTGGACGCGCTCGAGCCGCGCGCCGGTGCTGCGAAACACGGTGATGGGCATCCACTCGCCCACGACCACGAGATCGTCGCGGTGGTCTCCGTCCACGTCGGTCCAGAGCGCGTCGGTGACCATGCCGATATGCGCGAGATCCGGAGCGATTTGCGCAGTCACGTCCGTGAATCGACCGCCTGCATCGCGTCTGAGCAGCGTACTGCCTGGGTCGACGCCATAGCGCCCGGGGACCGCGCGACCGCCGACGAACACGAGATCGCCCCCCCCCGAGACCGCCACGCGCGAGTTGCTGTTGAACAGCGGCGGCAGCTTGCCGGCGGCCCTGCTGAACCCGCCCCGCCCGTCGCCCAGGTACAGCCGGTCCTCGAAGGCGGGCGCGAGCGCGGAGAATTCGGTGCCGCCGGTCGCGACGTAGAGATCGAGCGTGCCGTTGCGATCGGCATCCAGAAACGCGGCGCCCAAATCCTCTGCGATCTGGTCCTGCGCGAACAGCGCCGGGTTGGCTGACTGGAACGTGCCGTTGGGGCGCTGCACGTACAGCGCGCTCGGTTGCCCCTTGGCGCCGCCGATGAAGAAGTCGTCCAGTCCGTCGCGATTGACGTCACCGACGGTCACCATCGGCCCCTCGGTCGAGACCATGTGCGGCATCAGCGGTTCACGGTCGAAATCGACGAAGTCGTTCTCGCGGTGGGCGAAATCGAGCCCGACCTCACTCGTCACGTCGCGCAACAGGGGGGGCCGGTCGCGGCGCAGCGTGCCTCGGCTCCGCTGCGGGAGGGCATTTGCTTCGGAGACCGTGAGGAGCTGATTCGTCGCGACGGGAGAGACGATCGTCGATTTGCCGCCGGGGGGGGGCCAATCCACGATTACCGACTCGAGCGTGTCCACCTTGCCCACGCCGAACGTCAACGTGTAATCGACGCTCGACTGGAATCCGCGCGTGGGCAGGAGCTCCTGCTGGAACTGGGTGTCACCGGCGCGCAGCGTGACTCGCGCGCCCACGCCGAACGGGTTGGTGCCGCTGCCGGTCAGGCGGACCTGCAGGAACCGGTTCTCGGGCAGCTGGGCGCGGGCATTGTTGCGGTAGACGAACGCCTCGTCGTTCACGTTGTTCACGACGAGATCCAGCGCGCCGTCGCCATCCAGATCGCCATAGGCGGCGCCATTCGAGAAGCTGGGCCGATCGAGTCCCCACGCGGCGCTCACCTTGGTGAACGCCAGGTCGCCACTGTTGCGAAACGCGTAGTTGGGAAGCTTGGTCGAGCTCATCGCGGCGATCAGGCTCTCGAAATCGACACGGTCGCCGCGCGTCGCGCCGAGCATCGTGCGGTCGCTCGCGAGGAACGCGACGTAGTCCTGCGAGGTGACGTCCTTCGCAAGCCCATTCGCCACGAAAACGTCCTTGTTGCCGTCCAGATCGAAGTCGGCGATCAGCGCCGCCCAGCTCCAGTCGGTCCGCGCCACGCCGGCCAGGTATCCCGCGTCGCCAAAGGTCCCGTTGCCGTTGTTGAGCTGGAGCATGTTCTGCATCTGCTGGTGGTCGAATCCTTCACGGGCCTTGGCGGCCTGGAGCGTCCACGCCTCGAAGCCCGACGTGGTCTTGAGTCGGTAGTCGTCCTCGGGCAGCATGTCGGTGCTGTAGATGTCGGGCCAGCCGTCATTGTTGACGTCGGCGATGTCGACGCCCATCGAGAAATAGCTGGACGCCGGCAGCGCGCGCTCGAGCACTTCGTCGAACCTGCCGTACCCCCGATTCAGATAGAGATAGTCGCGCTCGAAGAAGTCGTTCGCGACGTAGACATCGGGCCGCCCGTCGCGGTTCACGTCGCCCACGGCGAGCCCCAGGCCAAATCCGATCTCCGGACCAAAGATGCCGGCCCGCTCGCTGACGTCTTCGAATCTCGTTCCGTCATTGCGGTACAACTCGTGGCCGCCGAGGGGATCGCGCTTGGTGCGCATGTTCTCGACTGGCAAAGTCGAGACGGCGCGCGGTGAGTTGCGAATCAGGAACAGGTCGAGATCGCCGTCGGCGTCGTAATCGAAGAACGCCGCCTGGGTCGAATATCCCGTGTCGGCGATCCCGTACTCGGCCGCCAGCTCGCGGAACACCGGCACGCCGTCTTTGACACCCTGATTGAGGTACAACGTGTTCGCGCGCGCGCGCGCCGGCTTGAGCCCGGCGTGGCAGACGTAGATATCGAGCCGGCCGTCGCCGTTCACGTCGGCGAGGGTGACACCGGTGGTCCAGCGGTCGTGCTCGGTGACGTGCGCGTCGTCTGTCACGTCGCGAAACCGAAACTTGCCCAGGTTGAGGTACAGCCTGGGGCCGCCCTGATTCGACGTCAGCACAATCTCGGGCAGCCCGTCGCCCGTGAGATCGCCGATCGCCACACCGCCGCCATTGTAGTAGTTGCGATATGTGAAGACGTTCAGTTCACGTGTATCGCGGAGCTGGTTCGTGAAGTGCACGCCGGTGTAGCTCGAGGGCAGCAGCGTAAAAAGCGTCGTCCCTCCTGGTGGCGGAGCGACGTCGCTGCTTGTGTCGGAGCAGGCGAAGGAGGGGCCGAGAAGCAGCAGGAGGAGCGCAGCGTGCCGCGCTCCTCCTGGAAGAGCCTTCCGCAAGAAATCAGTAGCCGGGATTCTGGGTCAGCAGCTCATTGGCGTCGATCTGCGACTGCGGGATCGGCATCAGGACGTAACGAGCGTCGCTCAGGTTCTTGAACTCCCACGCCGCCGTGTAGCCGCCGAACCGAATCAGATCCTGGCGGCGCTTGCCTTCGCCCGTGAACTCGAACAGCCGCTCTTGCAGAATCCTCGGGAGCGTCACGGCCGAGAGCGTATCCGTCGCGAACGCGCGCGCGCGCACCGCCTGCACCAGCGCCAGCGGAGTCGACGATCCCGTCGCGCCGTTCAGCTCGGCCTCCGCCTTGATGAAGTTCATTTCCGCGAGGCGGAACAGCACATAGTCGTTGCCGTTATTCTGCGCGACGTGAGCGGGGTCGGCGGGGTACTTGTAGATCCGCACACCCTCACCCTCGGTCGCTTGGGCGATGTTCGCGATGGTCGGGGTAAACACGAGCTGCGGAGCGCCTTGATCGCACCCGGGCCGGACACACGCGGTGTCGCCGGTTAGGACGTTGTATTGCGGCCCGACCAGAAAGATCTGCCGGCGGCGGTCCAATGAATCGAAGGCATTGTACGTCTGCGCGATCGTCGCGAACCCGTTCCAGGGCTCCGGCGTGAACTGCTTGTAGTGCAGCGCGCGCATGACGAAGTTGAGACCCAGCCCGTCCTGCGGGATGAATTTCACGACAAAAATGTGCTCCTTGTTGTTCGCATTGTCGGCCCGGAACACCTTCGCGAACGTGTCGGCGAGCTGGTAGCCGGCGCTCGACAGCAGGACGCTGTCCGCCCGGTTCAACGCCGCCTGGCACGCGGTCAAGCTCCCAGAGACGGTGATGCCTGCGCACGAATTGTACGAGTTCGCGCTGATGCCGCCCGCGGCACCGTCCTTAGTGAACACGCCGGCGTTGATGTACATGCTGGCCAGGATCGCGTCCACCACGCCGCGTGTCACTCGGCCGCTGTTGCCTGCGCTCCAGGTGACCGGGAGGTCGGGTCGCGCGTCCAGCAACTCCTTCTCGATGAACCTGAAGACCGAATCGCGCGACACGGTCGGACGCTTCTCGATGACGCTGTTCGTCGCGATCGGCACGCCGCCGAACAAGTCCATCATGATGTAGTAGTAGTACGCGCGCAGCGTCCGCGTTTCGGCGACGATCGTGGCCTGGTTGGGCACGGCCACATTCGCCAGCGCATCGAGCAGCACGTTGGCGCGTGAAATGCCGCCGGTGGCGACGTTCCACGCGCCGCTGAGGAAGGCGCCGGTCGCCGGGCTCGTGGGCGTCCAGGTTTGCGCGTGCAGATCGAGCCAGGTACCGCCGTCGTACCAGTCGTTGCCCCGCGTCGGCACGACCATCTCGTCGGTACTGATCTCGCTCACGTTGTAATAGTCGTCGAGCGTGCTGCGCAGCTGCGCGTACACGCCCGCGAGGCCTGCGAGCACCTCGGCCTCGTTGCGATAGAAGTTGCCCGGGGAGATCGAGCTCTGGGGGCTTTCCGACAAGTCGGTGCACCCGAGCGCGAACGCCATGAACAGGGCCGAAGCTACGAAGGTTCGTTTCATGTCATCGCTCCTTAAAACACCAGGCGCAGGCCGCCGGTGATGACGCGGGACCGCGGGTAGCTAAGATAATCGATGCCGCGTGCCTGAAGGCCGACATCGCCCGGATTCCCTTCGTTGTTGCTGTTGACCTCTGGATCCAGGCCGGAGTACCCGGTAATCAGGAACACGTTGTCGGCCGAGACGTACAGCTTGGCGCTTCGTGCCCAGCGCGTCAGCGCCGGCATGCTCAGATCGTATTCGAGGGTGATGTTCTGCAGACGCACGAACGACCCATCCTCGATCCAGCGCGAAGAGTAGACTGAGGGCTCGTGCAGCGCCGCCCCATCGTCGAGGGCCGGCTTCAGGAAGTTCTTATCCTGGAGCGCGTTCCCCTTGCTCGCGTAGACCAGCGACGTGTTGTTGAATACGTCGTTACCCACGACGGCGCGGATCAGGAAGCTGAAATTGAACCGGTTCCACGTGAGCGTGTTGTTCCACCCGAGCGTGAAGTCCGGGTTGGCGTTCCCGATGATCGCGAAGTCCGACCCGGCCACCGTGGTCGACAAACAGCCGGTCGACGACGCCGCGCACTGGAACAACTGGCGACCCTGCGCGTCCAGGCCGATATACACCGGGCCGTAGAAGGTCCCGAGTGGCTCACCGGGCAGGATCCGCTGCGCCCACACGTCCGATTGCCCCTGACCGCTCACGACACCAGACCGGATCGAGCTGTGCGGGCCAAGGTTGAGAACCTTATTGCTGAACGTCGAGAACACGAGGCCCGAGCGCCAGGTTAGACTGGGTTTGGAGGTCGGGATGGTGTTGAGCGTGATCTCGAGCCCGTTGTTGCGCATCTCGCCGACGTTTTCGATCCGGGTCGACGGCTCTGCAGGGGCCGGGACCGGGACTTCGAGCAGCAGGTCGGAGGTGTTTTTGACGTAGTACTCGACCGTTCCGGCGAAGCGTTCCCCTCTTGCGAAATCAAGCGCGATGTTGGCCTGGGACGTTTTCTCCCAGCGCAAATCGGGGTTCGGATTGCGGCTCAGCGTTACCCCCGTCTGAGGCGCATCGCCCCAGGGGTAGGTCCCGTTGGTGCCGGCGCTCACCAACCGCAGCGAGGCATACGCGGGAACACCGGGGTTGCCGACGCGCCCCCATCCGGCGCGCAGCTTCAGCTCGGAGAAGGACAGGCTGGAGGCGAACCCTTCACTGCTGAGGTTCCAGGATGCCGACAGCCCCGGGAACACGCCCCACTGATTCCCCTCGGCCCAACGCGAAGACCCGTCGTAACGCAGAATACCGGTTAGGAAGAACCGGTCGCTCAGCCCGACGTTCGCCCTGGTGAAGAACGAGGCGAGCTTCCACTCCTCGGCGAACGACGAGTCGGTGCGTGACGTCGCGGCACCCAGGTTGTAGTACTTGAAGGCGTCGGTGAAGAACCCGGTGCCTTCGGCCATGAAGAGATTGCTCTTGAAGTTCGTGTACTCGTAGCCGCCGACGATGTCGAGCGTGGTCGACGAGCCTGCGTTGCCCTGATACGTCAACAAACCCTGGAACGTGCGGGTCCGGTTGTCGAGGTCGTACTGGCGCGCCTTGCCGTTGCCGAGCGCGACGCCGACCGGGTTGGCGAGCGGATAATAGATCTGTCGCCCGCCGCTCGACCCATCTAACCCGATCGTGATCTTCCCGGTGAACCCCTTGCCCATCTGGAGCTCGGCGTTCGCGTTGGCGATCGTCCGGTTGGTTTGTCCGACGTCGGTGATCTGCTCGGCGAGCGCGACGGGGTTGCGCACCGAGGTGCCGCCGGGCTCATAGTAGCTCGTGGTGCCGAGCGCGTCGGTCACGGTGACTGGCTGCGTGGGATTGAAGATCGCGACGTTCTGGAAAATCCCGCCCTCGAACCCTCCGCGGTTTTCAAACGTGACGTACGTGTTGGTCCCGCGACTGGTCGCGACGTTCACGCCCAGGCCGAGCCGGTTGTCGAACGCGCGCGTCGCCGCGCTGAGGCTTCCCTGGGTCCGCTGGAAGCCGCTCACGAGGGTGACACCCTCCTGATTCATGTAATTGAGGGACGCGCGATAATGCGTCACGTCATTTCCACCGATGAACGAGAGGTCGTGATTCGTGGTGAACGCCGTCCGCAATACCTCTTTGGACCAGTCGGTATTGGCGGTCCCGAGCGATGACAGGTGGGAGGGCGTGAGTCCGTCGAATGCCTTCGCCGAATCGGTGTACGCCGCGTTGCACGGCGCCGACGCTCTGCAAGCGGTTGAGTCGGCGCGCCACACACCGACTTGGTCGTTTATGTAGGCGCTGTATTCGCCGGCGCTGAGCGTGTTCAACCGCTGAGCCGCCGACGACGCCGAGACGTAGCCGTCATACTGCAGCGTCGAGCCGCCTCCCGCCGCGTTGCCTTTCTTGGTTTCGATCAAGATGACACCGTTCGCCGCGCGGCTGCCATAGATCGCGGCTGCGGAGGCATCCTTGAGCACGGTGATGGAGGCGATTTCGGCTGGGCTGATCAGGTTCAGCGGATTGCGCGGGAGCGGCGGCGAGCCGCCGACGCCATAACTGGGTGGCTCGGTCGGCACGCTATTGAGCGGCACGCCATCGACGACGTACAACGGCTGGTTACTCGCGCTGATGGAGCTGCCGCCGCGGATCAACACGACCGCTCCGGCGCCCGGCTCACCGTTGTTTTGGATGACGTCGACGCCTGCCGCGCGCGCGCGCAGCATTTGATCGCTGTTCGTCACGACCCCGACGTTGGCAGCCCCTCCATCGACTGTCGATACCGAACCCGTGATCGCCTCACGGCGCTGCGACCCGTATCCGGTTACCACCACCGGTTCGAGAATCGAAGCCTGCGGCGCGAGCGAGAAGTTCGCTTCCGCGCTAGCGCCATCGGAGACCGTGGCGTTTTGTTGCTGCGGCGCGAAGCCGATCAGTGTCACGCGCACGACGACCGCGCCGGCCGGCACGCCAGTGATGGCGTATTTGCCGTCAGGGCCGGTCTGCACCGTTCGCATCGTGGCTTGGATGGAGACCGTCGCTCCAGCTAACCCCTGGCGGGTCACGCTATCGACGACTTGTCCTTGAACGGTGCCCTGCGCGGCCAATGGAAGCGCCGTCGTACAGGTCAGGAGGGCGAGAATGGGACCAACAAGTGTACTCGAACGCATCGATGTTACCTCCGCGGGCGGTGTCGCCAAAACAACGGAATGAGGGATTATTGACCTCCGAAATGCCGCCACAACCAGCCCTTGTCAAGGCTCCCGACGGGGCAGAGTATGTAGGCCCATGCTGATGGCTTTGCTGCTGATGATGCAAGCTGCACCCCCGCAGAAAACCGCGCCGGTGCTTGAGTTTCCAACCCGTGGGCTCGATGACTCCGCTGCATACGAAGGCTACCACGCCCGCGTCTACCGCGATGCGCGCGGCAACGCGGTCGAGATCTACATCGACGGCAAGAGCGGCCGTGTCGTGCACCTGTGGGCTGATGGACTGAACGAGAGCATCGGGTTTACAGCGCGAGAAGGCGGTCAAGGCGGTCAAGAAGCAACGGCGGCGGTCGGGGCGGTCGCGGCGGTGGCATTCGGTGATGGGTACGCGACGGTGGGTGCGAGCGGCGGTCGACGCTGGTTGCGTCACCAGCTCACGGTGCCGGGCGGGCGGTCCATCCAGATCGGGCATCTCCTCCTGGGCTCGATGCGCGTCGAACGGGACTTCGGCTACGCGGGACGCGTGCGCGACCCCATCGGCGCGCCGACCTTCGTCGTCGATGAGATGAAGCGCCTGGCGGAGCGGCTGGGCCCGCCCTACCCATCGCGCCTCGCGCCTAGCGTGCAGCTGGCGAGCACGGCGCGCGACTGGACGCTGCGCGTCTCGCAGCCGAGCCTCGACGGGAAGAACCATCTGTGGCTGACGCTGCGCGGCGACGGCCGCACCACGAGCACGACGCTCGCCGGCACGGTCCTCACGATCCGCGCGCTGGGCGCTCGCCCCGCGACGATCAGCGTCGAGATCGCCACCGACGGTGCCGCCCTGAATCGGCTGACTCGCCGTCAGATCTTCAGCGACGCGTTCCGGCGCTTCGCCGATTCCGCCAAGTCGCAGCGGCTCGAGCGCGAGATCCGCGGCTTCGAGCTGCTCAGCTCAAAGCAGAAACTGATGGCGGGGCTCCCGACGTACGCGACGTACTTCGGCCGCGACATGCTGATGACCGCGCTGCTCATGGAGCCGGTGTGGGCCGACACCATGGCCGAATTCGTGATGGGCGCGGCACTGGCCAAGCTCAGCGCCGACGGAGAAGTGAGTCACGAAGAAGCGCTCGGCGGCCAGGCGATTCGTGAAAATGCCGCCGAGTTTCTGCGGACCGGAGACAGTACGCTGCTGCGCGATCTCCAGAAGACGCGCGAGAACTACTGGATGGTGGACGACGATTTCCAGCTGCCGGTCGTCGCCGGGCACTACTTCGCCGACGCGCGCGTGCCCGCCGCGCGCAAGCGCGCGTTCCTGCGGCGCTGGGGGACCGAGCTGCGCCGGAACGTGTCGTACGTGATGCACCAGGCGGCGCCATACGCGCACGATCCCGTCGCCACGAATCTCGTGAGCTTCAAACGGGATCCGGACGGCTACTGTCACCCGGGAAGCTGGCGCGACAGCCGCGTGGGCTACGCCGGCGGCTGCTTCGCGTTCGACGTGAACGTGGTGTGGGTGCCCCAGGCTCTCCTGGCAATTGGTGTGATCGATAGCGTGCTGCGGCAAATGGGAGAGCCGGGCCTCGAACAGGCAGATGACGTGCGGCGTGCGGCGCAGGCCTGGAAGGGTGCGGGTCGGCATTTTATGGTGACGCGCTCGCCTGAACAGGTCGCTGCAAGTGTCGGCGCGAAGATTGGCTCACTCGCTCCCGACGAGGCCGCCTTCTGGAGTGCGGTCGTCGCGCGCAACGGTATTCCCAACGATACGCTGCGCTTCCCCGCCGTCTCGCTCGACAGCGCCGGTCAGCCGATTCCGGTGATGAGCACCGATCCGGCGATGTGGCTGCTGCTCGAGCGGCAAGACCCTGCGCGTGAGGCCGAGCTGTTGCAGCCGTTCTTGCTGCCGTATCCGGTCGGCCTGTTCATCGACGGCGTGGGACTCGCGGTCGCCAACGACGCGTATGCCGCTCCGGCGGTGTGGCAGCTGTTCGAGCGCGATCTGTACCACTCGCCCCGCGTCGTGTGGGGCCGCGAAGTGAACATCCTGCTCGCGGCGCTCGCGACGCGCAATCATCCCGGCGCGATCGACTCGGTGCGGACGGCGGTCGCGCGCTCCGGTTTGCAGTACGCCGAGCTGTGGAGCTACAAGTTCGAGCACGGGACGCTGCGTCCCGTGCGCTACGGTTCCGCTTCGGACGTTCAGCTGTGGACGCTCACGGATCTCGCGGTTCAATATCTCCTCAACACGCGAAGGCAGGCCGCCACCCAATGAGCAATCTCCACTTCTTCGATCTGCTGTTCATCGCCGGGTACTTCCTGATCCTGGCCGGCATCGGCTACTGGGCTGCGCGGCGCGAGAAGCAGGTGAGCTCCGACTACTTCCTCGCGGCGCGCGACGTGGGGTGGTTCGCGGTCGGCGCCAGCCTGTTCGCGTCGAACATCGGGAGCGAGCACCTGGTCGGTCTGGCGGGGGCGGGCTCCTCCACCGGACTCGCGGTCGGCCACTTCGAGTGGCTCGCGTGCCTGATCCTGCTGCTCCTGGGCTGGCTGTTCGTGCCCTATTACCTGAAGAGCGGCGTCTACACGATGCCGGAGTTCCTCGAGAAGCGGTACAACTCGGCGGCGCGGACGTACTTCACCTGGGTTTCCGTGATCGGCTACGTCCTCACGAAGATCAGCGTGACGCTCTACGCCGGCGGAGTGGTGATTCGCGCGGTCACGGGGTGGAATTTCTACACGGCCGCGATCGTCCTGATAATCGTCACCGGGCTGTACACCATTTTCGGCGGACTGCGCGCCGTGGTCTACACCGAGGTGCTGCAGGCGATCGTGCTGATCCTCGGATCGGCGACGCTCATGATCATCGGATTGCAGCATGTGGGCGGGTTTGCGGCGCTGCAGGCGAAGGTCCCGGCCGGCTTCTTTTCGATGTGGAAGCCCGTCAGCGATCCGAACTTCCCCTGGACCGGGATCATCTTCGGCGCTCCGATCCTGGGAGTCTGGTATTGGTGCACGGATCAGCACATCGTGCAACGCGTCCTGGCCGCCAAGGGCATTTCGCAGGCGCGCACGGGAACGATCTTCGCCGGATACCTGAAGATTCTTCCCGTCTTCATCTTCGTCCTGCCCGGTGTCGTGGCCGCGGCGTTGTTCTCGGACATCCAGGGTGATTCGGCATACCCGTCGCTGGTGACGCGCCTCTTGCCCGCCGGCATCAAGGGCCTCGTGCTCGCCGGCATGCTCGCCGCGCTGATGAGCTCGCTCGCCTCCGCGTTCAACGCGTGCTCCACGCTGTTGACGTGGGACGTCTACAAGAAGATGCGCCCGACCTCGAGCGAGCAGCAGCTCGTGAAGGTGGGCCGCATTTCCGCCGGACTCATGGTGGTGCTTGGCCTGGCCTGGATTCCGTTGATGAAGTTCATCTCGTCGCAGGTGTACATCTACCTGCAAAGTGTGCAGGCCTACATCGCCCCGCCGATCGCCGCCTGCTTCCTCCTGGGCATCTTCTTCAAGCGGTTGAACGGAAAGGGCGCGATGGCGTCGCTCGTCACCGGACTCGTGCTCGGCGTGCTGCGCCTGGTCCTCGAGTTCGCGAACGGGACCAGCAAGACCAATCTGGCCGCCGGCTCATTCCTGGAGTGGGTCGCCGAGTTCAACTTCCTCCATTTCGCGGTCCTGCTGTTCGTGTTCTGCACGGCCGTGCTCTTCGTGGTGAGCCTGGCCACGCCCGCACCAGGCCTCGACAAGACCGAGGGGCTCACCTACGGGAAGCCCGTCGGAGCGCCGGGGGTGGCGATGAAGGAGGGCGAGTCGTCGAAGCAACGCCAGATCGAGATCGGACTCTCGGTTCTGCTGGTGCTGATTATCGGGGTACTGTGGATTGTGTTCGCATGAGGGTGCAACTGAACGTGCGGCGCGCGGCGTGCGGCGTCCTGTTGACCCTCGCCGTCGCGTGCCGACCGTCTGACCGTCCGACTGTCCGTCAGACCGACAGCTACGACCCCGCGCACGACATCGGGCCCCTGTTCTCGGACGTGCAGTTGTCGGGAATCTTCTC
>JBLNGH010000442.1:0-7516 GCA_050264575.1 Acidobacteriota bacterium | reverse complement strand
GGCGGAGTTCGGTACGCCGTATTACACGCGCATCGACGCGCCGGCCACGCCCGATCAAAAAGCCCGCCTCCAGAAGCTGTCGCCCGATGATGTCAGGCAACAGACGCTGGCCGGCGAGCCGATCGTCGCACGCCTCACTCGCGCGCCGGGAAACGACGCCGGGATCGGGGGCCTCAAGGTCGTGACCGCGGGCGGCTGGTTCGCGGCCCGGCCGTCGGGCACGGAACAGGTCTACAAGCTCTACGCGGAAAGCTTCCGCGGGCTCGATCACCTTCGACGGATCCAGCACGAGGCGCAGGCGCTGCTCGAACGGGTGTTCGCCGGAGCAGTCGAGACGAGCACTCGGACCGGTTGAATGGCGGCCCCACGCGTGTTTCTTGTACGGCATGGTGAGACGGCATGGACGCTGACCGGTCAGCATACGAGCAGCACCGACATTCCGCTGACGGACAAAGGCCGGTCGGTCGCCGCCGGTCTGGCGCCGGCGCTGGCAAAGATCGACTTCGCACTCGTGTTGACCAGCCCGTTGAAGCGCGCCCGCGAGACGTGCGAGCTGGCCGGATTCTTCGGACGTTGTGAAATCGAGCCGGACCTGATGGAGTGGAACTACGGCGAGTACGAGGGACTGACGTCCGACCAGATCAAGACCCGCACCCCCGGCTGGCTGCTCTTCCGCGATGGATGTCCGGGCGGTGAAACGCCGGACCAGATCGGCGCGCGGGCTGACCGCCTGATTGCACGCCTGCGAGGCGTGCAGAAGGACGTCGCGCTGTTTGGCCACGGGCACTGCTTCAGAGTGTTCGTCTGCCGATGGGTCGGCCTGCCGGTCAGCGCCGGAAGTCACTTCCTCCTCGACCCGGCGACGATGAGCGTCGCGAGCTATTACCAGGGCGTGGCGGCCGTGAAGCGGTGGAATGTGCCCGTCGTGAATGGACCCGAAGACTGGCCACAGATGTGGCACGACGAATCCCGGTGATTGGAGAGCTGCTGTGGACGAGCTCGTAGCGAATCAAGAAAAGACCTCGACGACTTCAGCGGAACGACCGCTGACGGATCGAGAGCTGGACCTGATGCATGCGTACTGGCGCGCATGCAACTACCTCGCGGTCGGGATGATTTATCTCAAGAACAACCCGCTGCTGCAGGAACCGTTGAAGGCCGACGACATCAAGCACCGCCTGCTGGGACATTGGGGCGCCAGCCCGGCGTTGTCGTTCGCGTGGGTGCACTTGAACCGGATGATTCTCAAACACGACCTGAACGTCGTCTTCGTCGCGGGACCCGGACATGGTGCACCAGGCGTCCTCGGGCCAGTCTATCTCGAGGGTACGTATTCCGAGATTTACCCGGACAAGAGCGAAGACGCCGAGGGGATGCGCAAGTTCTTCAAGCAGTTCTCCTTTCCCGGGCACATCGGCAGCCATGTGACGCCGGAAACGCCAGGCTCGATCCATGAAGGCGGCGAGCTTGGCTACAGCCTCTCGCACGCCTATGGAATGGTGTTCGACAACCCGGATTTGATCGCGGCGTGTGTCGTCGGCGACGGAGAGGCGGAAACCGGTCCGCTCGCGACGTCGTGGCATTCCAACAAGTTCATCAACCCGGTGCGCGACGGCGCGGTGCTGCCGATCCTCAGTCTCAACGGCTACAAGATTGCCAACCCGACGATCCTCGCGCGCGTCAGCCGCGAGGAGTTGGAAGCGCTGTTCATCGGCTACGGCTACACGCCGTACTTCGTCGAGGGCGACGACCCGGCTTTGATGCACCAGAAGATGGCGGCAACCCTCGAGCGAGCGATCGGCCAGATTCGGACGCTACAGAAGACGACGCGGCAGTCGCAGAAGCCGGTTCGCCCTCACTGGCCGGTGATCATCTTGCGGGCCCCGAAGGGATGGACCGGATTGAAAGAGATTCGCGGCCACAAAGTCGAAGGATCCTGGCGGTCGCATCAGGTGCCGCTCGCCGACGTACGCGACAACCCGGCGAGCCTGAAACTGCTGGAATCCTGGATGCGCAGCTACAAACCCGAGGAGCTGTTCGACGCGGACGGCCGGCTCATCCCGGAGCTGCGGGCGCTCGCGCCGCGCGGCCCTCGCCGGATGAGCGCGAATCCGCACGCCAACGGGGGACTGCTGCGCAAAGACCTGAACCTGCCGGACTTTCGGCAGTATGCGGTCCCGGTCAAGGGACGCGGCACGATTAACTACGAAAACACCAAACCGCTCGGCGAGTTCCTGAGAGACGTCCTCAAAAAGAATCCGACCAACTTCCGTGTCTTCGGCCCCGACGAGACCGCCTCGAACCGGCTGCAGGCCATCTACGCGGCAACCAAGAAGACCTGGATGGCCGATCTGCTGCCGGAAGACGCCGACGGCGGCGAGCTCGCGCCCGATGGCCGCGTGATGGAGATGCTCTCCGAGCACACGCTGGTCGGCTGGCTTGAAGGGTATCTGCTCACGGGCAGGCACGGTTTCTTCCACACCTATGAGGCCTTCGCGCACGTGATCGATTCGATGTTCAACCAGCACGCGAAGTGGCTCGACATCTCGAAAAATCACGTGCCCTGGCGCGCGTCGGTAGCCTCCGAGACGATCCTGTTGTCGTCGACCGTCTGGCGGCAGGATCACAACGGGTTCTCGCATCAGGATCCCGGATTCATCGATCTCGTCACGAACAAGAGCCCGTCGGTGACGCGCGTGTACCTGCCACCCGACGCGAATACGCTCCTCGCGGTCGCCGACCACTGTCTGCGCAGCATCGACTACATCAACGTCATCGTCGCCGACAAGCAGAAGCATCTGCAGTTCACGACGATCGAGGAGGCCGTCATTCATTGCGCCAAGGGGCTGGGCATCTGGGCGCGGGCGAGCACGGATGCGGGTGAAGAGCCGGATGTGGTCCTGGCATCCTGCGGAGACGTGGCGACGAAGGAGGCGCTCGCGGCTGCGGCGATCCTGCGGGAGCGGGTTCCCGATCTGAAGCTGCGCTTCGTCAATGTCGTCGATCTGTTCCGACTGCTGCCGGCCTCGGAACATCCGCACGGCTCCACGGAGCGAGAGTTCGACTCGCTGTTCACGACCGACAAGCCGATCATCTTCAACTTTCACGGCTATCCGTGGCTCATCCACAAGCTGAGCTACCGATTCAAGGGTCACGAGCACATGCATGTCCGTGGCTACAAGGAGAAGGGCAACATCAACACGCCGCTCGAGCTGGCGATGCTGAACGAGACGTCGCGTTTTCATCTCGTCATCGACATCGTCGATCGCGTGCCGAAACTGCGCGCGAAGGGCGCGCACCTGAAAGAGGAGATGAGAAACGCGATCATCGACAACATGAGCTATGCGCACGAGCACGGCACCGATCGCGCCGAGCTCGCCGACTGGACCTGGCCATACTGACGGGCTGCTGACGCAGCCCGAACTTCGAACTCAGAACTTAGAACTTCAAACCGTATGCGCGTCGCGACAGGATCGGATCATGCCGGCTTCGAGCTGAAGGAGGCGATGAAGGCCTTCCTCATCGACGAGCATCACGAGGTCGTCGACGTCGGCACGCACAGCCTCGATCCGGTCGACTATCCCGACTACGCGATCGCGGTCGCCGCGGCGATCCGGAGCAACCAGGCAGATCGCGGGATCCTGATTTGCGGCAGCGGCGTCGGCGCCGCGATGGCTGCGAACCGCATTCCGGGCATTCGCGCCGGCCTCTGCCACGACACCTACTCGGCGCACCAGGGCGTCGAGCACGACGACATGAACGTGCTGGTCCTCGGCGGCCGGGTCGTTGGCGTCGAACTGGCGCGCGAGCTGATCCACGCGTTTCTCGGCGCGCGTTTCACGGCCGAGAGCCGGTACGTGCGCCGGCTGGCCAAGGTGACCGCGCTCGAAAATCCGCTGCGCGCGCTCAACGTCTACGGGCAGTCGGTCTGGCTCGACTACATCCGCCGGAGTCTGATCACGAGCGGCGACTTGCGGCGCCTGATCGACGAAGACGGCCTGCGCGGCCTCACGTCGAATCCCACCATCTTCGAAAAAGCGGTCACCGGCAGCCCCGATTACAAGGATCTCTTCGACACGCCGGATGCGCGTCGGCTGGACGCGAAGACGCTCTACGAAAAGCTCGTGGTCCGTGACATTCAGGACGTCGCCGATGCGCTCCGCTCCGTCTACGACACCACCGCGAAACGTGACGGGTACGTCAGCCTCGAGGTCTCACCGCTCGCCGCGTACGACACGGCAGCCACGCTCGAAGAAGCCAGGCGCTTGTGGCAAGCCGTGGCCCGCGACAACCTGATGATCAAGGTCCCCGCGACGGCTGAAGGCATTCCCGCGATTCGGCAGCTCATCGGCGAAGGGATCAACGTCAACGTGACCCTGCTCTTCTCGCAGGCCGCCTACGAGCAGGTGGCGAACGCGTATATCGGCGGGCTGGAAGATTTCAGGGCGCGCCGAGGTGATCTGTCCCGCATCGCGAGCGTCGCGAGCTTCTTCGTCAGCCGCATCGACACCGCGATCGATGCGCTCACGGCCGCGCGGCTGCAGACGACGGCCAGCGCGCAGGAGCGGAGCGTCCTGCAGAGTCTCGGCGGCAAGGTCGCGATCGCCAATGCCAGGCTCGCCTATCGGCGCTACAACGAGCTGTTCAGTGGGCCGCGCTGGAAAGCGCTCGCCGACCAGGGCGCGCCAACGCAGCGGCTGCTCTGGGCCAGCACGAGCACCAAGAACCCGCGATATCGCGACGTGATGTACGTCGAAGAGCTGATCGGTCCGGACACCGTCAACACGATGCCGCCGGCCACCGTTGAAGCGTTCCGGCATCACGGGCGCCCGCGCGCGAGCCTGCTCGAAGACGTCGAGCCGGCCCTGGCGACGATGTCGGCATTGGCGGACGTCAACATCTCCATGAAAGAGGTGACCGATCGGCTGCTCGCCGACGGCGTCCAGTTGTTCGCGGACGCATTCAAGAAACTGCTCGAAGCCGTGCGATTGAAAACGGTCGACGCCGGCGGCACCAGGATCAATGGATTGACGTACGTCGCGCCGAAGCCCCTGGCCGAGGCCGTCAGCAAGTCGTTGAACGAGTGGCGTACACAGCACAGGATTCGGCGGCTCTGGAGCCGCGACGCGTCGCTCTGGACCGGAAAAGACGAGGCACAGTGGCTCGGCTGGCTGGGCGTGACCAACGGTCAGCTCGCGCACATCGAGCGATTCAGGCAGGTGGCGGAGATCGTGCGAACCGCCGGCTTCTCGCACGCGGTCCTGCTCGGCATGGGCGGATCGAGTCTGTGTCCTGACGTCTTGGCGTCGACGTTCGGCAGGATCGAAGGCTGGCCGGCGCTGCACGTCCTCGATTCCACCGACCCGGCGCAGATCAAATCCATCGAACAGACGATCGATCTGAAGCAGACGTTCTTCATCGTCTCCAGCAAATCGGGATCGACGCTCGAGCCCGAGATCTTCAGGCAGTATTTCTTCGATCGCGTTCGCGAGGTCGTGGGATCGGTCGAAGCCGGCAAACGGTTCGTCGCAATCACCGATCCCGGGTCGATGCTGCAGCAGACAGCCGAACGCGACGGGTTCCGGCACGTCTTCTTCGGCTGGCCGGACATCGGCGGCCGCTACTCCGCGCTCTCGGATTTCGGACTCGTTCCCGCAGCGGTGATGGGCATCGACGTCGCGAAGTTTCTCGATCGCACCGAGGCGATGGTGTGCGCCTGCATGCCATCGGTGCCGGTCGAGGAGAATCCTGGCGTGCTGCTGGGGACTGTCCTCGGCGTCGCCGCCACGTCGTTTGGACGCAACAAGGTGACGATCGTCGCGTCGCCGCGAATTCGGCTGGTTGGCGCATGGCTCGAGCAACTGATTGCGGAATCAACCGGGAAGATCGGCAAGGGGCTGATCCCCATCGACCGTGAGGAGCCCGGCCCTCCCGAGGTCTACGGCTCCGACCGCGTCTTTGTCTACCTGAAACTACAGTCGGCGCCCGATGACACGCAGGATCGAGCCCTGGACGCTCTGCAGCGCGCCGGCCAGCCCGTCGTCCGGATTACCGTCGACGATCCGTACGATCTTGGTGAGGAATTCTTCCGCTGGGAGATCGCGATTGCCGTTGCGGGCTCGATCGTCGGCATCAATCCGTTCGATCAGCCGGACGTCGAAGCCAGCAAGATCGCCACGCGGAAACTGACCGCGGAATATGAGAAGAGCGGATCGTTGCCGGCCGAAACGCCGATGCTGACCGCGGACGCGATCAAGCTGTTCGCGGATGACGCCAACTCGAAGGCGCTGTCGAGTCTCGTCGGCAGCGACCGTACTCTCGAAGGCTGGCTGCGCGCCCACCTCGGGCGGGCCGGCGCCGGTGACTATGTGGCGCTTCTGGCCTACATCGAGATGAACGATCCCCACGACCGGATTCTGCAGTCGATGCGTCATGCCATCCGCGATGCCAGACGCATCGCGACATGCGTCGAGTTCGGCCCGCGCTTCCTGCATTCCACCGGCCAGGCGTACAAGGGCGGCCCGAACAGCGGCGTGTTCATTCAGATCACGTGCGACGACGCGGCGGATCTGCCGGTGCCGGGACGGAAGTACACGTTTGGCGTGGTCAAAGCGGCGCAGGCGCTCGGCGATTTCCAGGTGCTCGCGGAGCGCAATCGCCGTGCGCTGCGCGTGCACATCGGCGGCGACCTGCGAGCCGGACTTGTGAAACTGCAGACTGCCGTTCAGGCGGCACTGCGTAGCTGATGAAAGCGGGCGGTCGAATGCCCGGAAAGAAAAGTGAGGACCCCATGGCAAGAACCGATCGAAAGTTGTCCGCAGAGGCGCGGCGGCTGGTGGAAATCCGCGACGAACAGGCGCCCTGGAGGAAATGGGGACCCTACCTGAGCGAGCGGCAGTGGGGCACCGTTCGTGAGGACTACAGCCAGTCAGGCAACGCCTGGGACTATTTCAGCCACGACCAGGCGCGGTCGCGCGCGTACCGGTGGGGCGAAGACGGCCTCGCGGGCATTTCGGACGACTGGCAGGTGCTCTGCTTTGCGCTCGCGCTGTGGAACGGGAAAGACCCGATCGTGAAGGAACGGCTTTTCGGCCTGACCAACAGCGAGGGCAACCACGGAGAGGACGTCAAGGAGTACTACTTCTACCTCGACTCGACGCCCACGCACTCGTACATGAAATACTTGTACAAGTATCCGCAGCGGGCCTATCCGTACGATCAAATCGTCAAGACCAACTCAAAAATCGGCCGGGCGAGTTTCGAATACGAGCTCCTCGATACGGGCGTGTTCGACGACGATCGCTACTTCGACGTGTTCGTCGAGTACGCCAAGGCCTCGCCGGAGGACATCCTCATCCGCATCACCGTGGAGAACCGCGGCCCGGAGGCGGGAGTGTTGCACGTGCTGCCGACGCTGTGGTTCCGCAACACGTGGTGGCGCGACGCCACCGAGGCACGGCCCGTCCTGCGCCACGACGGCGCCATCGACGGAGCGACGCTGATCGCAGCCTCGCAC
>JBLNGH010000441.1:0-2867 GCA_050264575.1 Acidobacteriota bacterium | reverse complement strand
TTTCGCCAGCCAGCCGTCGTGTCCGCTGAGGATCGATCGCGCGCCGGGGAGAAACGCGTAGCACAACGCCGGTGTGACAACGATCGCGACGACCAGCGAGGCGAGCAGCGCCACGATGTAGGCGAACGCGAGCGGGGCGAGCAGCGGACCCTCGACGCCCGTCAGTCCAAATATCGGCAGGAAGACCAGCACGATGATGATCGTCGCGAAGACGATGGAGGTGCGGATCTCGATGGTGGCGTCGCGGACGATCGTCGCTGCCGGGACGCGCTCCTCGACGGGACGTCTGGCGTTCTCTCGCAGTCGCCGCACCACGTTCTCGACGTCGATGATCGCGTCGTCTACCAGCGCGCCGATAGCGATGGCCAGACCGCCCAGCGTCATCGTGTTGATCGTGACGCCGAAGGCGCGCATCACCAGAACCGCAGTGGCGACCGACAGCGGCATGGCCGTCAGCGTGATGGCGGCGGCGCGCATGTTGGCCAGGAAGAGAATGACGATCGCGACGACCAGCAGCCCGCCGTCGCGCAGCGCGTTGCGCACGTTGCGCACGGCGATCTCGATGAAGTCGGCCTGACGGAAAATGCGCCGATCGATGGTCATGCCGCGCGGCAGCTCGCGCTGCAGCGCGTCGAGCTCACGATCGAGACGCGCGGTGAGCTCCACCGTGTTGGCGCCCGGCTGTTTCTGGACGCCGACGATCACCGCCGGCTTGCCGTTGCGCGATCCCTCGCCGCGCTTGAGGGCCGCGCCTTCACGCACGTCGGCGATGTCGCGGATGAGCACCGATCGATCGCCGCGCAGCGCAATCACGCTGTCGCCGATTTCCTGCGGCGTGCGGGCCCGGCCGATCGTCTGCAGGACGAACTCCTGTGGACCTTCCACGTAGACACCCGCGGACGTGTTCTGACTCGCGCCGCGGACGGCGTCGAGCAGCTCGTTGACGCGGATGTTGTTGGCGCGGAGTTGATCGGGGTGGGCGATGACCTGGAACTGGCGCTCGGCGCCGCCGATCGGCGTCACCTGCGACACGCCGGCGACCGCGAGCAGACGACGGCGAACGATCGTGTCGGCGACGGTGCGCAGCGTCAGCGGGTCGTCGGTGTCAGACGAGATCGCGAAGAAGAGAATCTCGCCCATGATCGACGAAATCGGCGCCAGAATCGGACGCTCGATCTGCGGCGGCAACGCGCCGCTGGCCAGCGCCAGTTTCTCCGCGACGACCTGGCGCGCCTGAAAGATGTCCGTGCCCCAGTCGAACTCCACCCACACCACAGCGATGCCGACGGCGGTAGCCGACCGGACGCGCCGCACACCGGACGCGCCGTTCATCGCGGCCTCGAGGGGGAAAGTGACCAGCGTTTCCATCTCCTCGGGCGCCATGCCGCGGCCTTCGGTGAGGATGGTCACTGTGGGCGCGGTCAGATCGGGGAAGACATCGACCGGCATGTCGCGTACGGTCCACACGCCGGCGGCGGCGAGCAGCACCGAGAACACGAGCACCAGACGGTGATGGGCGATCGACCATTCAATGAGTCGTTTCATCGTTTTTCCCGTCCGCCTGAAGGCGGACTACGTAGTGTCCGGCTTTAGCCGGACCTCAATGCACGTGTCCCTCGGCAGGCAAGCCCTTCGCGGCTGACGCGAGCTGCACGTCGTAGGCGCCTTTCGTCACGACGCGGTCGCCGGGTGTCACGCCGCTCTTGATGCCCACCAGTCCGCCCTCGCGCGAAGCGACCTCGACGAAGCGGCGCGCGAATCTCTCGCCGCTTTGCTGCACGAACACATAGGGCCGGCCGGCCTCCATCAGGACCGCCGCTTCGGGCACGGCGGGCAGGCGCTGACGCGTGCGCCCGTACAGGATGGCTGTTCCCACCTGACCGACGAGCAGCGACTCGCCGGGATTGACGACCTCCATCTGCAATCCGAGCGCGCGCGTTGTCGAGTCGATGACACCGGAGTCGTGCACGTGGTGGGGATCGAGTGGGACGGGTGCCGAGGATCCGGGCAGTTCGAGCGCGAGGTCTGCGGTCTGCCGCGCGGTGGCGACGTCGGCCGATGGCACCTGCACTTCCAGCTCGACGCGATCGGTGCGGACGATACGGAAGAGCGCAGCGCCTTCGTCGTAGGACGCGCCGAGCGTGGCGCTGACCTCGGCGAGACGTCCGCTGATGGGGGCACGCAAGGCAAATGCGTTCCCTGCGGCTGCGCCGCCGCCGGCGCGCAGTGTCTCGTCGCGCTGCGCGAGACGGGCTTCCGCAGCGCGGAGACGCGCCTCGGCGATCACCGTGGCGCGGCGCGCATCTTCAACCCGTCGTGCCGGCACGGCACGTTCAGCCAGAAGCCGTTCGGCGCGTGTCTGCTCGAGACGTGCGCCGTCGAGCGCGGCACGCGCTTCGGCGACTTCCGCATCGAGCGTGGCGCGATCGGGACCTGCCGCGAGGCGGGGCTCGAGACGGCCTAGCAGTTGACCGGCCTTGACGCGATCGCCAATCGACAGCAGCTGCGCGGCCGTGAACCGTCCCGCCGCCGGCGCGGCGACGATCGCTTCACCACCTGGCAGCGGATGAATCGTCGCTGGTGCCCGAACGGCCGTGCGGAACTCCGCTTCCTGCACCTGCGCCGTCGCGAACGGATTGGTCCACTGCTGTTCCTTCAAGTACGCGATCGCGGCGGGGTCATCCTTGGCGTGCGATTCAGCATCGGCGATCGCCGCGCGCTCGTCGCCAAACACCGAGATCGTGCCGAGGTCATGTCGATCGGAAAGACCCGGCGACTCGAGGACCAGCGCCCAGCGATAGCGACCTGCGGCCGGCGCGGTCTCTTCGACGCGAAACGCGCCTGGCCTCGACGGCGGTGGGCCGGTG
>JBLNGH010000440.1:0-6514 GCA_050264575.1 Acidobacteriota bacterium | reverse complement strand
CGAGTTCTCGCAGAAGCATGCCGACCACGAGATGCTTGGCGTCGTCCTCTATCTCATGTGCGACGACGTTCACGCGGCCGTGAAGTCGCTGCGTGAGCGGAATGTCGCCTGCGCGGACGTCAACACGGCGCCGTGGGGGCTGTACGCTTCGGTCCGCCTGCCAAGCGGCGGCAGCATCGGTATGTATCAGCCGAGCCATCCGACGGCGATTGGGTTGTCTTGAGTGGCGTGACGCCGCTCGCGATCGGATCGCATCATGCGGAGAACACGATCTCTTTCGTGGGTTGCGGTGCTGGTTGCCCTGACCTTGGTCGGGCGATCGCTTGGAGCGATGTTCGTCCAGCCGCTTCTCGACAGTGTGCCAATCGACCGGTTGATCGTGAACCTGGAGAAGTTGAGCCGCGACACTCCGGCTGACGTCGCGCTGCGCCTGAACATCGCACGCGCCCATTCGATGGCGTACGCGTACAAGACCAACACCGCCCAGATCCAGCGCGGGAATGAAAAGCTGGGTGTCTGGACGGGTCATGAGCCCAGCTACACGCAGTTTGCCGTCAAGAAGGCGGCCGACGCGGCTGCCGAGCAAATCGCGCGCGGGCATCTGGACCAGGCGATCGCCCGCTATCGGGAGATCATCGCGCTCGCGCCGGCCGGGACGGCGCCGCAATCGGGATTTCCGGCGCGGCTCGATCTCGTGGCGCAGCTCGGACTGGGGTGGTGTCTGACGCAGGCAGGCGAGCGTGATGCCGCGATCGCGCAACTGCGGAAAGTCGTCGAGACTTCCTCGCCGCTGGAAGATAGCAGGCGCATGCTCGTCTTCCAGGGACAGCGCTCGCTGACCGAAGAGGCAATCCGGTACCTCGTTCCCCTGCTGGACCCTGACAAGGACCGCCAGGAGATTACGGCGCTGCGCGACCGCGCGTCGCAACTCGCGACGACAGTACGGCCGATTACGCCGATCGCGGTTCCGTTGCGGGAGGATCTCACCGCGCTCGAGATCACCGACTACGATGCCGGCGTGCTCTTCGATGCCGACGGATCGGGTATTGCCAGACGCTGGACCTGGATCACGCCTGACGCCGGCTGGCTCGTCTACGACCAGCGCGGAACCCGGCAGATCGATTCCGCGCTGCAGATGTTCGGCAGCGTCAGTTTCTGGCTCTTCTGGGAAAACGGGTATCGCGCGCTGCGTGCGCTCGACGACGACGGCGATCGACGGCTGGCCGGTCCAGAGCTAACCGGGTTGGCGATCTGGCGCGATCGCAACGGCAACGGCCGAAGCGAATCTGGCGAAGTGCGGCCGCTGGGGGCCTGGCACATCGTGTCGCTGTCCTGCGACTACGAAATCGACCCGACGCATCCCGACGAGATTGTCTTCTCGCCAGCCGGCGTGACCTTTCGCGACGGGTCCACGCGGCCGACCTTCGACATCGTCCTGCATCGACACGGATCCTGAATGACCGCGCGCGTCGTCTGCCTGGTCGGGACGATTGCCGCTGCGATCCACGTGGCGGCCGTCGCGCCGGTTGCGCCGCAGCAGAGCGCGCTCGCGGCGCGTCTCGAGGCCGTCCGCGTGGCCGCCAGTCTGCCGGCGATCGGCGGCGCAACTTTCCGGTCGAGCGGCGTGGTCGAGATCGCGGCCTCGGGCGTCCGACGGCTCGGCGACAAGACCGAAGTCACGACCGGCGACCTATGGCACGTCGGATCGATCACGAAGTCATTTACTTCCGCGCTCATCGGCAAGGTCGTCGAGCGCAAGGAGCTGTCCTGGACGACGACGATGGGCGATCTGTTCGGCACGGCACGAGCTCGCAAGTTTGCGCCCGTGACGCTCATCAATCTGCTGAGTCATCGGGCGGGGCTGCCGCCGAACGTGACACCGGCGATCGCCGCAGAGCTCCGCACGTCATCTCCGGCCGTCACTGAGCAGCGCCAGCAGATCGTCGACGGCGTCTTCGACAGCGAGCCGCTGTCTGCGCCCGGGGTGCAATACCTCTATTCCAACCTGGATTACGTCGTCGCAGGCGCCATGCTCGAGATGAAGATGAAGCGGCCGTGGGAAGAACTGGTCAAATCTGAAGTACTCGAGCCGCTCAAACTGACGAGCGTCGGCTTTGGCGCGCCGGGCTCGCCGGAATCGGTCACGCAGCCGCGCGGACATCGACAGGGCACAGGCGCGCTCGTTCCGATCGAGCCTCCGCTCGCCGACAATCCACCGTATCTCGGGCCAGCCGGTACGATGCACATGACCATCGCCGATCTCGCGCGGTGGGGACAGGAGCATCTCCGCGGCGAACGCGGGATCGATGGGCTCCTCCAGGCCGCGACGTTCCGCCGCCTCCACGAGCCGCCGCAGCCGGACGCGACCTACGCGCTTGGATGGGTCGTGCGCAAAGAAGGCGATCGCCGGACGATCTGGCACAACGGATCGAACACGCTCTGGTACGCGATCGTCGCGTTCGATCCGGAGGCCGACTTGGGAGTGGTGATCGTGACGAACGGCAGCATCGGCGCGGCGAAAGCGATCGATGCGGCGGCCGCCGAAATGCTGAGGAAGCCAGGAAGCCAGGAAGCCCGGAAGCCCGGAAGCCAGGGAGTAAAGTCCGAGCCTCCGAGCCTCCGCGCTGTCAGTAAGTAACCCGCACCCGATACCTCAACACCGAGGTGCCATCGACCGCGACCGGCACCATGAACTGTGACGCCCACGCGTCGGTCTTCGTCCACTTGTGCGACGACTGGAGCATCCGCCACGTGCCGCCAATCGGCTCGTTCACTTCGACGGTCACCGCCGACGACTTGTGATTTCTCAGCGTGATCTCGTACTCGATCTCGTAGACGTTCGGCGCGATCTTTTCGAAGTCCGTCTGTTTGCGCTCGCAGACGACGTCGAACGCGTTGCCGATTTTGAGATTCAGCGTCTCGTCCTTGGCCGTGTGATTGATGCGATCTTCGCCGACGAACTGCACGCCGCCCTTCGAGTCCGACTGATAGACGCGAATCACGCCCGCGGGCATCGGCATGCCAAGTCCCGCCGGTTGCTCGTTCTTGAACTGGTAGAACACCTGCACCACGTCCTTGAGCGGCGCGCCAGGGTTCTGCACGTTGCGGTAGTAGAAGGCCAGTCCGTTGACGACGTATCGCTTTTGCACGGGGAAGCCGGTCGCCCCAAGCATGCTGACCTGCTTGGTCTCGCTGTTGTTGATCGTCGTCTTGCGGCCAAGCGTGTACAGGTGATAGTCGGAGAAGGCTTCCTGCGACATCTGCGCGCGCGCCGCAGACTGGGGCATGGCCTTGGCTTCATCGGCCATCATCCGATCGAGCTCCTGACGGACCCGGTTGAGATCCCCCGCGACGAGCTGAAGCGACGCGTTCCGGAACGACGTGCCGCTGCCATTCTTGAGCGTGACCCAGCCGTCGAGATCGGCGGCTTTGTCGTCGCGCGCCACCGTCAGCACGTAGTCGGCGTTCCATGAAAGCGCGCCGGCCAGGTACGACGCTTCGACGCGATGGCGCAGCGCGCCGCTGTTGTCGAGCGTCCAGATCAACGTCGGCCGCGAATACAGATTGCCCGGCAGCTCCGGAAAGCGCATGTGATCGGTGTACATGCCCGTGACGATCTCGCCGCCGATTTGCCAGACCGGCGCGTTGTTGTAGCTCAGCAGCCGGGCGGTGACGACCTCTTCCCGCGTCGAGCTCTGATCCTGCCGCAGCCGGACCAGGGTCACGTCGCGTCCGACGTACTTCCGCAGCAGCTTCTCGGGCTCGAGCAGGTCGTACTCGTAGTTCTGCTCCAGCACGCTGACGCGTGACGGCTCGGTCAACGACCGGAAATGCACCGTCGCCGGGTTGACGGTGGCCGCGATGTCCATGAAGTGGAGATCGGAGGTGCCCTGCGCCAGCGCGAGCGTGCGGACGTCGCGGACGAGCGCGATGCTCGAGTTGTAGACCGTGACGGCCAGTTCGGTTTGATCGTCGAGTGTGGTCGTCTGAGGTGCTTTCGGCGCCGCGGTCACGACGGGGGCGGCCGGCCGGGACGGCAGACTCCCAGCAATTGCGATTAGGGCAACGACTGCGACAGACACGATACGTGCGGACATGACTTCGCTCCTGTTCAGCCGGGGGACGTTGTCCCCCGGACTGAAGCTAGAACGAGGTCGCAGGACTTTCTTGCAGGTCCCGGCGTACCCAGGTCCGGCCGCCGTCGGTGGTCGAGAACTGCCGGCCGTCCGCCGTGGTGACCGTGGCGTTTCGAGCGTCTGTCGCGCGGATCGCTGACAGATCTGTCGGTTCAGGGAAGGTGAGCCGCAGCCAGGTAGCGCCGTTGGTTGTCAGAAGCACAAGGCCGTCGCGGCCAACCAGCCAGCAGACCGAGGCCGACGGCGCGGCGCCGGCGGTGATTTCTGCCGTCACGCCGGTCGGCACGGGAGTCCAACTCGAGCCGGCATCGATCGATCGCTCGGCCCGGACGCCGGCGATGCGCCAGCGGACGGCCGGATCCGGTGTACGGATGTCGATCTCGACGGCCTGCGCCTGACGCGAGCGCAGCTCGGCCGTTCGCGCGGAGTCATCGGCGCGTGCTTGGCTGGCGGCGGCATTCTGGTTGGTCGCTCGTCCCGTCGGTGGCGCGGGAGCAGCCGGTGCGGCCGCAGGTCTCTTGGGAGCGGCGTCGAATGTGTCTATCGATCGCGCCGCCGGTGCTTTGTCGCCCAAGGCTTTCTTTTCGTCCTCTTCACGAGCGCCGGCGGGCTTCTGCGCCTGGACCGCGCGCTTCTGCTGGTCGGACTTCGCGAGAGCGGACTCCTTCTTCGGCTCGGAGCGAAGCTCGGGTTGGAGCTCGGCGGGCGGCGTGACTGGGCGCGACTCTGCGACTTGCGAGGCACCCTGAGCCGTTTGTCGAGATCGATCGACGCCACGCCTCTCGACCAGGATCACCACTGCAACGATTGCCGCAGCGGACAACGGTACGACCCACGTCAGCCATCGCCGTCGAGGACGCGCCGGCGCTGACCAATCGGCGATCGACTCCGTGCGTACGATTGTCGCGGCGATGGCCTGGCAGCGCGCGCAGCCGGCAACATGCGCGGCGGCGGCCGTGCGTGCGGCCCCCGCGAGACTCCTGTCAATCCACGCGGCCATCGTTTCCGCGTCGAGACACTCCTCTGACAGAGTCAGATCGGCCTCAACCGGCGACTGATGCCGGAGCCACTGCTCGACGGCGGCATCCCGATCGCGAGACTCGCTCACCCCACCCCCTGATCCTTAGAACGATTGTCCGGCTCTTCCTTGCGCCCGGGCTCGTCCAGTAGGCGGCGAACATCGAGCCGGCCCGGATCCTGCGCAATCTCCATGAAGCTCTCTGAAATCTGCTGCCTCGACAGCCCGGCCTCGTGCAATTCGCGTTCGACCGCGACTCGGATCGCCTTTCTCGTTCGAGCGAGCTGGCGCGACACCGTGGCCTCGTGCTCGCCGACCAACCTTCCGGTCTGCGCCAAGGTCAGCCCTTCCGCATAGTAGCAGCCGAGTCGAACGCGATCCCGGGCGGGCAGGGCGGCCAGTGCGCGGTCCAGCGAGCGCTCGATGATCCCGCGCCGCCGCTCGCGATCGGGATCGATCCGCGGCGCCGGCATTGAAAGCGGCGACGGTCCTTCATCATCCGGCAGCGGGTCGGCGCGTTTGCGCGATCGCATGCGGTCGACGTACCGCTGCGAAAGGACCGCGCGCAGCCAAGTGGTCAGGCTGCTGCGCCCGTGATAGTGCCGGAACAGGGACGGCCCCTGCCGACCGCTGACGCTGAGGCCGAACAGCTCGCCGTACAGGGAATCGGCGAGATCGCGGGCGCCGCCGCCCGCCTCGAGGGCGTCGGCGGATCGATAGAGCCCAGGACGATGGTCGCGGACGAAGCACTCCCACGCGTCGTCGTTCCCGGCCGCGCACGCGCAGGCGAGTGCCAGGTCCTTGAGATGCAGCGACCCGAGATAGCCCTCGATGTCACGTGGAGAGGGGCTCTTGCCCGCGAACGCGCGCGACGCGCTGACCGCGAGCGCCTCCGCGAACCCCTCCGTCGAGAGACGCCATCGTTCGCCGTCGGCTCGCCGGAGCAGACGCTCAACCAGCGCGCCGTCGATGTCCAGCGATGGTCTCCATGAATTGTGCGGCGGAGTGTACTGCAGACCGCGGGGATTGCCCTGCGCGGATCGAGGCCGGAGGATCGGTGGGGGACTGCAGACGCGGCCCCCGGTGCCGGTGTACACCATTCAGGAATGTGAGCAAGCCTGTGAGCAGCGACCAATTTTGTCTTCGGCTTCGCAATTGAAATTCCTCGCGGCGATCGATGAACCGCTCAACGGTTGTGGCACAATGTCGCCTCCCGTGTTGACGCTCCCGCATTGATGATTCGGATCGAAAGGGTGTTCGAAATGGCCAAACGGAAGGCAAAGGCGAAGGCGCGTAAGAGCAGCAGCAAGTCCCGCGGCCGCCGCCGCACGGCGAAGAAGGCGTCCGCCCGCCGGACGTC
>JBLNGH010000439.1:0-7635 GCA_050264575.1 Acidobacteriota bacterium | reverse complement strand
CTGCAAGGGTCCCTCTCGATCGTGCCCATGCCGGACGATACGACGCTGCAGCGGTACACGAAAACGGTCTACAGCCTGACGCCCTACAGCGACGCCACGAGGCTCGCGCCCGCGGCAGCTCCGGGTCAATCGCCGATCCCCCGGCGCGTCGGTGAACCGTCGCCGATCTAGCACGTCTTCTACGTGATTCGCGAGAATCGCACCTACGATCAGATTCTCGGCGATCTCGATCGCGGCAACGGCGATCCCACGCTGACGCTGTTCGGCGAAGACGTCACGCCCAACGCGCACGCGATCTCGCGCGAGTTCGTCACGTTCGACAACTTCTACGTCGACGCCGAAGTGAGCTACGACGGTCACGCCTTCTCCACCGGCGCGTACGCGACGGACTTCATCGAGAAAATCTGGCCGACCAATTACGGCAGCCGCGGCGGCGTCTACCTCAGCGAGGGCGGCGGCACCAACCGGAATCCGTACGGCAACATCACGGCGCCGCTTCACGGCTATCTCTGGGATGCGTGTCACCGCGCGAAGAAGACCGTGCGGAGCTACGGCGAGTTCACGCATCGCGATCCGGCGACCGGCGCAACCGT
The DNA here is from genome assembly GCA_050264575.1 of Acidobacteriota bacterium. Lineage (GTDB taxonomy): Bacteria > Acidobacteriota > Vicinamibacteria > Vicinamibacterales > SCN-69-37 > DASQFI01. The sequence continues at coordinate 7,042 of JBLNGH010000439.1, read as the reverse complement.
CGCCTCTGTGCCGGGCCTGGTCGGGCACGTGCATCCGTCCTATCAGTCGTGGGATCTGAACATTCCGGACAACAAGCGCATCGACGTCTGGCTCGAGGAGTTCAAGCAGTTCGAAGCGAACGGTCAACTCCCGGCGCTGTCCATTCTCCGCCTCGGAGGCGATCACACCTCGGGCACGCGCGCAGGCTCCCCTACTCCACGCGCGATGATCGCCGAGAACGACCTGGCGCTCGGCCGCCTCGTCGACGCGATCAGCCACAGCCGCTACTGGGCCGACTCGGCGATCTTCGTGCTCGAGGATGACGCGCAAAATGGTCCCGATCACGTCGATTCCCATCGATCGGTCGCGCTCGTCGCGAGTCCGTTTGCGCGGCGCGGTGTTGTCGACAGCACGCTGTACACGACGTCGGGGATGCTGCGGACGATGGAATTGATCCTCGGCCTCGAGCCGATGAGTCAGTACGACGCGGCCGCGACGCCGATGTATCGCGCGTTCGCGACGACCGCCACCGCGGCCGCGTTCACGCATCGGCCGGCACGAATCCCGCTCAACGAGATGAACGGCGCGTCGGCGTTCGGCGCCGTCGCGTCGGCGCGGATGAACCTCGACGAGGCGGACCTCGCGCCGGAGCTCGAGCTGAACGAAATCCTGTGGAAATCGGTGCGCGGCGCCGCGTCGATCATGCCGCCGCCGCGCCGCACCGCGTTCGTCTGGACGATCCGCGCAGACGCGGACGATGATGATCGACGCTAGCTCCCGGCTCGGCGAACGACCAGCTGGCGTCCGAACGTCTGGGTGAGCATGTCGGCGCGCGCGGTCGCGGCCATCTGCTCCATCGTCAGGTTGCCGGCGCCCTCGAGCTCGAGAATCCAGACCCGCTCCTGGCGCACCAGCTGGATTTGCTGCACTTTCTGCAGATGTTCGGCGTCGAGCGCATTCGCGACGCGCAGCATCGCGCCCAGCTTGTTGACGATGATTCGCGCCTGACGATCGAGCGCGGCGTACGGCAAGTGGCTGCGCTGCGGCAGACCCCGCCGGTGATACCGGGTGATGTTGGCGACGATCGCGGTCTCCTCGTCGGTCAACCCGAAGATCTGCGACGAGGTGAGCAGGTACTGCGAATGCTTGTGGTGCGCCCGCAGGCTCACGTAGACGCCGATGTCGTGCAGCAGCGCCGCGACGTGCAGCAGCAGCCGATCGCGTTCCGAGAGCCCGTGTTCGCCGCGCAGCTGATCGAACAGCTGGATCGCGAGCTTCGCGACGTGCCGGCCGTGCGCGCGATCGAAGCGGTACTTGTGGCCGAGCGTCTCGGCGCTGGCGAGGACCTGCTGCTCGAACTCCGCCGTTCCGAGGCGGCCGCCCTCGGCCGCCATGTCGAGAAGAATGCCGGCGCGCAGCGACGCGTCGGACACGATCAGATGGCGCGCCTTCGTCTCCGACAGGAGCGCGCGATAGACGAGGAGCGCCGGCACGAGCGTGTCGGCTTCGACCGGCGGCAGCCGGAATCGATCGACCAGCGCTTCCTGGTCGAGCCGTTCGACGTCGTCGCAGAAGGCCAGAAACGCCTCCCGCGGCACCTCGCGCACGCTGTCTTCATCCTGCTCGGCGATCTGGCTGGCGGCGAGCCGGACGTCGCCGCCGATCGCGACGACGTGCTGCACCTGGCGCAGCGGAATCTCCACGCGCAGCTCCTCGACCACGTTGGCGATGTACCGCTTCAGCACCGAGACCTGCAGCTCGTGCTCGTGCGACTTGAGATCGAGGTACTGGCGCATGCGAATCGCGCCGAGCGCGTACACGCCGGAGCGATTCGGCTGCCCCCGCCGCAGCAGCGTCGCGCTCGTGCTGCCGCCGCCGACTTCCACGAGCAGCGTCCAGCCCCCGCGGAAGACGGCGTGTTTGCCGAGCGTCGATCGCACGGCGATGTAGGTGAGCCGGCTCTCCTCGGCCTCGTTGATGATCTCGAAGCTGATGCCGGTGCGTCCGCGAATCCGGTCCAGCACGATCTCGGAATTCCGCGCTTCGCGCACCGCGCTCGTCGCGACCGCGCGGACGTGACGCACGTTGTAGCCGTGCATGAGCTGCCGGAACCCCTCGATGGCCGACAGCGCCGCATCGAGCGTTTGCGACCGGATCATGCCCGTCGAGAACGCGTCGCGGCCGAGCAGCACGCCGCGTGAGCCTTCTTCGATCACGCGAACGCGCCGGCTGGGCGTGATCTGCCCGATGACGACGCGGATCGCGCTCGCGCCCATGTCGAGCACGGCGACCAGATCGTTGGGCGTGTCGGAGGTGTCGGGCATCGCGTCGGCCGCGCCGGAGGCAAAGATCCAGAGCGCGTCGGGGATGATGGATCGTTTGGTCGCCGGAGTTCTAACCTCCCCTGGAGGGTTTACACGGTTGTTACGAGATCCGCTCCGGCTCCATCACCCGTTCGACGACCTTTCCGTCGACGACGCTGACGTAGTACGCCTTGGCCCCCTCTCGCGTGCACACGACGCGCTTCACGGCGTTGTCCTCGAAGTAGAGGCCGGCGTCGTTGTCGCACGCATAGCCCGGCTTCATCTGACCGGAGCCGATGAGCTTCTGATAGAGAGGCCGGCGGTCGGCCTCTGCGTCGTAGTGCGGCGAGTGACTGCCCTTCAGGAAGCCGAGGCACTGGACCGTCGACAGCGCCTTCGGTCTGGAATCGGTCGTGCCTTCTTCGAACCAGCAGAGCGAACCGGCGCTGGCGCCGCCGAGGACGATGCCCCGATCCCAGGCCTGCCTGAGGACGGCGTCGATTCCCTGTGCCTTCCAGATCGCCTGCTGATTGAGCGTGTTGCCGCCCGACGCGACAATGGCGTCGACGGAGAGGAAGACTTCTTCCCAGCTTCGACTCTGGCGCGAGCTCGCGATGAAGCTTTCCTGGACGGAGGGCTCGACGTTCAGCGGCGCGCACGTGCGGTACCAGCTGATGATGCTCGACGGTGAGTCGGCCGTCGCGGTCGGCAGGTAGCAGATCTTCGGCCGCGGTTTGCCCGTGAGCTCGGCCATGTAGCGCACGAACGTCGTTCCGAATCCGCCGCCGGCGATGAGGATCTTGCGCGTCGCGCCCGAAGCCCTCGCCTGTCCTTCGACGGCGGGGTCCGTCGCGGACGGCGCGAACGCAGACAGGCGGCCCACGCCGGCGCCAACCGAACCCATCACGGACGCAATCAGGAACTGTCGTCGCTTCATGACTCGACCTCCGTAGTGGCCTGGCGGTAATCTCCGCTCACGAGCCGGGAGGCCACGATTATGAGGCACAGCGTCATGACACGCGTCGGGATCTTCGCGCTCGCGGCAATGCTCCTCGTCGACGTCCGCGCCGAACCGCCGTCGCCGGGGTCGAGCGCACCGCTCTTGGTTCAAGGCGCGCGCAAGGTCTACATCTCCGTCGACATGGAGGGGATCAGCGGCGTCAACGGCGACGATCAGACGACGGCTGGCGCCGCCGAGTACGGACGCGCCAGGAAGCTGATGGCCGAAGACGCCAATGCCGCGATCCGCGGCGCGTTCGCCGGCGGCGCCGCCGACGTGCTCGTCAACGACTCACACGGCGGGCAGCGGAATCTGCTCCCCGAGGACCTCGATCCGCGCGCGCGGCTCATCAGCCACAGCTTCAAGCGTCACGGCATGATGGAGGGGCTCGACGAGACGTTCGACGCGGTGATCTTCGTCGGCTACCACGCCAAGGCCGATTCGCCGCGCGGCCTCTTCGCGCACACCGGCTCCGGCGTCGTCCGCGACCTCCGCATCAACGGTACATCCGTCGGCGAGGGCGGCATGAACGCGCTCCTGGCCGAGTGGTACGGCGTGCCGGTCGTGATGGTGACCGGCGACGACGTCGCCGTCGAGCAACAGAAGGAGACGGTGCCGGGCGTTCGGGGCGTTGTCGTCAAGCGCGCGATCAATGTCCGCGCGGTGGAACTTCGTCCACTCGAGGCCACGCGAACAGAGATTCAGACCGGGGCGCGCGAGAGCGTCGCGGCGGCGCGAAAAGGATCCCGCACTCGGCTGTCCGCATACACGGTGCAGATGCAATTCCGGAATTTCACGATTCCCGAAATCGCGACGGCCTTCAGCGAGGTGCGGTCGGTCTCGCCGGACACGGTGGAGTTCACGCGGTCCTCGATGCCCGAGGCTTACCGGATCATTCGAGTGCTGTACCGATTCATCAACCCGGACTAGCGGGGTCAGACCGGGGTCAGACCAGGGTCAAACCGGGGTCAGACCGGGGTCAGACCACAACCCATCCGGCGGGCCGGAATTCGTGTCTAATCATCCGGACTCGACGTCCTCCCCCTACCTGAGGAGCGCCTATGGCCCGCGTCCTAACGCTCGCGCTGATGTTGGCCGGCACGGCAGTCGTCGCTCACAGCAGCGGATTGCTCGCTCAGGAAGTCAGGCCGCTCCCGCCTCCTCCGCCCCCGCCACCCCCCGTTATCGTGGGCGGTCAGGTGCCGGGCCCGCGGGATCAAGGTCAGCCTGGCCTGCGGCGCATCCCAATCGGCACGGGTGTCATTACAGGGACCGTCACTGCTGTCGACACCGGCCAGCCCATTCGCAACGCGCGCGTCTCGTTGAACGGCAACCTCAGAAGTCCCGAGTCGGCAGCCGGCGCCGGGGCCGGAGGAGCCGGCGCAGGGGCAGGCGTCACCACAGGACGGGGCGGCATCCCGATTGAGGTCAATTTTCAGGGAGGCATGTCTTCCGTCTCGCGCACTGTCGTCACCGACGCGCAGGGACAGTTCTCCTTTCAGAAGCTTCCGCAGGGAGTCTTCTCGCTCAGCGCGAACAAGAATCAGTACTTGTCCACGACCTACGGCCAGAAGCGGCCGAACGGTCCCGGAACGTCGATTGCGCTCGCAGACGGCCAGCAGTTGCGCGTGAAACTTCAGATGATGCGCGGCGGCGTGATCACCGGCGTCGTCGTCAACGAAGACGGCGAACCGCAGATGTACACGAACGTACGCGCCTATCGCGTGACGATGAACGGCGGCTTCAAGCGGCTGCAGCAGACGGGCGGATCGTCGACCGACGACCGGGGCGTGTACCGGCTCTTCGGACTCGTGCCGGGGGAGTACATCGTCTCGGCGACACCGAACAACTCGGAGCTTCCGGAACGCATCGTCAGTGACGCGAGAGCCATCGAGCAGGCGATCGCATCCGGGACCGTGCAGCCTCCCACGAGTCCGGGACTGCCGCCGACGGTGACCGTCGCGGTTCCACCGCCGCAGCAGGGCCGGGTCGAGCCGCCGCCCGGGTATCTGCAGACGTTCTATCCTGGGACGCTGATTCACTCGCAGGCAGTTCCCGTCCAGGTCACCGGCAACGAAGAACGATCCGGCATCGACATTCAGGCCCAGGCAGCGCAGGCGAGCAACGTCACCGGCTCGATCGTCTCGTCGCTGGCGCAAGGCGTCGCGGTGCAGTTGTGGCTGGTCAACGAGGACGCGTCGAGCGGCTTGATGTCCACGCAATCGGCGCGCACGGGACCCGACTCCAAGTTCACGTTCAGGAACGTGTCGCCGGGACAGTACGTCGTCGTGGCGCAAACGGTCCCGACGCAGCCGACCGTCACGATCGTGAACGGCGTGCCCACGCCCCCGACTCCGGCAGCTCCGCCGCGGCTCGAGGACTCGCAAAAACTCTGGGGCCGGACTCCCGTCAGCGTCGACAGCGGCCAGCAGGCGATCAGCGTCAGCATCGCGCTCCAGCCGGGGCGCACGATCTCGGGCATCGTGCAATACGACATGGCGCAGCCGCCGGATCTGAACCGCTCACAAACGACGGTCACGCTGACGCAGGCGCCGAACGCGCAACAGCTGCCAACCACCTCCGTGCAGGCGAAGGTCGGACCCGATGGCCGCTTCACGCTCACTGGTGTCGCGCCGGGCCGTTACTTCCTGCGCGGAGGAGGCGGCATCCTGAAGTCGGCGATGGTCGGCGGTCAGGAGACGCTCGATTTTCCGCTCGAAGTGACCGGCGAGCGGGACATCACGGACGCCGTGTTGACCGTGACCGACAGAACACAGGAACTGAATGGCGTGTTGACCGATGCGTCTGGCAGGCCCGCTGTGGACTACATCATTCTCGCGGTCGCCGCCGACAGCCGCTTCTGGACGCCGGGCTCGCGCCGCATCGTCACGACACGCCCCGACACCAGCGGCCGCTTCTCGTTCCGCTCCCTGCCGCCGGGCGAATACCTGCTCGCGACAGTGACCGACCTCGAGCCGGGCGGCGAATACGATCCGGAATTTCTGAAGACGCTCGCCGGCGCATCCGTCCACGTCAGCCTGATCGAAGGCGGAAAGAGTACGCAGGACATAAGGGTCAGTCGATAAGGGCGCGTCGGTTCCGCGGTTCCGAGGTTCCGGAGTCCTCAAGATCAAGGTTCCGTCCGCCGCCGATATAAAATCCGCACGGCGCGACGCATGGACGACGTCGAGAAGTCCCCGCAGGTCGGTACGTGAGCCGGCGTTTCAGCGACTGGCCCATCCTGCTGACGTCGCTGCCCGTCCTGTTGGCGATGCTCTGGCTTCAGGGCCGTGAAGCCGGTCGCCGGAACATCGACAACGACGAGTTGGAACACCTGAATGGCGCCTACTTCACGACTCGCGGTGAAACGCTCTACGGCAGCATCTACGAGAATCATCCGCCGCTGACCGCGGTCCTCCTGCAACCGGTCGTCAGAAGCTCCGACATTCCCCAGGTGTTGATCGTGAGGGGCCGATGGTTGATGCTCGCGCTGTCGGCAGTCCTGCTCGCGGCCGTCGCGCGCCTCGCGTGGTACGCCGGAGGGTGGCCGAGTGCAATTCTGGCCGCGACACTCCTCATCGGCCATCCGTTCTATTTCGACAAGTTCATGGAGGTTCGTCCCGACGTGCCGGCGATCGTACTGTTGATCGTTGGATTCCACCCGCTGCTCCACGCGGCCTCGACCGGGCGCCGGTCGGTGGCTTTGACCGCGGGCGCCACGTTGTGCGCAGCCGGACTGTTCACGCCAAAAGTGATCTT
>JBLNGH010000438.1:0-8062 GCA_050264575.1 Acidobacteriota bacterium | reverse complement strand
ATTGCGCCGGATATCAGCGGATCCCGCAGCCGGCGCTTCGCGCCCGGCTCGCGCCGAACGGCGAGTCGATCGTGATGCACGTGTCGAACTTCCGTCCCGTCAAACGGGTGGACTCGGTCCTCGACGTGTTCCTTCGATTGCGCAAGGCGGTGCCGGCCAAGCTCGTGATGATCGGCGACGGCCCGCAACGCCAGCCCCTCGAGCGGCGCGTCGTCGACGAGGGGCTGCTGTCCGATGTCACGTTCGTCCGCGAGCAGCAGGATCTCGTGCCCTGGCTGTCCGTCGCGGATTTGTTTCTGCTGCCGTCGTCGTCAGAAAGCTTCGGAATGGCCGCGCTCGAAGCGATGGCGTGCGAGGTGCCGGTGGTCGCGTCCCGCATCGGCGGACTTCCCGAGGTGATCGAGGACGGCGAAACCGGTTTTCTCTGCGCGCTCGACGACATCGATCACATGGTCGCGCGCGGCGAATCGGTCCTGAAGGATCCGCAATTGCGGCAGCGGATCGGCCGCGCCGCCGCCAATCACGTCAGGACGCATTTCTGCGCCGACGTCATCGTGCCGAGATACGAGGCCTATTACGAAGAAGTGCTCAAGCTTGAAAGCTCGAAAGCTTAGTGTCCCCCGCCCCCGCCGCCACGCCGTCCTGACGTCCCGTCGCCGTACTTCTCGATTCGCCGCGTCTTCATGTTGTAGACATCGCCCGGCGAGAGCACGAAGAACTCCTTCTCCCACGGCTGGCGGAGTGCGGTGCTGTCGTGAATCGCGACCTTCCACTTCCCCATCACCTCGAACTTGTCGCCGGTGACGACGATCGCGGTGCCTTCCGAGAGCCCGATGCCGAGGAAGTTCGGCCATTTCTTGATCACCGGGATCAGGTCATCCCAGCGATTTCGCGTGTTGATGTGTTGATCGATCGCGACGTGCCGCAGGAACTCGAATGCTTTCTGATGGTTCGGCTCCTCCGTCATCATCACGTTCGGGCCCGAGGTGTCGCCGCGCACGAGGTACTCGCCCTGGATCGTCGCGCCGGCGGAGCTGCCGCCGATCACGCCGCCGCGCTCGAGCACCTTGTGAAACTCCTTGTAGGTGAGCGTCCCGGCGTAGGAGTCGACGATGTTCCACTGACGGCCGCCGTTGAACCACACGGCCGTCGCCTGCCGGAGATCTTTGACGAACTCTTCGGTGTCGGCGACTTTCGGATCGTGCGTGTGCAGCATCTTCACGTTCTTGAGGCCGCGCTTGAGCCAGCCGCCGATGACTTCTTCCTCTTTGTAGACGCGAAGGTTGCCGTTCTGGTCCTTGTTGCCGCCGGCCGTGGGCACGATGATGAACTTGCCGTTGGGACCGCCGCCGAGCTCGACGAATTTTTCCATGATGCCGGTGTTGTCGGTGTTGCCGCCGCCGACGATCACGAGCGTGCCTTTCGGCGGTCCGTAGTCGGCGACGGCAGCCTGACGAGCGGCGCCGGTCGAGTACGCGGTCACGAAGACGAGCGATGCGATCAGAAGGATGGAGAACCGTCTGCGGGTCATGAGGAGGACTCCGTATGTCGCCGAAACGGCGACAGTCTATCGCAAGAGACCTCGGGTTTCGTTTTCGAAGGCGGCGCCGGCGCGGTCAACTTGGCGGGAGTATGTCTCGCGGCGTCGCAAAAGGCGCGCCGCAAGGTGCGGCATCAGTGTCTGGAGGGTTCCGGGTTGGGAATCTTCAGGAGAATTTGACGAGCGAACGCACGGATGGCGTCAATCTGATCGGGACGGAACACGACATCGATGCCGAGCACCGTCGCCGTCGGCCGGCCGCATCGCGCGATACGGAGAAACTCGGCCGGCGCGATCCGCGCCGTCGCAAAGTTGACCTGAGCGCCAGGCGTGGGGTCGTCAGTGCCGAGACGCGATGAGAGATCGAGCACGGCACCGCCAGCGTCACCCTGCGAAGCCTTCCGGATCTCACCGGACTTCGACGGCAGCAGGAACTTGAGCGTCTTCGTGCGTGCCGCGCGGGCGTTGCCGTTGACGCCGGCCGACGTATGGACCGAGACCTCGCCTGGCGGCTGGCTGGGCGACTGCCCTTTCATCCGTGCCGAGAACGCGATGAGCATCGTCGTCTTCGCGCCCGCCGTCTTCAGCCCCAGGCCGACTTCGGTTTCGTCCGACGCCGGCACGTAACGCGACCACGTGTCGAGGTCGCCCCACGCGGCGGGCACTTCATCCGGTCGATTCTGCTGGACCTCATCGCGGAGGGCGCGGACGTCAGGCGACATCAGCATCATCGCCGCAACGAGTGGAAGCACGAGAGATCTGATTGACATGCGGTCTTGCACCGGGGAAGTGCAATGTTTGAGCCACGTGGGCGTGACAACGGAATTTCCGATCGGCCACGCAGCCTGGGACGAGTTGGAATCGTGATGCCTTTAAAGAGCAACGAACGTCGCGGCATCCTTGAACGGCTCAGCGACTGGTGACAAGCTGACCCGCGAGGACCGTTGTCATTCTCCTGAAATGAGCTGGTTGCTGAAATTGGCCGAATGTCACGTGATACTGGTCGTTTGATGCTCTGATGAAATGAGAACGGCCCGAGGCGCACTCATGACCGACTCTCTTCCTATCGCCAAAACCCCTGCTGGCGCAGAGATTGCGCTGCCGCCGAGCGTCGCCAACCGCCACGGTCTCGTCACGGGCGCCACCGGAACCGGCAAGACCGTCACGCTCCGGGTGATGGCCGAGCAGTTTTCGCGCATCGGCGTGCCGACGTTCATGGCCGACATCAAGGGCGACCTGGCGGGACTCGCCGCCGCCGGGACGAGCTCGCCGAAGCTCGCCGAACGGCTGAAGCGCATCGGCGCGAAAGAGCCGGCGTTCCGCGCGGCGCCGGCCGTCTTCTGGGATTTCTTCGGCGCGGGCGGCCATCCCGTCCGCGCCACCATTTCCGACATGGGTCCGCTGCTGCTCGGCCGGCTGCTCGGTCTGAACGACACGCAGCAGGGCGTCCTCACGATCGTGTTCAAGGTCGCCGACGATGGCGGGCTGCTGCTGCTGGATGTGAAAGATCTGCGCGCGATGCTGCAGTTCGTCAGCACCAACGCAAAGCAGATTTCGGATCAGTACGGCCGTGTGTCGGCCGCCTCCGTCGGCACGATCCAGCGCGGCCTGCTGGCGCTCGAGGAGCAGGGCGCCGATCGCTTCTTCGGCGAGCCGATGCTCGACGTCGACGATCTGCTGCAAACCGGCGCCGACGGCCGCGGCGTCGTCAACATCCTGTCGGCTGAGAAGCTGATGACGTCGCCGAAGCTCTACTCGACGTTTCTCCTCTGGCTGCTGTCCGAGCTGTTCGAGCACCTGCCGGAAGTCGGCGATCCCGAGAAGCCCAGACTGGCGTTTTTCTTCGAGGAAGCGCACCTGCTGTTCGCGGATGCGCCGCCCGCGCTCCTCGAGAAGATCGAGCAGGTCGTCAGGCTGATCCGCTCGAAAGGGGTCGGCGTCTACTTCATCACGCAGAACCCGGACGATGTCCCGGAGACGGTGCTGGCGCAGCTCGGCAACCGCGTCCAGCATGCGCTGCGCGCGTTCACGCCGCGCGAACAGAAAGCGGTGCGAACGGCGGCCGAAACGTTCCGGCCCAATCCCGCCATCGACACGGCGAAAGTGATCAGCGAGCTCGCCGTCGGCGAAGCGCTCGTCTCGTTCCTCGACGAGCACGGCAGCCCGACAATGGTCGAGCGCGCGTGGATTCTGCCGCCCGCCTCGCGCATCGGTCCCGTCACGCCTGAAGAGCGGCGCGCGGTCGTCGACGCGTCGGTCCTCCGCGGACACTACGACCAGACGGTCGATCGCGAGTCGGCGTATGAGAAGTTGAAGAACCGCACGGAGGCCAGGCAACCGGATAGCGCGTCGCCGACCCCATCGACGCCGGTGGAGGTGCCGCGCACGAGATCGGCGCCCGCGCCGCAATCGCCTGCGGGCGGCATCACCGACATCCTGTTGGGATCGACCGGTCCTCGCGGCGGCCACCGCGAAGGGATTCTCGAATCAGCCGCGCGAAGCGCCGCGCGATCGATGGGATCGGGCGTCGCGCGCGAAATCATGCGCGGCGTGCTCGGATCAATACTGGGGAAAAGACGATAAGTGGTGAGCTCGGTGAATCTGGTGACGTGGTGATGTCGTGATGTGGTGATTTGAAAGCTGCTTGTCCAAAATCACCACATCACCAAATCACCACATCACAATTTCATGATTCTTTGGTTCTTTCCACGTCGATGCTGCACTCGGTGAGGAGCGCAGCGAGGGCGCCAACCGCCGCGAGCACCGGCGCGATCACCGCGCCGACAACCCCGATGGTGAGCGGGAACTCCGCGATCAGGTGATCCTTCTGGCGGATTCGCACGCGCCGGACATTCCCCTCGGCAATCAGTTCTTTGACCTTCGCGATCAACTGCTCGCCCTTGATCTCGATGGTTTCCCAAACGGTGCGTTCAGCCATGACTTGAATCTGTGATGTGGTGAAGTGGTGAACTGACAAGCGCTTGTCAATTCACCATATCACCACATCACGACATCACATTTATTGTGGCTTTCCGTATTTAGTCAGCTTCAGTGACCCATCCTGAATCAGCCCGATGCCGCGCGCATAGTACTTGTGCTCGCGGACGCCAGGCTCGAGCGGGGTCGTCTCCGCAATCTTCAGCACGTCCTTGAACTCACCTGCCGGCGTACTCACGATCTCGCCCATGCTGACGATCTCGGCGCGGTCCATCGCCACGCCCGGCGCGATCTCCTGGTAGTACTTCGCCGCGAGGAGCGGCAACCCCGGAATCGCGAGTCCAAACCGCGCCCCGTTCGCGCCCGCCTGCCACGCGCCCTCGTGCCCGGCGACCTTCCCGTTCTTGTACATGTCGACGTCCTCCCCGAAATAGAAGACGGCGTTCGTGCGCCGCGAGATCGCGAAGAAGTTCCGCGACACCTCGACCGGCTGCCCCTTGCTCGTCTCCCGCTCTTCGACGACTCGGGTGTCGACGTTGTCGACGCGGCGGATGTCGTCGAGGACGGTGATTACGAGCCGGGTCTCCTTGTCCTCGAGCGTCAACACATAGCCGGGCTCCAGAACGAAGTACGGATTGCGGCCTGTCGTGACGAGCTCACCGGAATCGAGGGCGAACTCCGTTGTCCAGGAACGGTCAACCTGGCGTGTGGCCTGCGCGCTCAATGCCGTGGCGGCGCCGGCGGCGAGGAACATGGCCGCAAGAGCCGTTCTCATTTTCCTGTAGCGAGCGTCACGCTGGAATTCGGCCGAATGTCTCGAGATCCATGTCGGGCTTCTCTACGTGGAAGTGAGAACGGCTTAAGTCGAATACGCATTTGTGACCTCTGGGCGGGAGTCGAAGCGAGTGTACACTCATAAACCCGGCGGATCTCAAAGGAGTCTTATGACGGTGACACGCGCGCGCTTCCTGACGCTCGTCACGGCGATGGCAGTCGCGGCCGTGCTTTCGGCCGCCGCGCAGCAGACGAGCCCGGCGCCCGCCGCGACGGCGTCACTCGGGCAAGCCATTCCGCCCGATCCGCAAATCACGATCGGCAGCTTTCCCAACGGACTCAAGTACTACATCCGCACGAACAAGAAGCCCGAAGGCCGGGCCGAGCTCCGGCTCGTCGTCAATGCCGGATCGATCCTGGAAGAAGACGATCAGCAGGGGCTCGCGCATTTCGTCGAGCACATGGCGTTCAACGGCACCAGGCATTTCGCGAAGCAGGAAATCGTCGCGTTCATGGAGTCGATCGGGATGCGATTCGGGCCGAGCCTGAACGCGTTCACGAGCTTCGACGAGACCGTGTACATGCTGCAGGTGCCGACCGACAAACCGGAGATTCTCGAAAAGGCGTTCCTGATTCTCGAGGACTGGGCGCACAACGTGTCGTTCGATGACGGGGAAATCGACAAGGAGCGGAACGTCATCATCGAGGAGTGGCGGCTGGGACGCGGGGCCGGCGCGAGAATCCAGGACAAGCAGTTCCCGGTTCTGCTGAAGGGCGCGCGCTATGCCGACCGGCTGCCCATCGGCAAGCCGGACATCATCAAGACCTTCAAGCACGATCGCCTGAAGCAGTTCTACGCCGACTGGTACCGGCCGGATCTCATGGCCGTCATCGCCGTCGGCGATTTCCAGAAACCGGCCGTCGAGGCGCTGATCAAGTCGCACTTCGCGACGCTGCCGGCGGCGCGCGCGCCGAAACCGCGCCCGACGTATCCCGTCCCCGATCAACCGGGCACGCTGTACACGATCGCGACCGACAAGGAAGCGGGCGACGCCAGCGTCAGCGTCTACGCCAAGATGGCGATGCGCGATCAGACGACCGTCGGCGCCTATCGGCGGCAGATCGTGGAGAGCCTGTTCTCCGGCATGTTGTCCTCGCGCTTCGCCGAGATTGCCGAGAAGCCGGGCGCGCCGTTCCTGAACGCGTTCGCCGGACGCGGCCTGTTCGTCCGATCGAAGGAGGCGTCGATGCTGAGCGCGAGCGTCAAGGAGGACGGCATCGCGCGCGGCCTCGAAGCGCTGTTCACAGAAGCCGAACGCGTCGCGCGCTTCGGGTTCACCGCGACTGAGCTCGACCGCGAGAAGCGGAACACGCTGCGGAGCTACGAACAGGCAGTCACGGAAAAGGAGACGCAGGCATCGTCCTCGTTCGCCGCCGAGTACGCGCGCAATTTCACGCAGCGCGAGCCGATTCCCGGCATCGCCTACGAGTACGCGCTGCACCAGCGATTCCTGCCGGAGATCACGCTCGCTGAAGTGAACGGCCTCGCGCGCGAGTGGACGCCCGAGGGCAACCGGGTCGTCCTCGTCAGCGCGCCCGAACGCGAGGGGCTCGTCATGCCCGACGAAGCGACGCTCGCGCGGGTCATGACGTCGGCGGAAACGAAGACGCTGGAAGCCTACGTCGACACGGTGAGCTCGTCGGCGCTGCTCGAGACGCCGCCGGCGCCGGGCAAGATCGTCCGGACCGCGAGCCGGAGCGGCGTCGGCATCACGGAGTGGGAGTTGTCGAACGGGGTCAAGGTCGTGCTCAAGCCGACGACGTTCAAGGAAGACGAGGTGATCTTCCGCGGCTTCAGCCCGGGCGGCACGTCGCTCGCCTCGGACGCCGATTTCATCGCGGCCGACAGCGCCAGTACGGTCGTCGGCGCCGGCGGTCTCGGCAAGTTCAGTCCGCTCGACCTGACCAAGGCGCTCACCGGAAAGGTCGTGAGCGTCGACCCGTTCATCACCGACATCGAGGAGGGCGTCGCCGGCGGCGGCTCGCGCCAGGACCTCGAGACGATGTTTCAGCTCATCTATCTCACGTTCACGCAGCCGCGGATCGATCCGGACGTCTTCACCGTCATGGTGAACCAGACGAAGATCATGCTGGCCAACCGCCAGTCGTCGCCCGAGTACAACTTTCTCGTCACGCGCGACGAGGCGCTGTCACAGAACCACTTCCGCGCGCGGCCGATGACGCCGGAGCTCATCGACCAGCTGAACCTGGACAAGTCGCTCGCCTTCTACAAGGACCGCTTCGCGGACGCGAGCGACTTCACGTTCATCTTCGTCGGCAGCTTCGACGAGGCGGCGATCCGGCCGCTCGTCGAGCAGTACCTGGGCGGCCTGCCCTCGACCCGGCGGAAAGAAACGTGGAGGAACGTCGGCATCAACCCGCCCAAAGGCGTGATCGAGAAACGGGTGGAGAAAGGGATCGAGCCGAAGAGCCGCGTCAGCATCAATTTCACCGGCGCGTTCCAGTACGACCAGACGCAGCGCGTGGCCATCCGGGCGATGTCGATGGTCCTCGAGACACGGCTCCGCGAGATGCTGCGCGAGAATCTCGGCGGGACGTACAGCGTCGGCGTCTCGGCCGACTACTCGAAGCTGCCCGACGCCGAGTACAAGGTGACGATCGACTTCGGCTGCAGTCCGGATCGGACCGAGGGACTGATCAAGACGGTCTTCCAGGAAATCGAACAGCTGAAAACGGCCGGGCCGACCGACAAACAGGTGGGCGACGTCCGCGAGGCGATGCTCCGCGACT
>JBLNGH010000437.1:0-8044 GCA_050264575.1 Acidobacteriota bacterium | reverse complement strand
TGTTGTCTGGGGGTCAGGTATTTTATTGAAACTTTTCAGGAAGTTTTAAATTCTTAATTACAGGATTCGCCGTCGCGACGAAATGTTGCAATACAAGACCTGACCCCATGACGCTCGTCATCGGCGCCGGTCCCGCGGGACTCGCGACGTCGCACGAACTGGCGCGCAGCGGCGTCGAGCACCTCGTCGTCGAGCGCGGCCGGCATGTCGGACAGACGTGGGCCGATCTGTACGACAGCCTCGTGCTCCACACGGCGCGCGGGCTGTCGACGCTTCCCGGCCTCGCCTTTCCGCGCGAGACGCCGATCTTTCCGACCCGCCGCGAATTCTGGCAGTACCTCAGCCGATACGCGGAGACGTTCAAGCTGCCGGTCCAGACGAGTACCGACATCGTCGCGCTGCGGCGCGTCAACGGCGGATGGCTCGCGCGAACCGCGTCGGGCGAGACTCTTGCCGCCCGCGCGGTCGTCGTCGCGACCGGCATCGTCGCGAATCCATTCGTGCCGGAGATTCCCCACCAGGACCGCTTCGGCGGACGCGTGTTGCACAGCGTTCACTACCATCGGCCGGATGATCTGGCGACCCGGCGGGTCCTCGTCGTTGGCGCGGGCAACTCGGCCGGAGAGATCGCGGTCGAGCTGGCTCGCGCGGGCGCGAAAGTCGCGCTCGCAGTCCGGACGGGCGGTGCTGTGCTGCCGCGGGATATTGCCGGCATTCCGATGCACTATCTGGCGGTCGGCCTCAGTTTCCTGCCGAAGGCGTCGCAGCGGGCCGCAATGGCCCTGGCCAATCGAATCCAGATGGTGGCGTGTGGTCCCGGCGTCCTGCCGCCACCCGCTCCCACGCGTTGCCCGAAGATTCCGCTCATCGGATTTCATCTCGTCGACGCCATCCGGGAAGGAACGATTCAAATTCGCGGACGACTGCAGGAATTCACGCCGGACGGGGTGAGATTCGGAGACGACTCGTCGGAGCCTTTCGATGCCGTGATTCTGGCGACCGGCTACCGTGCGGCGGTCGGGATGCTGCAAGGCTCGATCCGGCTGGACGACTGCGGGTTCGGTTTGCGTCGCGATCGTGTCGTGAGCGTCGATCAGCCCGACTTGTACTTCGTCGGGCACAACTACGACATCCGCGGCGGCCTCTTCAACATCAGCCGCGACGCCAGGCGCGCCGTCAAACGCATCATCGCCACGACGCGTGATACGTCCCGAACAGCCACTGAAACGCCGCGACCAGCGAGTGAAAGATGATTGGAATCGTGCCGCCGAGCCAGCGCTGATCGGGCCGGCGGATCATCCGGACGATGTATCGCACCACCATCGCGCTGAAGTACAGATAGCTCCACCACAACGCCGCGAGTCCCAGCGCGGGCATCGGCCGTACCCAGAATCCGGCGCCCCGCGAGAAGTCCACGGAGATCCAGATCATCAACGTGAGGACGATCGCCTGACCTGCGACCAGCACCGGATACCGGAGCAGGCCCGACTGCCACTGCTCCATCGGCGGCAGCCATCGCGGCGCCCAGCGCGCGACGATGAGCTGGCCGATGACGCGGCCGATCAAGAGCACCGTCAGAATCCACAGATATGGACCGTAGATCGTCGGGTTCATAGTTTCTCAGTCTTTCTTCACCGAGTACGTCCGGCTTCCCGCCCGACAATCGTGGACGAGGTCACCATGCAGACTTCGCACACGCCGGTCGTCGAGCGCGCGGCATGCGAGACCGGCACGCCGGTCAACGACATCCATTCACAGCTGAACGAAACGCGCGTTGCGGCGATCGTCAAGCCGCGCGATATCGGCGAGCTTCGTTCGACGCTCACGGAAGCCAGACGGTCGGGCCGATCGATCTCGATCGCCGGAGGCCGCCATGCCATGGGCGGTCAGCAGTTCGGCGAGGGTACCGTGCTGATCGACACGCGGGCACTCGATCGCGTGCTCTCCTTCGACCCGGCACGGGGTCACGTCACCGTGCAGAGCGGGATCCAGTGGCCCGCGCTGCTCGCGTATCTCGAGCGCGCGCAAGCGGGATCGGCCAGGCCGTGGGGAATCTATCAAAAGCAAACGGGTGCGGATCGTTTGAGCCTCGGCGGGGCGCTGTCGGCCAACGTGCACGGCCGTGGCCTGACGCTCAAGCCGATCGTCCAGCAAGTCGAATCGTTCGACCTGATGGACCACACCGGTCAAGTTGTCCACTGCTCGCGCACCGAGCGGCCCGATCTGTTCCGGCTGGCGATCGGCGGCTACGGACTGTTCGGCGTCATCACGAGCGTGACGCTGAGGCTGCGTCCCCGGGTCAAGGTGCGCCGTGTCGTCAGGATGGCGTCGACCTCTGAGGTCATGTCGCTCTTCGACGCCCGGATTCGCGCGGGCTTTCTGTACGGCGACTATCAGTTCATGACTGACGAAGCGAGTGACGGCTTCCTCGACCGCGGCATCATGTCCTGCTACCAGCCTGTCGCCGACGAGACGCCTCTCACGGACGATCCGGTGCACTTCAAGGCGGAAGAGTGGGCGCGCCTGACGTTCTACGCGCATTGCGACAAGCGGCACGCCTTCGAGCTGTACTCGCGAAAATATCTTCAGACATCGGGCCAGACTTACTGGGGCGACTGGCAGCTGTTCTCGTCGTACGTCGACAACTACCACACGGATCTCGACCGTGCTTTGCGGTCGTGCGCCAAGGGCACCGAAATGATCACCGAGCTCTACGTGCCGCCGTCACGCCTCGCGCTCTTCATGACGTCCGCGCGCGATCTGCTTCGACGGCGCCAGGCCGATGTCATCTACGGCACCGTGCGGGTCATCGAGAAAGACGATGAGACGTTTCTCCGGTGGGCGCGGCAGCGCTACGCGTGCATGGTGCTGAATCTTCACGTCGAGCACACGCCGCAGGCAGTCGCGGCCGCCGCCGACACGTTTCGCGACCTCATCGATCTCGCGATCTCCGCGGACGGCAGCTATTACCTCACCTACCATCGCTGGGCGCGGCGGGATCAGGTCGAGCGCTGCTATCCGCAGATGCGGGACTTCCTCGCGGCCAAGCGGCAGTACGACCCGGAGGAGCGGTTTCAAAGTGACTGGTACCGGCACTATCGACTGATGTTTGACGGAGACTAGAACCCTGTCAGCCTGTCAGCCTGGAAGCTCGGAAGCAAGAACTCTTACCTCCCGGGCTCCCAGGCTTCCGGGCTCAACGAGCGATTAGCTGCCTCTTGAGCCACGCGATCCGATCGCGCGTCGCCTGATCGTTCAATTCGTGTCCGGCGTCGTAGAACAGCACGTCGTGGGGCGCGCGCACGGACTTGATCACGAGATCCGCGCGCGCCTTGGCGACATGCTCGTCCGTAGTGGCAAATTGCAGCAGGACCGGCCCGTTGAACTGAGCCAGGTAGCGGGTCGGGTCGAGCGGCGCGAGCTGGTCGATGAATTTCTGTCGCGCATCGGGCGGCATGGCTGGGCCGTAGAGAAACCAGTCGCTGAACGACGGCGCGCCGGCCATGAAGACGAACGCGCGGACGCGTTGGTCGTTCGCCGCAGCGAGCGCTCCGTACATCGCGCCGAAGTCGTGGCCCACGTAGGCCACGCGCACGGGATCGAGGTTCGGCTGCGCCAGCAGGACGTCGAGCGCGCGCCGCAGGTCCTTCACCTGCGCCACCGACCGCGCGTAATCGTCCTCGCGTTTTCGTTTCTTGAAGTACTCGGGGTCCGACCACGGCGTGTCGATGAGCAGCGAGACGACACCTGCTCCTGCCAGATCCACCGCGTCGGGAATGAACTGCGTGCGATTGGACGTCGGCCTGGGCGGACCGTACCAATGCACGAAGAGCACGGCCGGACGACGACCGCTCGCGGTTTTCGGCTCGACGATCGTCGCGGCATTGCGGGTCGCGCCGTCGAGCATCACATAACTGATGTCCCGGAGCACGGCATTGCCCTGCTCGCGACGGCCCGTCTCCTTGACGTCGAGGGGCGGGTGCCGGTTGTCGTCGAACGTCAGCGTCGCCTGGGTGAGCAGCAGAACGCCGGCGAAACGCGTCATCGTTTGAAGGATTCTCAGCATAGGCGTAATTTGACCATGGTCCAGGACGCGGAGATTCTGCAGCTGACGTAACATCTATCCTCGCAGCAGGCCCGTGCGATTCCTGGCTCCTCTCGCGTCGATCGTCCTGGCGGCAGCTGCCGTCGCCGCCCAGCAGACCGCGCCGCAGTTCCGCGCCGGGACCGAGCTGGTGGCGGTGGATTTTCAAGTCATCGACGAGGCCGGCCGGCCGGTCACGGACCTGAAACCCGGCGAGCTCACGCTCAAGGTCGACGGCAGGACTCGTGACATTCGCGCGCTGCAATTCGTCAAGGTCGCCGCGACGAGTACTGAATCGCCCGGACCCGTCACATCGCTCCCGCTGCCGTTCGCGACGAACGACGCCATCTCTCCGGGCCGCATCATCATCATCGTCATCGATCACGAGCAGCTGAGGCCCGGAGAGGGCAAAGCGGCGATTGAAGCCGCAGGACGACTCGTGGATCGGCTCTCGGCCGCCGATCGCGTCGGCCTCGTGACGCTGCCCAACGGCCGGGTCGAAGTCGATCTGACGACCAATCACGAGCGTGTCCGGAAGGCGCTCGCGACCATCGTCGGCCGGGCGCCGCGGACCTCGTCGATCTGGAACATGAGTTTGTGGGAGGCGATCGCCGTCGACCGCGAACGCCTGGATAACGACAAGCCGGTCACGAACGAACTGATCGGCCGCGAATGTCACGGGCCGGGCGACAGCTCCTGCATCACGCAGGTCGTCACCGAGGCGATGCGGCTCGCGCGGGAGATCGACTTCCGGTCACGCAACTCGCTTCGAGCGCTCGAGGACTTCCTGAACGGCGTCTCCCATGTCGAAGGTCCGAAGACCATCGTGCTGCTGTCGGGTGCGTTCGTCCGCGCCAACGTCAACGATACGCCGCTCGATCTGGACGTCGTGGCGAAGGCGGCGGCGGCCGCGCGCGCGCAGTTCTACGTCGTGCAGCCGCACGAGTCGATGATGGATACGCAGAACCGCAACTCGGTCGCCACGCTGACGAAAGACGAAGAACTGCGCCGCGAAGGGCTCGAGGATCTGGCCGGCGTCACCGGCGGCGTGCTCTTTCGCTTGTCGGGACTGGGCGACACGGCGTTCACCCGCATCGCCGACGAGGTGTCGGCGTATTACCTGCTCGGATTCGAGCCGCGATCGCAGGAACGCGACGGCAAGCGGCACAAGATCGAGCTGGCGACGAAGCGGCAGAAAGTGCTCATCCGCGCCCGGCCCGGCTTCATCATCGACGAACTCGATCGCTTCGCCGAACCGCTCGGACCGCCGGCGATGCTGCGCGATTTCGCCGTCCATCGCGATCTCCAGTTGCGCGCCGCCGCCTTTCCGTTCCGGAACACCGACAAGGAACGGATCAAGGTCGTTGTCGCGCTCGAGCCGGCCGATCCGGCGGCGACGCTGACGTCCGCGGCGTTTGCGCTGATCAACGTCAACGGCCAGATCGTCGCCGAGTGGAACGAGGATGGCGCCGGCGTCGTACTGCGGCCGCTCGTCACGGCGGCCGTGGTACCGCCCGGAGACTACCGGCTGCGGGCGGCGGCGGTTGACGCAACAGGCCGGCGCGGCGCGGTGGACTACGAGTTCACAGCCGCGCTCAGCTCCGCGGACCCGCTCAAGCTGGGAACGCTGATGGCGGGAATCGCGGACCGTGGCAACTTCCGGCCGCGGCTGCAATTTGCCGCGACGAGCACTGGCGTGACGGGTTATCTCGAGATCTACGGCACGCCACCGCCGGGCGGAACGATTGCCGCAGCCTTCGACCTGTCGGTCGCCCCGGACGGACCCGCACTGGCCTCCGGCGCCGCGAACGTCCTGATGTCGAGCGATCCGGATCGCCTTGTCGCCACCGGCGAGATTCCGTTGGCCGGCGTGGCACCGGGCGACTACGTGCTGCGCGGGATCGTGAAGCTGGACGGACGCGTCGCCGGCCAGGCGACGCGGACGATTCGGGTTTTGCGGGCGGGATCGTAAACAGACGTGGCGGACTCGGAAACCAGTCCGCCCTACGTACGTCATTTACAACTCTCCATCTTCCTCGCGCTCGCCATCCTTCATACCTGGCCGATCGCGAGCGCGCCGTGGCGGCACTCGCTCAATCACAACGCGGATGCGCAGTTGTGCGCGTGGACGATCAGCTGGATCGCGCACACGCTCCCTCGGGATCCCCTTCACGTCTTCGACGGCAACATCTTCGCGCCCGAGCGCGCGACGCTGACGTACTCCGAACCACTGATGCCCCAGGCCCTGATGGCCGCGCCCGTCCTCTGGCTGGGCGGTTCGCCGGTGCTCGCCTTCAATCTCGTCCTGATCGCCGGCCTGGTTCTCACGGCCTGGAGCGGCTGGTTCGTTGTCGCCAGGTGGACGGGCTCGTCACGCGCCGGTCTGATCGCCGGGGCGCTGGCGGCGTTCAACGTTCACCTGTTGACGCGTCTGCCTCATCTGCAGGCGGCGCACGCCTGGACGTTGCCGCTCTCGATCTACTACGCGGATCGATTGGCGGACCGAATCTCCGCGCGAGACGTCGTCCTTCTCGCACTGGTCGTCGGGGCGACGGCGGCAAACTCCGTTTACTGGCTGGCGCTTGCCGGACTCGTCATCGCCGTTGCGACCACGATCGCTATGCTGAGCGGGCGCTGGCGGCATGTCCTCGCGATTGCCGGCGCGTCCTGCCTGGGCCTCGCGCTTGCCGCGCCCGTATTGCTGCCCTACCTTCGCGTGGCCGCTTCGGGTGCGACGCGTCCGATCGAGGTCGTCGCGCAGTTCTCCGCCACACCGGCGGGCTATCTCACGTCGACGAGCCACGTTCATCGCGCCTGGTCCGCGGTGTTCTTCCGCGACGACGTGAACGTGCTGTTCGTTGGCTTCGTCGCGCTCGGCCTCGCTGCGATCGGCACGTTCACAATCCGAGGAGACGGTGGACGCCGACGCCGCGTCGCGATGCTGGTGTCGCTGGCCATGATTGGCATCGTGCTGTCGTTCGGCCCGTCGACAGTCATCTACCGGTGGCTCTACGAATGGGTGCTGCCGCTTCGCGGCCTGCGCGCCGCCGCCAGGTTTGGTTTCCTTTACCTGATTGCCGTCGCGCTCCTGGCCGGACTCGGCGTCGCCTGGCTCGAGCAGCGTCGTGCATCGATGCGCTCGCGGATCGCGCTGGTGGCAGCGCTGCTCGCCGCCGTCACCGTCGAGGTGTGGCAGAGCCCGGTCCGGACGCAGCCCTTCAACCGGGTGCCGTCCATTTACGCGTTGCTGGCGGAAGCCAGCGAGCCCGTGATGCTCGTCGAGGTTCCTTTCTACCCCGCGGACGCGATTTTCGAAAACGGCGAATACGTGCTCAACGCGACCGCACACTGGAAGCCGGTGATGAACGGCACGAGCGGCGCGACACCGATGTCATATCGCCGGCGGGCCGAGAGCTTCTGGTTCTTTCCCCGCGACTGGGCAATCGCGGCGATGAAGCGCGAGGGTGCGACCCACGTGATGGTGCATCTCGAACGATTTGGATCCGAGGCGCCCGGGGTGATCGCTGCGCTTGCGGATCGCCGCGATCTGCAGCTCCTCGGCGCCGATGCGCAAGGGCATCGGTTGTACAAGTTCAGGTAGCTTGGGAGTCTGGGGGCTTGGAAGCCAGGAAGCTTGGGAGGAAGAGCTCTTGGTTCCCGGCTTCCCGCCTTCCTGACTGAAGTGCTAGATTGGTAGTTTGTGTGGTGAGTGTAGCTCAATGGTAGAGCACCGGACTGTGGCTCCGGTGGTTGCGGGTTCGATCCCCGTCACTCACCCCAAATTGATTCTCGCCTGACCGCTGATCCAATCGGCCACCAGCGCGGCCGCCACCCAGAGCGGCACCTGCAACGCAAACCGCGCGATCGGTCCGAATCTCGCCTGCCAATTTCGTTCGACAATCGCCAGCCACATCGGAAACGCAATGGCCCAGCCGACGACGCGCGCCATCCCGAGTCCCA
>JBLNGH010000436.1:0-10302 GCA_050264575.1 Acidobacteriota bacterium | reverse complement strand
GGGTTCTTCCGGCGGGAAGGGCCGCCCGAATGGCCGGCCGTGAAAACGTGCACGCTCTTGATTCTTGGCTTGATCTACCTGAGCTTCGCCTTCTCCGTGAAGGCCCCGTCGTCGCACACGTTCTACGTGACGCTGCCGGCCGTAATGATCTATTCCTTCTACGTCTGGCAGCCGCTCTTCGCGAGGCGGTGGATTCGGATCTCCGCAGTCACGCTGCTACTTTCAGGCGCTGTAACCCACTTTGCAATTGCGAAGGACCGCGTGTTCGAACGTTCCCTGTACGCTGATCGGCCGCTTGTCGTACGCGCGATCACCGAAAAGAACTATCACCTGATTGGCGAACGGCGGCCTGACGTGTGGAAGGATCGGTAAAGAAAAACCCTGTCGGTTCCGGGGTTCCGCAGTTCCGGAGTTCCGGGTTCTCAAGAGCTCGGTTCCGCGGTTCTGCTGTCCGAGAACCCCGGAACTTCGGAACCTCGGAACTTCGGAACCGCGAAGCGAAGCCTCTACCCCATCTTCTGCATCGCGGCGAGAAAATCTCCGTTGCTCTTCGTCTTGCCCATCTTGTCGAGGAGCAGCTCCATCGCCTCGACCGGCGACAGCGGCGTGAGAACCTTGCGAAGCACCCAGATCCGGTTGAGATCGTCTTTCGGAATGAGCAGCTCTTCCTTGCGGGTGCCACTCTTGATGATGTCGATGGCGGGGAACACGCGCTTGTCGACCAGCTTGCGGTCGAGGTGGATCTCCATGTTGCCCGTGCCCTTGAACTCCTCGAAGATCACGTCGTCCATGCGCGAGCCGGTGTCGATGAGCGCCGTCGACATGATCGTGATCGACCCGCCCTCTTCGATGTTGCGCGCCGCGCCAAAGAACCGCTTCGGCTTCTGAAGCGCGTTCGAATCGAGACCGCCTGACAGCACTTTGCCCGACGGCGGCGCCACCGTGTTGTAGGCGCGGGCCAGCCGGGTGATCGAGTCGAGCAGAATCACGACGTCTTTCTTGTGCTCGACGAGGCGCTTGGCCTTCTCGATGACCATCTCCGCGACCTGCACGTGCCGCTGCGCGGGCTCGTCGAACGTCGAGGAGATCACCTCGCCGCGAACGGACCGCTGCATGTCGGTGACTTCTTCGGGCCGCTCGTCAATCAGCAGGACGATGAGATAGATCTCCGGATGGTTGGTGGTAATCGACTGCGCGATGTTCTGCAGCAGCATCGTCTTTCCGGTCCGGGGCGGCGCGACGATGAGGCCGCGCTGGCCCTTGCCGATCGGCGTCATCAAATCCATGACGCGTGCCGAGAGATTGTCGTTCGTCGTTTCGAGCCGGATGCGCTCCTGCGGATAGAGCGGCGTGAGGTTTTCGAAGAACAGCTTGTTGCGCGCCTGGTCGGGCGCCTCGAAGTTGACCGCCTCGACCTTGATCAGGGCGAAATACCGCTCGCCATCTTTCGGCGGCCGGACCTGACCGGAAACGGTGTCGCCGGTCTGGAGATCGAACTTCCGGATCTGCGAGGGCGAAACGTAGATGTCGTCCGGACCCGGCAGATAGTTGTAGTCGGGGGCACGGAGGAACCCGAAACCATCAGGCAGCACTTCGAGCACGCCCTCGGAGAACATGAACCCGCTGAGCTCGGTCTGCGCCTTGAGGATCTGGAAGATCAGATCCTGCTTGCGCATGCCCGTCGCGCCCGCGACGTTCAGGTCCTTCGCGATCTGGGTGAGCTTCTGAATGCTCAGATCCTTCAGATCGTTGATGTTCAGCGTTTGGACGGGCTTGGTCTGCGGGCGGGGGGCGTCCCCACCATTCGGCGCGGGTTGGGGTGACTGGTTGTCCATGGCGCCGGAGGTGTCGGACGTCTGGTCAGCGACGGCCGTTTCGACAGGCTGGCGCCCTGAGGAGCGTTTCTGGTGGTTTGCCATAGGGGTCGGTGGAACTTAACAAGTTTAGGTTTGGGAAGTAACGGTAACGACGGCGCGGCCTCCTGGCTGTGGCCGCGATGTGGACAGACAGAGGTAGTCTAGCACAAAAGGAGTCGGTTCCGGGGGTTCCGGAGTGCCGAGGTTCCGGGATTCGATTCGGACGTTCCGCGGTTCAGGGTCAGCTGGTTGCCGCTTCCGCGCAACAGCTTGCTGGACCGTGGCCAACACGAATCAGGCTTCGTGAAGACTACTGCGCCCTCAGGACCGACGCGGCATCCGTCAACGCCGCCCGTCGCGCCGGCAGCCAGCCGGCAGCAATCGCCGTTCCGATCAACGTCGCGGCGACGAGTCCATAGGTCCACGGATCGCGGCCGTCGACGCGGTAAAGAAACGACTGAAAGAACTGCGCCGACCAGTACGAGAAGACCAGGCCGATGGCGACGCCCGCCAGTACGGGCCGGCAAATATCCGCGATGACGCGGCGCGACACCTCGCTGACCGTCGCGCCGAGCGCTAGACGGACACCTGTTTCGTATCGGCGAAGGCCAACGTCCGCACTCGCCACGGCGTAGAGACCAATTGCGGCGAGAATCAATCCCGTCAAGGCGAGCGTGCCGAGGAGCACGGCACGGAATCTGGGATCCACGAGGTCCGTCTCCAGTATTGCGGGCAAGTACCGTACGTCCACGGACGCCTCGCCGACACGGACGCTCACCGCGGCGCGAACCGCGCGTACGTCCAGCGGACGACCGGGCTGCATCCGCACGACCGCTTGACTGAACGATGACCGCTCCGCACCCCTGGGAAGGTAGAGCGACGGGACGGGTGGGGCGTCGTACCGGCTCTTGAGCGCAGGCACGAGACCGACAACCTCTCGAGGAGGATCCTCCGGGAGCGTTAGCACTCGCCCAACCGCGGAGCCCACAGGTTGGTCGGGCCAGACGAGACGAACTGCGGCTTCATTGAGGATGGCAACGGTCGCCGCCGTTTGCACTTCCACGTCGGTGAAGCTGCGTCCGGCAATGAGCCGGGTGCCTGTCGTCTCGAAGTAGTTGGATGTGATTTGGTACCGGCCGCCCGGCGACGGAGACGCCTTGCTGAATCCGCGCATCGGCGCCATCCCTGACGCCACGATGACATCAGCTCCGCCGACCGATCGCACGCCTGGAATACTCCTGAGAGCAGCCAACGCCTCGTCGTAAAAAGTCATTGCCAGCTGCTCGGAGGCCGGACGCGTTGGCGGCCGCACGCTCACCGCAAAGAGATCCGACGACGCAAAGCCGAGATCTTCAGCCACGATATCCGCGAAGCTTCGCAGGCACAGTACTCCCCCAAGCACCAATGTCGTGCCCAAGGCCGCTTCCATTGCCAGCAGGCTACGCCCGCCGACGGTCCTGACTCGGCCCGATCTCGTCGTCGAGTGCAGAAGGGCACGAAGGTCGACCCGACTGGCGCGCCATGCGGGCCACAACCCTGCTATCGCGGCGCTTGCGCAGGCGACAAGCAATGAGAAGCCCACAACGCGCGTATCGTCGATGCCGGACGCGTAGCGCGCGAAAATCGGCGGCAGGACTGCGCGCAGCGACCTCGCGGCGAACGCCAGCGCCACCAGCGTGACAATGACGCCGCCTGCGCAGACGATCGCGCTTTCCAGCAGGGCCACTCTCGCCAGCCTCAATCTCGATGCCCCCAAGGCGGCGCTGACCGCGACAATCTGCGCTCGCGCGCGGCCCCGGACCAGCAGAAGGATCGACAGGTTGGCTGCGGCAACGGCCAGCACGGTTGCAGCCGCGGCGACCACAAGCCATAGATACGTGCGATACATCGACAGGAGGGCGTCTCGCACGGGATCAACCCGGATTGTCGGACGCTCACTTGCCGGTCTGCCGGCCGGTGCAGTTGGCAGCGGAAGCGCGGTCACAAGGCTTGCGATCTCAGCCTGCGCCGCATCGCGCGATGCCCCGGGACGAAGCCGGACGATTGGCGCCGCAACGCCACCGGTCGGTGCGATTCCGGCCCAGCCGTCGTATTCGAGGACCAGTCCGTCCCACCGCGGCACCTGCTGCGACCAGGCCGGCGGTATGAAGCCTCGCGGCAGGACGCCGATGACTTCCGCCTCCTCGGTGCCCGCCCACATTCGGCGTCCGAGGACGTCGGATGTCCCGGCAAACCGCGCGGTCCAGGTCTCGTGGCTGATCCAGACGAGTGGTCGTTTACTTGCGATCTCCTCAGCGGTCGCGTCGCGACCGAATGCCGGCTGGACACCGAGCACCTTGAGCGCACGCGGCGAGACACCGATCAGGAGCACGGGCGGCTCGTCGGGATCGCGCGAGACTCGGTACTGACCGGCGAAGGCAAACACCGCGAGGTCTTCGATCGTCGTGGATTGCCGTTGGAGCTCGAAAGCGATTTGGGCCGGAAATGAACCGCCGCAGAAACCGGTCCTGACGTTGCAGTTCCTCAGAAACATCAACCGGCCGGCGTCCGCGTACGGCAGCGGGCGGAACAACATCCGCTCGACGGCGGAAAACACTGCGACGTTCACGCCGATCCCAAGCGCGAACGTGGTGACGGCCGTCAGAGTGAACCACGGGGCCGACCGCAACGACCGAGCGGCGAATCGCACATCAGACCACATTGCGTCTCCCGTCACCGCCCATCGGAGCGGCCCTGCCAACCGGACGATCTGCCATGCGCACCACACCGGACCCCGCCCACCGGCGCGCGCTTCTTCCTCGATGTCCGATCGCACGGCCGCACGCCAGGACGCCGGCACGAGCCGAAGCACTGATCGACCAAGCCAGTCGCGCTTCATCGCTCGCGCTCGATCGGCTTGTCCGCGACCGTGCCACGCGCCAATCGATCGACCGCGTGCTTGGAGGCTTTCACCGCGGCGATTCCCGGCGGCTTGAGTCGGAAACATCGCCGCGCCTTTCCCCCTCGCACGGCCCGCGGATCCGAAAACCAGGACGTCACGTAGCCCTTGCGCTCGAGGCGTTCCAACGTGACGTAGATCGTTCCGCGCGACACGCGAACGCCCGTTTCGCGTTCGATGAGCGCGCGGATTGGGACTGCGTACGCCATCTCGCCGAGACGCAGGACCGCCAGCAGGATCAGCTGCTCGACCTCGCCGAGGAGCACGCCCGAACCGAACGTCATAATGCTTATCTGATTGGCATTATAAGACCGCCCGCGGCTACGTCAAGACCCCTGAGGCGGGACGCGTCTTGAAAAGTGGTGCTTCCCGGAATCCGCGCGTCGTCAGTTGGGTTCTGAGGTGGCTCAGGAGTCGCGGCGGTCTGATTTCAAGGCAGTGTCCCGGCGTCGGCGTAGACCCACGCCTCCGTCCCTGACGCGAGCGTGGCGATGACGCGTGTGTAGCCCGCCGGCTCGTACCGGTCGGCGCTCACAAGCTCGGCCTCCGTCACCTCGAACACGATGCCGGTCACGCGGCTGTCATCTCTGCCGTTGAATTTCACGATCGCGTGATGCGATTTGCCGCTTGCCGCCACGAACGCCGGATCGTCGATTTTCAGGAGCGATTGCTCGAACCCCACGAGTGCGTCCGGGTGTCCGTCAAGCACCCGTCCGAATGTCGACAATTGCACGGCTTCCTGCTGCAGGGTGCCGTAGGAGAACAGCAGAGGCATCGCGAGTGTGCAACCCCGAAGGCAGCGGAACTTGGAGCGGCCTGCTAGTAGTCGCCCGGCGACTCGCCGATGCCGAGAATCGAGCACGAGACGATCGTCTCCAACCCGAGCGATCGCGCGCGCGTGACGACTGCCCTGGCATCAGCACCAGGGTTGAGCCACACCTTCGGAATCCCCTTCTCCGCGACCTGATCGAGCAGACCCTCGCCGATCTCCGGCGGCACGTAAAACGTCGCTTCGTCGATCCGGCCGGCATAGTCGAGCACGCTGGCATAGGCGCGCTCGCCTTCGATCTCACGTTCGTGCGGATTGATCGGCACGACCGTATAGCCGCGATGCCGAAAGGCGCGCAGCGCTTTGTTCCCGAACTTGCGGCGATTGGCCGACGCCCCGATGACGGCAACGGTCGGCATGTCAGGGAATTGGTAATCGGTAATTGGTAATGGGTAATGGAGGACCTGCCGGCGACGCTTTCCGGTGCGCCTTGGTGATCAGAATCGGTGGCGCGAGGTTCTGCGAAAGCACTTTCGGATCCTGCGCGCTCTTCGCGACCGGTGCGCGCTGAATCGCTTCGACGACGTCCATGCCGATGACGACGCGGCCAAAGGCGGCGAACCCCTGGCCATCCGCATTGCGCTTGCCGCCGAAATCGAGCTCCGGCTGATCGCCGATGCAGATGAAGAACTGGTTCGTAGCCGAGTCGGGTCCGCCGCGGGCCATGGAGATGACGCCGTTCTTGTGCAGCAGTCCGGTCACGTTCGTGCGCTCGAGGGCGATCGGCGGGAACGCTTCCCTGGCACGCGCGGCGCTCACCGTCGCCTGAATGACCTGGATCGGAAAGTCGGCCCGGTTCTCCGTGTCCGGCCGCACCGTGCGCGTGAACCGCCCGCCGTCGTAGAAGCCGCCGTCGATGTACTTCAGAAAGTTTTCCGACGTCACCGGCGCGCGCGCGACGTTCACCTCGATCTCGATGTTCCCCTTCTCGGTCTCGAGCACCACCGTGACCGGCGGCGCCTGCGACTGCGCGGCGCTTCGAGAACTGCCGGCAAGCGCGAGCACGACGATCAGCACGCTGAACGCGAATCTCATTTGATCGAAACCTTGCAAGTCGTTCATGCGCGGATTTGGACACCAATCCGCGCTACTTTGTGTCGGTCGCAAAGATCTTCCCCGGATTCAGGATCCCGTTCGGATCGAACGCCTGCTTGATCCGCTTCATGATCGCGATCGTCTCCGGCGTCAGCTCCAGCCCCAGGTACTTGGCTTTCGTGAACCCGATGCCGTGTTCGCCGGTGATCGATCCTTCCAGCGCGACCACACCCTTGAACAGCTCGCCTTCGGCCGCGTGGGCCCGCCGCATCGCGTCCTCGTCATGTTCGGGGACCATGATGTTGACGTGGATGTTGCCGTCGCCGACGTGGCCGAAGCACGGAATCGTCAACCGGAACTGCGTCTTGAGCTGCTGGACCAGGTCGAACAGCTGCGGGATGCGCGCCTTGGGAACGACGACGTCATGATTGAACTTGATCGGTGAGATCGTCAGCAGCGCCGGTGACAGCTCGCGGCGGACTCGCCAGAGCTCGCCGGCTTCGGCTGCGTCGGCGGCTCGAAGCACCTCGGTGGCGCCCGCCTCGCGGCAGGCGCGCTCGACGCGCGTGGCTTCTCCGCTCACCAGCTCGGACAGCCCGTCGACGGCGATCAGCAGCAGCGCGGCGGTGCCCGCCGGCGCCAGCGACTTTCCGCCGAGATGCCGCGCGACGGCCGCGAGGCATTCGCCGTCGACGAGCTCGAGGGCGCCCGGAATGACACGCGCGCGGATGAGCCCGGTGACGGCGTTGACCGCATCGGTCACGGACGGGAACGTCGCGCGCAGCGTCGCCTGGACGGGCGGCTGCGGAATGAGCCGAAGGATGATCTGCGTCAGGATCGCGAGCGTGCCCTCCGAACCCACGAGCAGATGCGTCAGGTCGTAGCCGACCACGTTCTTCACGGTCTTCCCGCCCGTGCGAATGACGTCGCCGTTCGGCAGGACGGCCTCGAGCCCGAGCACGTACTGTTTCGTGACGCCGTATTTGAACGCGCGCGGTCCGCCCGCGCACTCCGCGACGTTGCCGCCGATGACCGATTGGCGCAGGCTCGAAGGATCGGGTGGATAGAAGAGGCCGACGCGCTCAACGGCATCCTGAAGGTCGCCGGTGATCACGTTCGGCTCGACGATCGCCAGCAGGTTCGCCTCGTCGATCTCGACGATGCGGTTCATCCGTTCGAGGCTCATCACGATGCCCCCGCGAACGGGCACCGCGCCGCCCGTGAACCCCGTGCCGCCGCCGCGCGGGACCAGCGGCGTCCGTGTCTCGTTGCAGAATCGCGCGATCGCCGCAACCTCGCCGGTCGTCGCAGGCAGGACGACGACATCGGCCGGATGCCCGCGCTTCAGCGCGTCGGCGCCATACCGCTGTCGCGAATCATCGTCGGTCCGGACGTACTGCTCGCCGACGATTGACTGGAGCTGGGGGACAGTCAAACCGTGGAACGAGCTCCCGTCCCCCTGCCGAACCGGATCAAGCGGGTCACGCCTTCGCGCAGGCGATCGAGGGAAGTCGCGTACGAAAGGCGGATGAAGCCTGGCGCGTCGAAGGCCTCACCGGGCGTCGTGACGACGTGCTCCTGTTTGAGGAGCGCGTCGGAGAACTCGAGCGATGTGCGGTACCCGTTCGGCGACAGAAAGTCGGAGACGGACGGGAACAGGTAAAACGCTCCCGACGGAATCACGGCGCGGAGCCGCGGCTCCTCAGCGAGCCAGCTCAGCAGCTGATCGCGACGCGTCTTGTACTCGTTCAGCATGTCCTGCACGCACTGCTGCGGACCCGTGAGCGCCGCAAGCGCGGCTTTCTGGGTAATCGAGCTGACGTTCGACGTCTCGTGGCTTTGAAGTGCGTTGGCGGCCTGGACGACTGCCGTCGGCCCGATCATCCAGCCGCATCGCCAGCCGGTCATGGCGTACGACTTCGACGCCGAACCGGCGAGGATCAACCGATCGCGCATGGCCTCGGCGAAGATCCTCACGAGGTTGTGAGCCGCGTTGTCGTAAATGAGCCGGTCGTAGCACAGATCGATGACGATCCAGAGGTCGCGGCGCGCCGCCTCGGTCGCGAGTTTCTTCGCCTCGGCGTCGCGCAGGAGCGCACCCGTCGGGTTCCCCGGCGAGTTGATGACGATGCCGCGGGTACGCGGCGTCACCGCGGCCAGCAGCGTCTCGGCGCGCAGCTCGAATCCCTCGTCCTCGTGCGTCCGGACGACGACGGGCGACGCCCCGGCGAGCTTGACCTGCTCGGTGAGCGTCGGCCAGCCCGGCGTATGCGCGATCACTTCGTCGCCCGGGCCGAACAGCGCCATCGCCGCGTGATGCAGCGCCTGCTTGCCGCCGGCCGTGACGATGACCTCGGATGCCTGGACCGCGATGCCGTGGTCCTGCTGACAGCGCGCCGCGACGGCTTCGCGCAACTCGGTGAGACCGGGATTGGCGGTGTACTTCGTGAAGTTGTTGTCGAGCGCCGCGTGGGCGGCTGCGGAGATGTGCGCCGGCGTCGGGAAATCCGGCTCCCCCGCCCCGAGATCGACGACGTCGACCCCCTGACGACGTAGGCGCTCGGCTTCGATCGTGCCTTTCATCGTGGCCGAGAGACCGATGTGACGGGTGCGCTCAGAGAGGCGAATCGTGTCTGTGCTCATGCTCGGCGTGTGGTGGCGGCTTCGCGACGTCTCGCGAGCCGCGCGTCGACGACAGGCGGCACGAGACCGGCGAGCGATCCGCCGAGCGCCGCGATGTCCTTGATCAAAGTCGAACTGACGTAGGCGTACTGTTCCGACGGCATCATGAACACCGTCTCGATGTCCGAGCTCAGATGGCGGTTCATCAGCGCCATCTGCCGTTCGTAGTCGAAATCCGAGACGGTCCGCAGGCCCCGGACGATCACGTGGGCCCGCCGGCTGCGCACGTAGTCGACGAGCAATCCGCCGAACGTCTCGACCTCGACGATCGGCCT
Source organism: Acidobacteriota bacterium (assembly GCA_050264575.1). Taxonomy (GTDB): domain Bacteria; phylum Acidobacteriota; class Vicinamibacteria; order Vicinamibacterales; family SCN-69-37; genus DASQFI01. Next base: position 687 of record JBLNGH010000436.1, on the reverse strand, counting down.
GTCCGCAAACACCTCGCGGATGATCCCGACGCGCTCGGCGACCGTGAACAGGGGGTGTTTTCCAGAATTCTCGAGAATCGCGACGATGATCCGATCGAAGAGCGCGAGCCCGCGCTCGATGATGTCCACATGGCCGTTCGTCAGTGGATCGAACGTGCCCGGGTAGACCGCGATGCGAGGGTGTGCAGCCATCAGCTGTCGACGGACGTCACTCGAGACGCTGCCGGGGCGCTGTCCGGAGCGTACCACGACAACGCGCTGTCTCCCGCCGTGAGCACGCGCGTCCGGCGCAGCCGGCCGGCCTGCTCCGGCGACGGCCGACGACGGCTGTGCTCGAGCACGACGGTGCCGTGAGGCGCCACGAGCGCCGCCGCGCCAGCGACGATGTCGGCGATCTGCTCCATCTCGTACGGCGGATCGAGCAGGACGAGATCGAACACCTGCCGGCGTGTCAACACAATCGGGAAATCGCCACGGATGATAACACACGCATCTGCGACGCCACACGTCCTGATGTTCTGTTCGAGCACGCGCAACGCCGTCGAATCCCGTTCGACGAACGTCGCGTGGCGCGCGCCGCGGCTCAACGCCTCGAGCCCGAGCGCGCCCGTGCCGGCGAATGCGTCGAGCACGCGCGCACCCTCGACGGACCCGCCGAGGACGTTGAACAGCGTCTCGCGCAGACTG